>NZ_VTTK01000003.1:0-307951 GCF_008365135.1 Azospirillum sp. Sh1 | reverse complement strand
CCGCCCCGACGACGAAAACGCCAGACCGAAAACATACCGGCTCCCTTCATAAGGAAGCCGGTATGTTAGCGCCTATGCCCTTCCCTCCCCCGCCTTCGGCAGGAGAGGGAGGGAATTGCAGTGCAGCGGCAGTCCCCTCTCCCGCGTTAGCGGGGGAGGGTTAGGGAGGGGGCATTCGCAAGCCGATGCCCTCCCGTCACGCCGCCCGCACCGTCGCCAGGAAGTCGCCGACCTTCGCGTTCAGCCCGGCCGCCTCGCTGGTCAGCTTGCCCAGCGCCTCGACCAGTTCGCGGGCGGTGCGGCCGCTCTCGTCCGACGCGGCGGTGACGCCGGAGATGCTGGACGAGACCTCGCCGGTGCCGGATGCCGCCTGCTGGACCGAGCGGGAGATTTCCGCGGTGGCGGCGTTCTGCTGGTCGACCGCGGCGGAGATCGTCGTGGCGATGGCGCTCAGCCGCTCGATCACCGCCGACACCTTCTGGATTTCCGTCACCGCCTGACCGGTCACCGCCTGGATGCCGCTCATCTGGCCGCCGATCTCGTCGGTGGCCTTGGCCGTCTGGTTGGCCAGCGCCTTCACCTCGCTCGCCACGACGGCGAAGCCCTTGCCGGCCTCGCCGGCCCGCGCCGCCTCGATGGTGGCGTTCAACGCCAGCAGGTTGGTCTGCCCGGCGATGGAGTTGATCAGTCCGACGACCGTACCGATCCGCTCGACCGCCTCGGCGAGGCTGCCGATGCGGCCGGTGGCCTCCTGCGCCATGCCGACCGCCTCGCCGGCGACGCGGCTGGCTTCCGACACCTGCCGGCCGATCTCGACGATGGAGCTGGACAGCTGTTCCGACGCGGCGGCGACGGTCTGCACGTTGGCGGCGGTGCCATCGCTGGCGCTCGCCACGATCCCGGCCAGCTGGCTGGTCTGCTCCGCGGCGTGCGACATCGCCCGAACCTTCTGGCCCAGCGCGTCGGTGGTGGTGGAGACGGAGCGGATCATGCCGCCCACCGTCCCCTCGAATTGCGCGGCCAGCCGGTCCATCGCCTGCCGCTTTTCCTCCACCGCCCGGCGCGCGGCCTCTGCCTGTTCGGCCTCCAGCCGGCGGGCAGCCTCGGCATTGACCCGGAACACCTGGACCGCCCGGCCCATGTCACCCAACTCGTCGCTGCCCTCGGTCTCCGGAATGGTGACGGAAAGGTTGCCGTCGGCGAGCGAGCGCATGGCATCGGATAGGCGGCGGATGCGCCGGCTGATCGAATTGCCGACCAGCGCGATCAGCGCCACCGCCGGCAGCACCAACCCGCCGACGAAGGCCGCCATGGTCCACAGGCTGCTGGCGAATCGGGCGTCCAGATCATCGATATAGACGCCGGTGCCGATGGCCAGTTGCCACGGCTCGAACATCTTCACATAGCTGAGCTTGGGCAGCGGCTCGCTGCCGCCGGCCTTGGGATAGCTGTAATAGACGAAGCCCTCGCCCTTGGCCTTGGCGGTGTCGACCATCTCGCGCGAGAAATAGACGCCGTTGGCATCCTTCTGGTCCCGCATGTCCTTGCCGATCGACTCCGGCCGGACCGGATGGATGACCGTCTGATAGCTCATGTTGATGACGAACAGATAGTCCTTGCCGCTGTAGAGCATCGTGTTGATGTTGGCCTTGAACCGGTCGAAGGCCTGATCGCGGGTCAGGCGGCCGGCCTTGACCTCGGCCTCGTAGCCGGTCGCCAGACCATGGGCGGCCTGCACGACGGAGCGCAGGGTTTCCTTCCGATCCTCCAGCGTGCTGCGCTGGTTCAACCACAGCGCGGCGGCGGCAAGCGCGATACTGACGGCCCCGGCCAGCGCAACCAGTGTCCACAGCTTCGTTCGCAGAGTCAGTTTCAGTCCGCTCATGAGGAAGTCCCCCCTTTAGATCGGGGACTTCACAGCAAGGACGGTGCCAATCGCAAAACGGGATGGAGCCGTTGCTCTGCTATGATTACGTGAATGCGCAATCCAAGCGTTTCGCCAAACTCACGCCCCTTCGTACGCAAGCTGCGTTGCGTTTTGCGAAAAATCATCCGGCTTTGACATCGGTCACGCCGGCGGCACGGCCCAGACACTCGGCGATCCAGGCGGAGACGCTCTTGCCCTCCCGCGCGGCGCAGTCGGCGACGGCGCGGTGCAGAATCGGGTTGATGCGGATGGCCAGCCGTCCGGAGAAGGGCTGTTCGCCCTCGCCCCCCATGTCGCAGGACAAATCGAGGTAATCGTCGACCGCCCGCCGAAAGGAGTCCCGCAATTCGTCCACAGACCGGCCGGAAAAGGTGATGCCGTCGTGGGTGTTGATGACCTCGCCGACAAAGACGCCCGCGTCGTTGTCGAAGTCGATCTGGGCCTTGTAACCCTTGTATTCCATCATCGCGGCATTCCCGGGGGAGGTATTCCAATGAAACGGACGCCGGTGCCCCGGCCTGCTGTCCGTTGTGACTGACCATACTCCGGGACCGCCATCCCTGGGTTTGACCTGCCTCAATTCTCTCAACCGGCTGAGGACTGGAGCCCCGTCGCACCCGCCGCTAGAGTGTCCGCCCAGCCGCCACCCTGCCCCGCCCCGCCGCCGCCCATGCCCGCCGCCCCGCAATTCCCCCCGTCCCCCATCCGCCCCATCCTGGTCCGCGGCCTCGCCGACGCGCTGGCCGCCGCCGCGGTCGCCGACTCGGCCGGCGCCGCCCTCACCCTGATGGCGCCGCCGGCGGGCGGGGCGCTGTGGCTGCTCGACCTGATCGCGCGGGTGCGCCGGGCCTTCCCCGGCCTGGAGGTGACCGGCCTGCTCGATTGCGGCGACCGCGCCGGCGAGGCCCAGGGGGCGCTGGCCGCCGGGGTGCGGGCCCTGCTGTTCACCGGACGCACGGAGGCGGCGGACCGTCTGGCGGCCATCGCCGCGGCCCGTGGCGCCGCGCTGCTGACCGCCTGCCCACCCCTGCTCGACCTCGCCGCCGAAAGTCATGGCTCCACCCGGCCGGTCCTGCTGGAGGCGCTATGCCGCGACTGGCTGACACAGGCCAATGGCTGGGCCGAAAGTCGTGCCGAGGCTTAGGTCCGGACTACCGCTTTTTCGCACAGCCTCGCCGCGCAAAGGTGGTGTAACGTCACGTAAGGATATTTTTGTGACACCGCACTCTCCCTCCGATGCCGGAAGAGCCACCCATGAGCATCACCTCCCTGACCACGCCGGATCAGACCATCGCGCAGCCGCACCATCCGGGGCAGGCCGCAAACGGCCGGTCATCCGACCGGATGGGGAACAGCCCGGATCCCCGGCCGGAGAAGATGCGCGGTCTGCGGCTGGTCGCCGTCTGGGTCGGGCTGACCGCCGGGTCCTGGGCGGTGCTGGGCGGGGCCGGATACGGCCTCTACACCGTGGTCAGTTCTCTTCTGCCCTAACCCCTCCGGCCGAGCCATTCCACCCCCCGCGGGTTCCCCCCGCCGCAGGCCCTAGGCCGTTCAGGCGTGGCAAATGGCCGCTTTATGCCCCTCCCGCCGTTGCAAAGCGGCCGAATACGGGCTAAGACGGCGCCATTTCCAAGAATGCCCCAGGGGAAGAGCCACAATGAAGCTCACGCGCCGCGTCAAAGACATTCTCGCCAACTACGAGAGCGACAATCCCGGCACCAAGGCGAACCTCGCCCGCATCCTGATGGAAGGCAAGCTCGGCGGCACCGGCAAGCTGGTGATCCTGCCGGTCGACCAGGGCTTCGAGCACGGCCCGGCCCGCAGCTTCGGCCCGAACGAGCCGGGCTATGACCCGCACTACCACTACCAGCTGGCCATCGACGCCGGCTGCAACGCCTACGCCGCTCCCCTGGGCTCGCTGGAGGCCGGCGCCGGCACCTTCGCCGGTTCGATCCCGCTGATCCTGAAGATGAACAGCGCCAACTCGCTGTCCACCCAGAAGGAAGCCGCCGACCAGGCCGTCACCGCCTCGGTCCAGGACGCGCTGCGCATCGGCGCATCGGCCATCGGCTTCACCATCTATCCCGGCTCCGACGCCATGTACTCCCAGTACGAGGAGTTCCGCGAGCTGTCGAAGGAGGCCAAGTCCTACGGCCTCGCCACCGTGCTGTGGTCCTACCCGCGCGGCGGCGCCGTCACCAAGGACGGCGAGCTGGCCATCGACGTGATCGGCTACGCCGCCCACATGGCCGCACTGTTGGGCGCCCACATCATCAAGGTGAAGCTGCCGTCGGCCCATCTGGAGCAGCCGGAAGCCAAGAAGGTCTACGAGTCGAAGCAGATCGCCATCGGCACCCAGGCCGAGCGCGTGAAGCACATCATGCAGTGCGCCTTCAACGGCCGCCGCATCGTGGTCTTCTCCGGCGGCGCCACCAAGGGCGAGGACGCGGTGTTCGAGGACGCCCGCGCCATCCGTGACGGCGGCGGCAACGGCTCGATCATCGGCCGCAACGCCTTCCAGCGCCCGCGCGAGGATGCCCTCAAGCTGCTCGACCGGATCATGAAGATCTACCAGGGCCGGGAGTAACACTTGGCCAAGGGAAAGCCGACGCAGGCGGAACCTGCCGCCTGCCGACTGTACCTCGTGACGCCGCCGGCCCTGGAGCCGGCGGCGTTCGCGCCGCTTCTGGAGGAAGCGCTGGATGCCGGCGACGTCGCCTGCGTGCAGCTCCGCCTCAAGGACTGCTCGGAGGACGACATCCGCCGCGCCTGCGACGTCCTGCGCCCCATCGCGCAGGAACGTGAGGTTGCCTTCATCCTGAACGACCATCCGCGTCTGGCGCGGGAGGCCGGCTGCGACGGCGTCCATGTAGGCCAGTCCGATACGCCCTATCGCGATGCCCGCAAGATCGTGGGCAACGACGCCATCGTCGGCGTCACCTGCCACGACAGCCGCCATCTCGCCATGATCGCAGGCGAGGAAGGGGCGGATTACGTCGCTTTCGGCGCCTTCTTCCCCACCAGCACCAAGACGGCCGAATACAAGGCCGAGCCGGAGCTGCTGAGCTGGTGGTCGGAGCTGATGGAGGTCCCCTGTGTCGCCATCGGCGGCATCACCGCCGAGAATTGCGCGCCGCTGGTCACCGCGGGCGCCGATTTCCTGGCCGTGGTCAACGCCGTCTGGGGTCATCCGCAGGGTCCCGGCGCCGGAGTCCGGGCGCTGAACGCCGCCATCGAGGCCGCACTCGCCGGCTAAGCCGGCCGATTACCTGGACTTCCCCAAAATCATGGACCTTCTGACGCCCGAGTCGCTGGGCATCCTGTTCGCCGTCGGCCTGCTGGCCGGCTTCGTCGATTCGATCGCCGGCGGCGGCGGCCTGCTGACCATCCCGGCCCTGCTGGCCGCCGGACTGTCCCCGGCCGAAGCGCTGGCCACCGGCAAACTGCAATCAAGCTTCGGTTCGCTGTCCGCCACCATCAAGTTCGTCCGCCGCGGCGAGGTCCATCCCGCCTCCATGCGCACGATGATACTCTGCACCTTCATCGGCGCCGGGGCCGGAGCCACCCTGGTGCAGATGCTGGATCCCAGCTTCCTGCGCGACGTCATCCCGATCCTGCTGATCGGCATCGCCATCTATCTGCTGCTGTCGCCCAAGGCCGGCGACGTCGATGCCCATCAGCGCATCGGCGAGCATGCCTTCGCGCTCAGCATCGGCACCGGCATCGGCTTCTATGACGGCTTCTTCGGGCCCGGCACCGGCACCTTCTTCGCCATCGCCTTCGTCTCGCTGCTGGGCTACAACCTGCGCAAGGCGACCGCCCACACCAAGGTGCTCAACCTGACCAGCAACGTGGCCTCGCTGCTGTTCTTCATCGCCGGCGGCCATGTGCTGTGGACGGTCGGCCTGCTGATGGGCGTCGCGCAGTATATCGGTGCCCAGGCCGGCGCCCACATGGTGATCCGCAACGGCGCCCGAGTCGTGCGCCCGATGCTGGTCGTCGCCTCCATCGTCATCACCGCAAAGCTGGTGTGGAGCGACGAGCACAACATCCTGCGCGAACTTTTCACCGCCGCCACCGCCTGGATCGCCTGACCGCGCCGGGCCGCAACGGCGGCCATCGCGCCGCTTTTTCCACTGAATTCCCTGGATAATCTCGCCGCCGTGACGGGGGCGGGGACGTAAGCGCGGCTGCCTCCGGTGGCCGCGCCGCACCCCTTTCTCCCTTTTCCGACTTCCGAAACCGATGCAGGCCCGCAACACTGCTTGTGTAGCCAACAAAAAGTGGCGGGCGGCCCTTTACGTAAGCGTCAGTTTGTGTATCATTGCGTCAATAACACAATTGGGGGAAGGAACGAATGTCTCCGACGACGCTCAAGACACGCCTGATGACCGCCGCTGCCGCCATCGCGGTGACCGCACCGATCGCGACCGCCTCGACCGCGTTCGCCGCCGGTTTCGCGTTGAAGGAGCAGAGCGTATCGGGCCAGGGCACCGCCTATGCCGGCGTGACCGCCGGCGGCAACGGCGACGCCAGCTCCATGTTCTACAATCCGGCGACCATGGGTCTGGTGACAGGGATCGAGGCGGTGCAGACCGCCACCGGCGTCATCGTGAAGTCGAAGGTCGACAGCGCCAGCGCCACCCGCGCCCGGCGCCTGGGCGGCACCGCGATCAGCGGCAACGCCTCGCCCGGCGACATCGCCCAGGACGCGCTGGTTCCGGCCGGTTACTTCGTCTATTCGATCAACGACGACCTGAAGGTCGGTCTGTCGGCCAACGGCCCCTGGGGTCTGGTCACCGATTACGGCGACAACTGGATCGGCCGCTATCACGGCATCCGCTCGGATCTCCGCACCTACAACTTCGCGCCGTCGGTGTCCTACCGCATCAACCCGATGATCACCATCGGCGGCGGCGTGCAGGTCCAGTATGCCAAGGCCAAGCTGTCGCAGGCGTCCGACTTCGGCGCCAGCCGCCTCGGCCGTCCCGGCTCGCTGGACGTGAAGAGCGATATGACCGGCGACGACTGGGGCTGGGGCTTCACGCTCGGCGCCCTGATCGAACCGGTCAAGGGCACCCGCGTCGGCCTCGCCTACCGCTCGGCGGTCAAGCACTCGCTGACCGGCACCATCTCCTTCACCGGCCTGCCGGCGCCGCTCGCCGGTGCCCTCCCCTCCCAGAGCATCAGCGCCGATCTGACCACGCCGGACATCGCCTCGATCGGCCTGTACCACGAGGTCAACGACCGCTGGGCGGTGATGGCCGACGTGCAATGGACCAACTGGTCGCGCTTCCGCGAACTGCGCGTCAACGTCGCCAATCCGGCGCTCAATTCCGTGACGGAGGAGCACTGGAAGGACACCTGGTATTACGCGCTCGGCACCTCCTACAAGGTGACCGACAAGCTGACGCTGCGCGCCGGCGTCGCCTTCGACAAGGGCTCGGTCGACGTCGAGTACCGCACCCCCCGCATCCCGGAGCAGAACCGCTACTGGCTGTCGGCCGGCGCCGGCTATCAGGTCACCGACAACCTGCGCGTCGATGCCGCGTACTCGCACGTCTTCATCCCGAAGACGTCGGTCGCCCTCACCGACGACCTGACCGGCCCCGAAGCCGGCCGCGGCAACCTGAATGTGGACTACAAGAGCAGCATCGACCTGATCGGCCTGCAGGCGAAGTTCACGTTCTAAGGGAACCTCGCCCTCTCCCCTACCGAGGATCCCCTCTCCCCCCTGGGGAGAGGGCGATTGCATATGAAATCTATAGTCCCATAAAAGGACTTCCGTCATCCCCGCGAAGGCGGGGATCCAGGGAACGTTCGTGCGGAGCGACCGAAACGGCTGGATTCCCGCCTTCGCGGGAATGACGTCTTCCCTTCTATAAGACCATTATGCCGCATGAGATTGCCCTACCGACGGCGAGAGGGAGGAATTTCCCCCTACACCCCCGCGACCGGCAGCCACAGCACCTGCTCGATGCTCTCGGCCCCGCTGCACAGCATCGCCAGCCGGTCGAAGCCCATGGCGATGCCGCTGCTCTGCGGCATGCCGTGCTCCAGCGCGGCGAGGAAATCCTCGTCCACCGGGAAGCGCTCGCCATAGAGCCGCTCCTTCAACGCCATGTCGGCCTCGAAGCGGGCGCGCTGCACCGCCGGGTCGGTCAGTTCGCCGAAGGCGTTCGCCAGTTCCAGCCCGCAGGCATACAACTCGAACCGTTCGGCCAGCCGCGGGTCTTCCGGCTTCGGCCGCGACAGCGCCGCCATGCACAGCGGATAGTCGGTCAGCACGCAGGGCACGCCCTCGCCCAGATGCGGTTCGATGCGGTCGAACATGATGCGGAAGACGATGTCCTCCCAGCGGTCGCCATGATGGGGCGCGACCCCGATGCGTGCCGCCTCCGCCGCCAGCGCCGTCGGATCGGGATCGTGGCTGCCGTCATAGGTCGCCATCAGGTCGATGCCGGCATACTCCCGGAACGCCTCCGGCACGGTCAGCACCCGCCAAACCGCGAGGGGATCGCAGGTCATGCCGCGGAAGCTGAAGCTCCGCCGCCCGCCCGCCTCGGCCCCGGCGCACAGCAGTTCCCGGCAATCGTCGATCAGCGTGCGGTAGCCGTCTCCGGCACGATACCATTCCAGCATCGAGAATTCCGGCGCGTGGGTCCCCGACCGTTCGCCGTTGCGGTAGACATGCGCCAGCTGCCACAGCCGCGGCACGCCCGCGACCAGCAGCTTCTTCATGGCGAATTCGGGACTGGTGTGCAGGTACAGCGGCCGGCGGTCGTCCGGATGCGGTCCGCGCAGTTCGGTGGCGAAGGCCTGGAGATGCGGCTCCATCCCCGGCGAGACCTGCAGGGCCGGCGTGTCGACCTCGACGAAGGCGAGGTCCTCGAACACGCGGCGGACGGCGTTCAGCACCCGGCCGCGCGCCGCCAGATAGGGCCGACGGCGGGCAAGCGCCTCGGGATGCCAGGGAGGAAGCTCGGCGGATCGGATCGGGGCGGACATGCGGGCGCGCTCTTCATGGACGGTCGAAAGGGGTGCGACCGCATCAGAGCACCCACGGGCGGCGTACTCAAGCCGGGTCGCCAATGGTCACAGCGTCATCGGTCCGGCCAACGGTTTTACCGCTCCCGCTTACCGTCCACGACCGCCCCGTGGTAGAATCGCCGGGCCGGCGATCGACCGCCGGGATGTGCGGATGGAACGGTGAACAGGGGGCGGAAAACTGTTTCAAACGTCTCCTTCCTGGAGGGATTCTAAAGTACCACGGCACGAAACGGCGAAGAATCGTCCGCCAATCGCCCGGATCGCCCGCAGTTACCGTTCCGCGCCGTTGCCTATGGGCGGTCAAGCTGGTAGGGTCCGCGCCGCCCTGATTCTGGAATTCACGAGTACGCCATGAAGGTCAATGCCAACACGATGCGCCCCGGCCATGTGCTGGAGCACAACGGTAAGCTCTGGGTCATCACCAAAACCGCCATCGTCCAGCCTGGCAAGGGCGGCGCCTTCATCCAGCTGGAAATGAAGGACGTTCGCACCGGCAACAAGTCGATCGAGCGGTTCCGCACCCAGGAGACCGTTGAGCGCGCTCGCCTGGACGAGCATGAGATGACCTTCCTCTTCGCAGAAGGTGACAGCTTCACCTTCATGGACAAGGAAAGCTTCGAACAGGTCGCCATCCCCCGCGACATCATCGGCGAACCGGCCGTCTTCCTGCAGGACGGCATGGAAGTCACGGTGCAGAGCCATGAAGGCTCGCCGCTGGGCGTCGAGATCCCCGGCAAGGTCACGCTGCTGATCACCGAATCCGACCCGGTGGTGAAGGGCCAGACGGCCTCTTCCTCCTACAAGCCGGCCAAGCTGGAAAACGGCGTGTCGATCCTGGTTCCGCCGCACATCGAGGCCGGGACCCGCGTCGTCGTCGATACCGCCACCGGCGAATACGTCGAGCGCGCGAAGGACTGATCCTTCCCAGGTCGGTTCTGCCATCACCGGTCTTCGCCATGCGCGGAGGCCGGTGTATTGTTTTCTGGTTCCTGCACGAAACGGTACACCCACACCCATGGCCACCCGCTCCGCTCTCATCAACGTCATGGTCCGCGCCGCCGAAAAGGCTGCCCGCGGTCTGGTCCGCGACTTCGGCGAGGTCGAACACCTCCAGGTGTCGCGCAAGGGGCCCGCGGACTTCGTGTCCGCCGCCGATCTGAAGGCCGAACGCACCCTGCGCGAGGAACTGCAGAAGGCGCGGCCCGAATTCGGTTTCCTGATGGAGGAGAGCGGCGCGTCCAAGGGCAGCGATGCCGAGGCGCGCTGGATCGTCGATCCGCTCGACGGCACCACCAACTTCCTGCACGGCCTGCCGCACTGGGCGATCTCCATCGCCGCCGAGCGCAACGGCGAGATCGTCGCCGGCGTCATCTACGCCCCGATCGGCGACCAGCTGTTCTGGGCCGAGAAGGGTGCCGGCGCCTTCGTCAACCACACCCGCCTGCGCGTTTCCGAACGCCGGCGGCTGGAGGATTGCGTGATCGCCACCGGCATCCCGTTCAAGGGCCGCGGCGACCACGCCACCTTCCTGAAGGAACAGGAAGCGGTGATGAAGGAAGTCGCGGGCATCCGCCGCTTCGGCGCCGCCTCGCTCGACCTCGCCTACACCGCCGCCGGCCGATTCGACGCCTATTGGGAACGCGGCCTGGCTCCCTGGGACTGTGCCGCCGGCGTGCTGATGGTCACCGAAGCCGGCGGTTTCGTCGGCGAGATCGAGGGCGGCCGCAACCCGGTCTTCACCGGCAACGTGCTCGCCGCCAACAGCCATCTCCAGGTCCCGGTCGCCCGCCTGTTGAAGTCCGCCAAGGGCTGACCCCTCCTGCCCTGCCCACCCATCCGCCTTCCCGTACGGGACAGGCGGATGGGTGGTTGTGGCTGGAGCGATCGATAGGCTATGGTTTGCAGGACAAAGGTTTAACGGGACACATCGTTTTGGGCCGCTGGGGACACGCCGACCGCAAGCACCTTGCCGCCGCCGCGCTGTGCGCGGTCTGGGCGCTCTCTCCGGCTGCCCTGTCGGCGGCAGCACCGGCCAACGGCCCGGCGCCGTCTCCCGCCGGTCTGACGCTGGAAAACGCGGTTCCCCTGTCGGTGCCGCCCCGCCCCAATCTGCGCACCCCGCCACCGGTCAAGGCACCGCCGCGACTCGTCCTGCCGCAGCCGCTGGAAGCCCCGCCTCCGCCTGTCCTGACCGAAGGTCCGGCCCAGCCGGCACCCCGCGCCACCGCCCGTACCGAGCCGGCCCCGAAGGCGGCGCAGCCGCAGCAGCCCGCCGTCCAGGCACCTGCCGCTCCGGCGCCCGATCGGACGCCGACCGCCCCGCGAACCGACACGGCCGCGCTACCCCCTCCCCCGGACGCGGCACCCCCTGCGGCTAACCTGCCACCTTCGAGCGTTTTGAGCCTTGTGTTCCCGGCCGACGCCCCCAATCTGCCGGATACGGCAGACACCGTGGTCGACCGGATCGTCGAACGGCTGCGCGCCAGCGACACCGCGAGGCTCCAGTTGCGCTCATACGCCAGCGGCACCGCCGATACGGCGCGCGAGGCGCGGCAGCTGGCACTGGCCCGGGCGTTGGCTCTGCGCGAGCGGCTGTCGGCCTTCGGGATCCGCAGCACCCGCGTCGATGTCCGCGCGCTTGGCGTCGACGACAACGGCGGGCCACCCGACCGGATCGATGCCGTCTTTCTGAATGAATAGCACCCTTAATGAATAGCGCCCAGCCCGTGCGCGAGGTCTGATCGGAACACCCCTTCGGAGCATCATGACCGCCACAACCCCGACGACCCGACCGCTGGAGGTATCCGCCCTCATGACACGCCCGGAGCGGTTCCTGACCCGGATGATCCTGTTCCTGGTGGTGGTCGGCGCGGTGACTGGCCTGCTGTTCCCCGCCTTGCGCTCCGCCTTCCTCAACAATGCGCCGCTGAACGGCGTCATCCTGGCGACGCTGCTGGCCGGCATCGCCTTCATCTTCCGCCAAGTCCTGATGCTGCGCCCCGAAGTGGCGTGGCTGGAGCAGTACCAGAGCGGCGTCGCCCCCGCCTCGCTGCAGGAACCGGTGCTGCTCGCGCCGATGGCGCGCATGCTGGGCGAGCGGCGCGGCCGGTTGACCCTGTCGGCCCTGTCGATGCGCTCCCTGCTCGACGGCATCGCCTCGCGCCTGGACGAATCGCGGGAGCTGTCGCGCTATCTGATCGGCCTGCTGATCTTCCTCGGCCTGCTCGGCACCTTCTGGGGCCTGTTGCACACCGTGCAGTCGGTTGGCGGCGTCATCGGCAGCCTGTCGGTCCAGGGCGGCGACGTCGGCACCATGTTCTCCCACCTGCAGCAGGGGCTGGAAGCGCCGCTGGTCGGCATGGGAACCGCATTCTCCTCATCGCTGTTCGGCCTCGCCGGGTCCCTGGTGTTGGGCTTCCTGGAACTCCAGGCCAGCCAAGCCCACAACCGCTTCTTCCAGGACCTTGAGGATTGGCTGTCCAGCGCCACCCGCCTGTCGAGCGGCGCCGCCGGCGGGCTCGAATCGGGCGACCATGCCGCGTCGGCCTACCTGACCGCGCTGCTGGAGCAGACCGCCGAGAACCTCGACTCGCTGCAGCGCACCGTCGCCACCGCCGAAGAGGGCCGGCGCGCCGCCAACGCCAACCTGATGGCGCTGACCGAGCGGCTGTCGAGTCTGACCGACCACATGCGGGCCGAACAGCAGCTTCTCCTGCGGCTGGGCGAGAACCAGCTGGAGGTGAAGGGGCTGCTCGACCGGCTGGCGGAAAACGCCGGCGCCGGCTTCGACGACGCCTCGCGCCAGCATCTGCGCAACATGGACATCTATCTCGCCCGCATCGTCGAGGAATCCTCCAACGGCCGCGTCCAGGCGGTGCAGGAGATCCGCAGCGAGATCAAGCTGCTGGCCCGCACCATCGCCGCATTGGCCGAAGAAGCCGACCAGCAGCAGCGCTGACACTCTGACACCGTAGGCCAACGCCGGGAGTACCCATGGCCAGCATCAGCCGCCGCAACGGCCACCGCGACGCCAGCGCATGGCCCGGCTGGGTCGACGCCCTGTCGTCGCTGGTGATGGTCGTCATCTTCCTGCTGATGGTCTTCGTCGTGGCGCAATTCTACCTCGCCACTGCCCTGACCGGCCGGGACGAGCAGCTGACCGCGCTCAATCACAAGATCGCGGAGATGAACGACCTGCTGGCGATGGAGCGGGATGCCAACGCCGACCTGCGCGTCAACATCACCCAGCTGTCGACCGAATTGCAGACCTCCGTCGCCGCCCGCGACGACATGACCCTGACGCTGAGCCAGTTGCAGGAGGACCGCGACCGCACCGCCCGCACGCTGGAAGAGCTGCAGCGCAATGTCCGCGTCGACCGCGAGACGCTCGACCTTAAGCTGAAGGAGATCATCAGCCTTCAGGCCGACATCAAAGCCCTGCGTGAGGCCCGGCAGAAGCTGGAGGGCGAGTTTGCCGCCGCCGTCGCCGCCACAAAGCTGACCGAGCAGCAACGCCAAGCCCTGCTGGCCGAACTCGGCACCACCCGCGATCGCGCCAAGGCGCTGGAATCGGAACTGGCCTCCGCCAACGAGAAGACCATGCTGGCGCAGAAGGAGATCGACCAGCGCGACATCCGGCTGAAGGCGATGGAGTCGCAGCTGGCCGACACCCGGACCCAGGCCCAGAAGGACATCGACCAGCGCGACATCCGCATCCGCGACCTGATGGCTTCCCTCACCGGCGAAAAAGCGGTGGGGACCCAGAGCAAGCAGCAGATCGACCTGCTGAACCAGCAGCTTCTGGCCCTGCGTGAACAGCTCGCCCGCATCGGCGCGGCGCTGGAGGCGTCGGAAAAGTCCTCGGCCGAGCAGAAGGTGCAGATCGCGGAACTGGGCGCCCGGCTCAATCAGGCGCTCGCCGCCAAGGTCCAGGACCTCGCGCGCTACAAGTCGGAATTCTTCGGCCGCGTCCGCGAGGCGCTGGGCAACCGGCCGGACGTGAAGATCGTCGGCGACCGCTTCGTCTTCCAGTCGGAATTGCTGTTCCCGTCCGGCTCGGCGACGCTGGAGGAGGCCGGCAAGCAACGGCTGGCCGACCTTGCCCACACTCTGATCGAGATCGGCAAGGCGATTCCGCCCGACATCAATTGGGTTTTACGGGTGGATGGCCACACCGACATCAAGCCGGTGCGCTTCCAGTTCGCCTCCAACTGGGAATTGTCGTCGGCGCGTGCCATCTCGGTGGTCAAGTTCCTGATCGACCAAGGCATCCCGGCCGAGCGCCTCGCCGCCGCCGCCTTCGGCGAATTCCAGCCCATCGACCCCGGCACCTCCGACGAAGCGCTGGCGAAGAACCGCCGGATCGAGATCAAGCTGGACCAGCGGTAAGGTCCGGCTGGGTCAGCCCTGCCACTCCTCCCGCAGGATGGCGTAGAGGACGTGATCGCGCCAGGCGCCGTCGATGCGCAGGTAACCGCGGGCATAGCCCTCGTGGGTGAAGCCGACCTTTTCCAACAGGCCGCGGCTCGGCAGGTTGGTCGGCAGGCAGGCGGCCTCGACCCGGTGCAGGCCGAGCTGCCCGAAGGCGAATTCCAGGACCAGCCGGGTGCCGCCGGACACATAGCCGTTGCGGGCATAGGGCTGGCCGGCCCAGTAGCCGAGCGTCCCCATCTGGGCCACGCCGCGGCGGATGTTGGTGAGGCCGAGGCCGCCGACCAGCGCGTCGGTCGCGCGGTCGAAGATCAGGAAGCTATAGCCGAGATCGTCGCGCCATTCCTGCGCCTGCCGCCGCAGCCGCCGGGCGAATGCTGTGCGCGTCAGAGCGTCGGCCGGCCAGGTGGGTTCCCAGGGCGTCAGGAAAGCGCGCGAGGCGGCGCGGAGGTCGGCCCACTCCCGCCAGTCGCGGGGCAAAGGCGGCCGGATGTAGCAGTTTGGCCCGTCGAGACGGATCGCGGGCGGGCTGATGAGGCCGCTGCCGAGGAGGCGGATCATTGTGCGGCTGGAGCAGTCGGCCCCCTCCCCAACCCTCCCCCACCTTCGGTGGGAGAGGGGACTGCCGTCTCATCGCGAACATCCCCTCTCCCGCCGAAGGCGGGGGAGCAAGGGACCCACGCGCAAGCGTGGGAGGGAGGGGGCACCACAGCCGCCATCGTCAGGCGAGACGCTCCGCGATGCGGTCGTAGCTTTCCAGCTTGGCGATCGGGCCGAGGGCGGCGACGGTCGGGCGGCTGGCGCGCAGGCGGGAGGCGGCCTTGACTACGGCGTCGCGGTCGACGCCGTCGATCTTCGCCACGATCTCTTCCACCGGAACCGGGCGGTCGTAGATCAGGATCTGCTGGCCCAGCTGTTCGCAGCGCGACATGGTGCTTTCCAGCGCCATCAGCGTCCCGGCCTTCAACTGGGCGCGGGCGCGGGCGACCTCGTCCTCGGTGACGTCGGCGCCGACCTTGGCGATCTCGTCACAGACGACGGGGACCAGTTCCGCCACCTCATCCTCGCCGGTGCCGGCATAGACGCCGAACAGGCCGCCGTCATGGTAGCCGCCGGTGAAGGTGTAGATGGAATAGACCAGCCCGCGCTTCTCGCGCACCTCCTGGAACAGGCGAGACGACATGCCGCCGCCCAGCAGGGTGGAGAGCACGGAGTGGGCGTAGAAGTCCGGATCATGGACCCCCACCCCGTCGAAGCCGAGCACGAGGTGCATCTGCTCCAGGTCGCGGTCCTCGCGGAAGTCGCCGCCGGTGTAGCTGGCGGACTCCGGCTTGGGCGGGGCGCCGCTCGGCAGGTCGCCGAATGCCTTGAACGCGAGGTCGACCATCCGGTCATGCTCGATCCGGCCGGCGGCGCTCAGCACCATGCCGGGGGCGCCGTAATGGCCGCCGATGTAGTCGACCAGCGCCTCGCGCGGCAGCGCGCCGACGATCTCCGCCGAGCCCAGCACCGGACGGCCGATGGCCTGCCCAGGATAGGCGGTGGACTGGAAATGGTCGAAGATGATGTCGTCGGGCGTGTCGGCGCTCTGCCCGATCTCCTGCAGAACCACCGTGCGCTCGCGCACCAGCTCCTCGGCATCCAGCGTCGAGTGCTGGATCATGTCGGAGAGGATGTCGAGCGCCAGCGGCGCATCCTCGTGCAGGACCTTGGCGTAATAGGCGGTCTGCTCGCGGGTGGTGTAGGCGTTCAGCTGCCCGCCGACATTCTCGATCTCCTCGGAGATGCGGAAGGCGGACCGGCGGCGGGTGCCCTTGAACAGCATATGCTCGACGAGGTGGGCGACGCCATTGACGCTCGCCGCCTCGTTGCGGGTACCAACCCCGACCCAGCAGCCGAGAGAAACGGACTGCACGTCGGGCATCGTATCGGTCGCGACGCGAAGCCCGTTGGGCAACGTCGTCACACGAATGGAACTCATGCGGCCTCCTGGGCGGCGCGGGCGCGCGCGGTGACGAAGTCCTGGACCGCCGCCAGATCGTTCGGCAGGTCGGACAGGCGCTCCTCGCGCACATAAAGATCGGACAGACGCGGCGGCAGGTCCGGCCGGCGGCCGGTCGCCTTTTCCACCGCGTCGGGGAACTTGGCGGGATGGGCGGTGGCGAGAACCACCATGGGAACGGACGGATCGACCCGGCCGGCCGCGACCGCGGCCTTGGCCGCCCCGATGCCGACCGCGGTGTGCGGGTCGAGCAGATAGAGGCTGCCCTTCCAGACATCGGCGATGGTCGCCATGGTGGCGGCCTCGTCCACCCGGTGGCCGGAGAAGATCGCCAGCGCGCGGGCGAGCTGCGCGTCGGTCACCGCGAACTTGCCCTCGGCGCGGAAGCGGTTCAGCGCCTCCGTCACCGCGGTGCCGTCGCGGTCAAGCAGGTCGAACAGCAGCCGTTCGAAGTTGGAGGAGATCTGGATGTCCATGCTGGGAGACAAGGTAGGCACGACCGGCGCCGCGACCATGCTCCCACTGGCGAAAAAGCGCGCCAGGATGTCATTGCTGTTGGAGCCGACCACCAGCGTCTCAACCGGCAGTCCCATGGCGCGGGCGCCATAGGCGGCATAGACGTTGCCGAAATTGCCGGTCGGCACGGTGAAGGCGATCTTGCGGTCGGGAGCGCCCAGCGCCACCGCGGCGGTGAAGTAATAGACGATCTGGGCCATGATGCGTGCCCAGTTGATCGAGTTCACCGCCGACAGCCCCATCCGGTCGCGGAAGGCGCCGTCGTTGAACATCGCCTTCACGAGGTCCTGGCAATCGTCGAAGGTGCCGTCCAGCGCGATGTTGTGGACGTTGGACGACAGCACGCTGGTCATCTGCCGGCGCTGCACCTCGGACGTGCGGCCCTTGGGGTGCAGGATGAAGATGTCGACGTTCTGGCGGTCGCGGCAGGCCTCGATGGCGGCCGAGCCGGTGTCGCCGGAGGTGGCGCCGACGATGGTCACCCGCTGCCCGCGCTTGGCCAGTACATGGTCGAACAGGCGGCCGAGCAGCTGCAGCGCCACATCCTTGAAGGCCAGGGTGGGCCCGTGGAAAAGCTCCAGCACCCAGGTGGTCGGATCGACCTGCACCAGCGGGGTCACCGCGGCATGGTCGAAGCTGGCATAGGCGTCACGGACGATGGCGCGGAACTCGTTCTCCGCAATGGCACCGCCCAGGAAGGGCAGCATCACCCGGACGGCGATCTCGCTGTAGGGCAGCCCGCGCATCGCGCGGATGTCGTCGGCCGTGAACTGCGGCCAGGTCTCCGGCACATAGAGGCCGCCGTCGCGCGCCAGCCCGGCAAGAAGGACGTCCTCGAAACCCAAGACCGGGGCCGCGCCCCGCGTGCTGACGTACCGCACCGCTTACACTCCGTCCGATGAAGTGGGCATAGTTAGCGAGGACCCCGCCCGCACGCAAGCGGTGCGGGACGCACGGCGCATATTCCGTCCGGTTGGGGGTGCCCGGTGGCTCTGGATGGAACGTTTGGAACGCCATGAAACAGTCTTCCGGGGACTGTTCACTGTTCAATCCGGGCCTTGGCCTCTCACGCGGCCTCCTCCACCGCTTCGTCGGCCGCCTCGTCTGTCGTGCGCCGGCGAACCAGCGAGGCGGCGCGTTCCAGCACCTCCGGGCCTGCGCCGGGGCGGTGGGCGTTCTCGGCGATGTGGCGGCGGTAGGCGCGGGCGCCGGGCAGCCCCTGGAACAGCCCCAGCATGTGGCGGGTGATGGAAGAGAGCGGCGTGCCCCGCGCCATGCGCGCCTCGATGTAGGGCAGCATGGCGTCGATCACCGCATGGCGGTCGGGGCCGGGCAGCCCGCCCATCAGGCGGCGGTCGGCATCGGCCAGCAGATAGGGTGTCTCGTAGGCGGCGCGGCCGATCATCACGCTGTCGACCTTGCCCAGATGCGCCTCGGCCTCGTCCAGTGTCTTGATGCCGCCGTTGATGGCGATGGTCAGCTGCGGATACTCCGCCTTCAGCCGGTGGACGAGGTCGTAGCGCAGCGGCGGGATGTCCCGGTTCTCCTTGGGGCTGAGGCCCTTCAGCCATGCCTTGCGGGCATGGACGATGAAGTGGGTGCAGCCGGCAGCGGAGACGGTGCGGATGAAGTGGTCGAGTGTCGGCCATTCCTCCATCTCGTCGATGGCGATGCGTGACTTGACGGTGACGGGGATCGACACGGCCTCGCGCATGGCGCCGACGAGCCGGGCCACCAGATCGGGTTCCGCCATCAGGCAGGCGCCGAAGCGGCCGGACTGCACCCGGTCGCTGGGGCAGCCGACGTTCAGGTTCACCTCGTCATAGCCCCACTCTTCCGCGATGCGGGCGCAGGCGGCGAGGTCGGCCGGGTCGGAGCCGCCAAGCTGGAGCGCGACCGGATGCTCCGCCGCGTCGAATCCCAGCAGCCGCTCGCGGTCGCCATGCAGCACGGCGCCGGTCGTCACCATCTCGGTGTAGAGCAGGGTCGAACGCGACAGCAGACGGTGGAAGTACCGGCAATGCCGGTCGGTCCAGTCCATCATCGGGGCGACGCTGAGGGGGATGGCGGCGGAAATGGTCATGTCGGGTGCGGGCCAGTGCATAGGAACGGAAGGTCGAATGTACAGGGTAAGGCGCTATGGGCTGACGGTCAGGCGAAGTCCCAAGGATTTGATGACTTTCAGGACGGTCGCGAATTCCGGGTTTCCGTCCGGCGACAGGGCCTTGTAGAGGCTTTGGCGGCCGAGTCCAGCGTTGCGGGCGACCTCCGTCATCCCCTTCGCGCGGGCGATGACCCCAAGCGCCGCGACGATCAGTTGCGGATCGCCATCCTCCAGCACCGCGTCCAGATAGGCGGCGATGCGCTCGTCACTGTCCAAGCTGTCGACGATGTCCCAGGGACGGGTCTCGGTTCGGGCCATGCTCCCCTCCTTTATCGGGCTGCACGTCTAAAGGTCCCGCGCCAGTGCAATGGCGGTGGCGATGTCGCGATCCTGGGACCGCTTGTCCCCACCGGCCAGCAGCACGATCAGCGTGTCACCACGCTGTATGAAATGGACGTGGTAACCGGGGCCGTGGTCGATGCGCAGTTCACTGACGCCCTCACCAACCGGCTTCGTGTCGCCGGGATTGCCAAGCTGAAGGCGGCGGATACGCACTTCGATCCGCATGCGAGCCCGATCGTCCCGCAAGCTCTCTATCCAGGCAGCGAAGCGGTCGGTCTGGCGGATCTCAATCATCAGAGAGTGTCTTCCGCAGGAGACAGTTTGTCAAGCGGTCGGCCCAAAAACGACTAAGCCCCGCACGAGGCGGGGCTTAAGTCATGAACCGAGAGAGTGGCGTCCCCGACGGGAGTCGAACCCGTGTCGCCGCCGTGAAAGGGCGGTGTCCTAGGCCTCTAGACGACGGGGACGTCGTTCGCGGTGACGCGCTTTCTAAAGATCGGAGCCGGAGAGCGCAAGCGCTTTTTTGCATCCCCCGATACTTTTTTGCGCCCTGCCCGCCCGGCGTCCTGCAGGCGGTCAGGCGGAGCGCGCAGGCGCCGCGTCGTCGATCAGCAACTGCACGCCTTCCGACCCGTTCCAGCGGTCGATGCGCAGCACGCCGGCGAGGTGGAAAGGGGTGCCGCGGCCGGTCAGCAGCGCCTGCCCCATGTCGCTGTCGAGCGCACGGAAGGCGATGGCCTTCAGCCGGGCGCCGTCGTTGCCCTGCAGGATGCAGCGGACATGGTTGGCCCCCACCACGTCGGCGCGCACGACGCGGGCGTCGGCGATGGCGAAGCGCGGTTCGGAGTTGCCGGTGCCGTAGGGGCCGAGCTTGTCGAGCATCGTCACCAGCCCGATGCTGGCGCCGCCGACCGACAGGGCGCCGTCCAGTTCCAGCGTCGGCACCAGCGGGGCGGATGCCACCTGTTCGGAGATGCGGCAGTGCAGGAAGTCGCGCAGAGCGTCGATCTTGTCGCCGGCCACGGTAAAGCCCGCCGCCATGCGGTGGCCGCCGCCGGCCAGCAGAAGCCCCTCCTGCCGGGCGGCGATCACCGCGGAACCCAGGTCGACGCCGCGGACGGAACGGCCCGACGCCTTGCCGATCACGGTGCCGTCGGCGGTTTCCTCCAGAGCGACGACGCAGGCCGGGCGGCTGTAACGCTCCTTCAGGCGGGCGGCGACGATGCCGATGACGCCGGGATGCCAGCCGACGCCGGTGACGAAGACCAGATCGGTCTCGCGTCCGGCCTCGGCGCCGACACGCTCCAGCGCCTCGTCCAAGACCGCCTGCTCGATGGTGCGCCGTTCGGCGTTGTGGCCTTCCAGACGCTGGGCGAGTTCCATCGCCTCGATGGGGTCGTCGGTGGAGAGCAGGCGGGCGCCGAGGTCGGATGCGCCCACCCGGCCGCCGGCATTCACGCGGGGGCCGAGGACATAGCCGGCATGGTAGGCGTCCGGCTTTTCCTTCACCCCCGCCACGTCGGACAGGGCGGCGAGGCCGGGGTTGGCACGCCGCGCCATCACCTTCAGCCCCTGCGCCACCAGCGCGCGGTTGAGACCGGTCAGCGGAACCACGTCGCACACCGTGCCGAGCGCGACGAGGTCGAGCCATTCCATCAAGTTGGGCTCGGCCCGGTCGCGGTAGAAGCCGGACTGGCGGAGCGCGCGGTTGACGGCGACGATGGTGATGAAGGTCACGCCGGCGGCGCAGAGCGTTCGATAGGCGCCGTCCTCGTCCAGCCGGTTGGGGTTGACCAGGGCGACGGCGGGCGGCAGGCGTGGTTCGGCGGCGTGGTGGTCGAGCACGACGACCTCCAGCCCGGCGTCGGCCGCCGCCTCCAGCGCCGCGAAGGCGGAGATGCCGCAATCGACCGTTACCACCAGCCGCACTCCCTCCCCTTTCAGACGCAGCAGCGCCGCGGCGTTCGGGCCGTAGCCTTCGGTGATGCGGTCGGGGACATAGACGCGGATGTCGGCGCCGAGCGAGCGGAAGAACCGGCGCAGCAGCGCGGCGGAGGTGGCGCCGTCGACGTCGTAGTCGCCGAAGACCGCCACCGGTTCGCCGTCGCGGATGGCGCGGGCGATGCGCTCGGCCGCCGGGTCCATGTCACGGAAACGCGAAGGGTCGGGCAGCAGCGCCTTCAGCGTCGGGTTGAGGAAGGTGTCGCAGGTGTCGTCGGTGACACCGCGGGCGGCCAGCACCCGGCCGACGATCTCCGGCAGCCCGCGCCCCTGGGTGAGAGCCTGCGCCTGCCGCTCGTCGCAGGGCCGCGCCTGCCAGCGCTTGCCGGACAGGGAGTTGGCGACGTTGAGGAAGGCGGCGGACTCGGTCATGGCGGTGCTGCACGGTCGCTGGGATGGGGGCACAGCCATAGCAGAGATGGGCGCGCGGCGCACGGGTGGGTATGGGCAGGGGTGGGATGTGGGGCGGCTTACGCCGCCCGCATCCACACCGCCGTGTCGTGGAACGCAGCACCTCCCGCCGGCGGGACCGGCTCCGGCGAGGTCAGGCTGTTGATGCCGATGCCCTCGACGAAGGCGCTGTTGGGCCAGATGCCCTCGACGATCACCACGCCGCGCGGCACGCCGGCGAAGGGCTTGGCATGGACGACCACGCTGCCCTGCGGATTGCCCAGCCGCACCGCGTCACCGTCGGCGAAGCCAAGCCCCGTCGCGTCGTCGGGGTGGATCAGCGCGGTGGGACGGCCTTCGCGCTTCTGGGCGGTCAGCGTCTCGGTGAAGGAGGTGTTCAGGAACTGGCGGGCCGGAGCAGTCACCAGACGGAACGGGTGCTCGGCGTCGGCATCACGGCCGGGGGGCATGTGGTCGGGCAGTTCCGGCATGCCGCCATAGGGACCGAGCGCCGCCCAATCGGGGGCGAAGCGGAACTTGTCATCGGGGTGGGCGAAGCCGTTGAGGAAGTGCGAGGTCTCGAAATCGGGCTGGGCGTCGATCCAGCGGTTCTCGGTCAGCGTCGCCGCGTCGCCCAGGTTGGAGGCCTTCAGCATGGCGTCGATGATCTCCAGCGCGGACATGCCGAAGCCGGGATGCTCGGCGCCGACGCGGCGGGCGATTTCGGAGATCACCCAGTGGTTCTCGCGCGCCTCGAACTGCGGTTCGATCACCTTGCGACCGATCAGGATGTGCATCTGGCCGCCGCCGCGGTAGATGTCGTCATGCTCCAGGAAGGTGGTGGCGGGGATCACCAGATCGGCCAGCTTGGCCGTGTCGGTCATGAACTGCTCATGCACCGCGACGAACAGATCCTCGCGCAGGAAGCCCTGGCGGACGCGGTTGGAATCGGGGCAGATCGTCACCGGGTTGGTGTTCTGGATCAGCATCGCCGTCACCGGCGGGCCGCTGGTCAGGTCGCGCGGGTCGCCGGTCAGCACGGCGCCGATGCGCGACTGGTCGAAACTGCGGACCCCGGTGTCGAGGCGATCCAGCCCTTCCGACAGGGTCTTGTCGAGCTTGTAGATGCCGGACGAGCAATAGAGCGCGCCGCCGCCCTTGTGCTGCCACGCGCCGGTGACGACCGGCAGGCAGGACACGGCATGGACCTGGGCCGCGCCGTTGTGGGCGCGCGACAGGCCGTAGCCGATGCGCAGGTAGGACCGCTTGGTCGTGCCGTAGAGGCGGGCAAACTCCTCGATCTCCGCCACCGTCAGGCCGGTGATCCCGGCCGCCCATTCCGGGGTGCGGGTGGCGAGATGGGCCTCCAGCCGGTCGGTGCCGGCGGCGAGGCGGGCGAGATAGGCGCGGTCGGCGTAGCCGTCACGGAACAGCACATGCATCACCGCGCAGGCCAGCGCCCCGTCGGTGCCCGGCCGCAGCATCAGGTGCAGGTCGGAGACCTCGGCGGTGCCGGTGCGGTAGGGGTCGATGGTGACCAGCTTGGCGCCGCGGCCCTTCCGGGCGCGGCTGACATGGGTCATGACGTTGACCTGGGTCGCCACCGGGTTGCCGCCCCAGTTGACGATCAGGTCGCTCTCCGCCATCTCGCGCGGGTCGGCGCCGCGGATGTCGCCATAGCCGGCGAGCCAGCCCATGTTGGCCGGCGTGTCGCACACCGTGCTGGTCTGGCGGGAATAGCCCTTGGCATGGCGCAGGCGCTGGATGGCGCCGCGCTGCACCAGACCCATGGTGCCGGCGTAGAAATAGGGCCAGACGGCTTCGGGGCCGTGGGTGCGCTCGGCGGTCAGGAAGGCATCGGCGATGCGGTCCAGCGCCTCGTCCCAGCCGATCTCCGTCCACTGGCCGGAGCCCTTGGGGCCGCTGCGCAGCAGGGGAGTCTTCAGCCGGTCGGGGGAATGCACCCGCTCGGCATAGCGGCTGACCTTCGCGCAGATGACGCCGGCGGTGTAGCTGTTCTCCGCCGCGCCGCGCACCTTGCCGATGCGGTCGGGGGCGAGACGCTCCACCTCCAGCGCGCAGGTGCTGGGGCAGTCGTGCGGACAGGCGGTGGGGAGGAACTGGGCCGGCAAGGCTAACCTCTGGTCTGGCTGGCGGCGGGAGACGGTGGAAGTTTAGGCCCGGCCGCGCGCCCGCTTCAATGCACAACAATGTATGGGTACAATAATGAAGGGCCGGACACGCGAAGGGGCCGCGAGGTCCCGTTCCGGACTTCGCGGCCCCTGCCGACTCAGCGAGAAAATCCCCTGACGACTTGTGGCTTTGTTCCTACTGCTTCACATGGCCCCGATCAGGCGCGGGAACCACAGCGAGATCGCCGGCACATAGGTGACGAGACCGAGGAAGATCAGCATCGTCAGCAGCCACGGCCACACCGCCACCGTCAGTTCGGTGATGCCCATCTTGGTGATGCCCGACGCGACGTAGAGGTTGAGGCCCACCGGCGGGTGGCACATGCCGACCTCCATGTTCACGATGATCAGGATGCCGAAATGCACCGGGTCGATGCCCAGCGACATCGCCACCGGGAACAGGATCGGCGCCATGATCAGGACGATGGACGACGGCTCCATGAAGTTGCCGGCGGCCAGCAGCACGATGTTCACCACCAGCAGGAAGACCCACACGCCCAGATGCTGGCTCTGGATCCAGGCCGCCATCGCCTGCGGGATCTGCTCCGACGTCATGACGAAGGAGAAGAGGACGGCGTTGGTGATGATGTAGAGCAGCATCGCCGACATGCTGGCGCTGTCCAGCAGCACCTTCGGCACCCGGCTGAGCGGCATGTCACGGTAGACGAAAACCGCGACGACGAAGGCATAGACCGCCGCCATCGCCGCCGCTTCCGTCGGGGTGAAGACGCCGGTGTAGATGCCGCCCATCACGACGACGATCAGCAGCAGGCCCCAGAAGCTCTCGCGGAAGGCGTGCCAGCGCTGGCCGGCCGACGCCTTGGGCAGGCGCGGATAGCCGAACTTGCGGGCGCGGAACCAGGTGGTGAAGCCGAGGAAGGCGGCCAGCATCAGGCCCGGCACCACGCCGGCCAGGAACATCTGGCCGATGGAGGGCGCCTGCGGATGGCCGGTGGTGGCGACGCAGTACATCACCATCACGATCGACGGCGGGATCAGGATGCCCAGCGCGCCGGAGGTGGTGACGATGCCGGCGCCGAAATTCTTCGGAAAGCCCTGATTGACCATCGCCGGCAGGATGATGGAGCCGATGGCCACGACCGTTGCCGGGCTGGAGCCCGACACCGCCGCGAACAGGGCGCAGGCGAGGACGCCGGCCAGACCGAGGCCGCCGTGCCAGTGCCCGACCATCGAGGTGGCGAAGTTGATCATGCGCCGGGCGACGCCGCCGTGGGTCAGGAAGTTGCCTGCCAGGATGAAGAACGGGATCGCCATGATCTCGAACTTCTCGATGCCGGTGAACAGCTTCAGCGCCACCGCCGCGATCGGCACGTCGGTCATCACGAAGAGGAAGGACAGAACCGTCAGGCCGAGCGAGATGGAGATCGGCATGCCGGTGAGCATGAGGGCCAGCAGCAGCCCGAAGATGATGAGCGCGTTCACGCCGGGCCTCCTTCATTGGCGGCTTCGACCGGGTCGATGCCGTCGACCTGGGCATGATCGTGGTGGGGCAGTTCGCCGGTCCGGATGAAGGTCCAGGCGACCTGAAGGAAGCGGAAGCACATCAGGTAGGAGCCGAGCGGGATCGCCAGATAGATGATCCACATCGGCCATTCCAGGTCGGCCGAGGTCTGTTCGGTCTCCGACATGTGGTAGACGAAGGTGGCGCCCAGCGTGCCGACGACGCCGGTGAACAGGGCGCCGGCCAGCAGGCCGAAGATGACGAAGCGGCCGCGGATATCCGGCTGCAGCCGGTTGATCACCACGTCCACGCCGACATGGATGCCGGTGCGCACGCCGTAGGCCGCGCCGAACTTGGCCATCCACACGAACATGTAGATGCACAGTTCCTGGGCCCAGGCCAAATTCCAGTGGATGACGTAGTCCTGGATGTAGGGCACGCCGGAGAGATATCGGTGGAGGACGGCCGCGAAGATGATGAGCGTCGCCCCGGCCATGAGCGACGCGATCAGCGTCTCCTCAAGGCGGTTGAGCAGTTTCATGAACATGTCGGGGGATCTCCCGGTCGGCGGAGATGGTCTGGTGCGCTGGAGAGGCGCCGCAAAACACACGGCGTCCGTCTGGCCGTCATCCCCGCGAAGGCGGGGATCCAGGCAGGCGCCGCAGCGAAAGCACCGGAAAGGCTGGATTCCCGCCTTTGCGGGAATGACGGCCGAATAAGGTGGAAGTCGCGTTGGAACGGGCGGCGCCTTCCGACGGGAAGACGCCGCCCGCTCGCAAGTCCTTACATCTTGAACCCGGCCGCGGCGGCTTCCTTGTAGATCGCTTCGATCAGGTCCTTGCCGACGCGGGATTCGGCGTCCTTGTGGACCGGCTTCAGAGCCTTGATCCAGGCCTCGCGCTCTTCCTTGGTCTGGGTGTGGAACTCGGTCTTGCCCGACGCCTTCATCTGGGCCAGCGCGACGTCGTTCTCGTTCTGGGCGATGTCGTTGGCGTAGTCGGTCGCCTCCTTCATCGCCTCTTCCAGCTTGCCGCGGAGGTCGGCGGGCAGGCCGTCCCAGAACTTCTTGTTCACGATGACCGCATAGCCGAGATAGCCATGGTCGGTCAGGGTGGCGTTCTTCTGCACCTCGTGCATCTTCTGGGTGTACATGTTCGACGGCGGGTTCTCGGTGCCGTCGACGACGCCGGTCTGCAGCGCCTGGTACACTTCGGAGAAGGCCATCACCTGCGGCAGGGCGCCGAGCGCGCGCATCTGGGCGTCCAGAACCTTGGACGACTGGATGCGCATCTTCAGGCCCTTCACGTCCTCCGGCTTGATGAGCG
Source organism: Azospirillum sp. Sh1 (assembly GCF_008365135.1). Classification (NCBI taxonomy): domain Bacteria; kingdom Pseudomonadati; phylum Pseudomonadota; class Alphaproteobacteria; order Rhodospirillales; family Azospirillaceae; genus Azospirillum; species Azospirillum sp. Sh1. The sequence goes on along the minus strand of NZ_VTTK01000003.1, from coordinate 281,210 downwards.
GCTTGTTGGCGCTCATGATCTTGAAGCCGTTGTCCCAATAGGCCAGCCCGATGATGCCCTTGGACTCCAGCTTCTGGAACAGCTTCTTGCCGATCTCGCCCTTGGTGACGCGCTGGAGCACTTCCTTGCTGGGGAAGATGTAGGGAAGATCGAAGACCTCGAATTCCTTGGCGCCCAGCGGGCCGAACTTCGCCAGCGACGGGGCCAGCATCTGCACCGCGCCCAGCTGCAGCGCCTCAAGCTCTTCCTTGTCCTTGTAGAGCTGGCTGTTCGGATAGACCTCGACCTTCACCTTGCCGGCCGTCAGCTTCTCGGCCAGTTCCTTGAACTTCTCGGCACCCTTGCCCTTCGGCGTCTCCGGCGCGACGACGTGGCTGAACTTGATGACGATCTGGTCCTGGGCCCAGGCCGTCGAAATGGCCGTCGGCGCCGCCATCATGCAGCCGACCGCAGCCGCGCACAGGAGCTTCACGAATTTCATGGGTGCGTCCCCCTTCCGGTGTTGATTGTCGACAGAGCTGAATGTTCCGCCCCGTACTTGTTGCGCATTGTTCATGATCGGACGAATTGCGGCTATTGTGGATATCCGCAGAGTCGGCCTATCCCACTTTCGTCCGGTCCCGCCATCCCCCGCCGCCACACTTTCGTGTCCATTCCAATGTCGAACCCGCTCCGCACCGGCACCTCCCCCTCCCCCGCCCGCCCCCCCTCGACCAATTTCGGGCGGGCGGTGCCGCACGCCATGCCGGTGGTGGCGATGGTGCTGGTCGTGGTGCTGCTGGGCGCCTTCCTGTGGCTGCTTCAGCGCAACGAACGCGACGAGCAGGCGCTGGCGCTGATCAAGGACGCGCTGTGGGCGGAGCAGAACCTGCACTTCCAGCTCGCCTCCGACGAGGACAAGCTGGAGCGGCTGGCGGAGACGCTGGGCCGGACCGAGGTCGATATGCGGCAGTTCGCCGCAATGGCCCGGCTGGTGGTGAATACCAACCCGGCGATCGAACGGGTGCTGTGGCTGGACGCCCAGGGGCGCACGCAACTGGCGGAACCGCCGCTGCCGGGGAACGGCGCGACGGCCGGGGAAAATGCGGACGGGGACGACAGCCGACTGGGCGAACTGAACCGGATCGACGCCGTGCGCATCGCCCGCTCCTCCGGCCTTCGCGCCCACAGCGCGCCCTATCGGGTCGATGCAGGCAACCACGGCTTCGACGTCGCCTTCCCGCTGTTCCGCGACGGCAAGTTCGCCGGCGCGCTTGTCGGCGCCTTCTCGTTCGAGGCGATGCTGACCCACCATGTCCCCTGGTGGTTCGCCCAGCGCTACCAGTTGGAGGTGATCGACGCGAGGGGGACGGTGCTGGGGTCGAAGTCCCGCATGTCGGTGCCGGGGTCGATGGCCGGCCCGGCACCGGACCCGACGCGCAGCCACGTCATCCCGTTCGACCCGCCCGGCCACGGGCTGGCGCTGGTCGCCACCGCCTATCCCAGCGATTCGAACGTCATGCGCACCGTGCTGGTGGCGGCGATCTTCGCGCTGACAGGATCGGCGATGTGGAGCCTGTGGTCGCTGCGCCGCCACATCGCCGGCCGCCTGCGCGCCGAGGAGGCGCTGCGCGAGGAGCACGCCTTCCGCAAGGCGATGGAAGACAGCCTGACCGTGGGCATGCGTGCCCGCGACCTGGAGGGGCGGATCACCTACGTCAATCCGGCCTTCTGCAAGATGGTCGGACTGGAGGCCGAGGACCTGATCGGACGCGGCCCGCCTGCCCCCTACTGGCTGCCGGAGGAGATCGACCAGGCCGAGGCCGCCTTTCAGGACGTGCTGGCCGGCCGCGCGCCGGAGAACGGGCTGGAGATGCGGTTCCAGCGCCCCAACGGCGAGCGCTTCGACGCCCTGATCTACGAGGCGCCGCTGATCGACGCCAACGGGCGCCAGACCGGCTGGATGGGCTCCGTCCTCGACATCACCGAGCGCAAGCGCGCCGAGGAACTGGCCCGCCAGCAGCAGGAGCGGCTGCAGCAGACCTCGCGCCTGATCACCATGGGCGAGATGGCCTCCACCCTGGCGCATGAGCTGAACCAGCCGCTGTCGGCCATCGCCAGCTATTGCACCGGCTGCCTCAACCGCCTGCGCTCCGACCGCTGCGACACCGAAGAGGTGGCGGCGGCGCTGGAGAAGCTGGCGGCCCAGGCCAAGCGCGCCGGGCTGGTGGTGCGCCGCATCCATGATTTCGTGCGCAAGCGCGATCCGAAAGTCGCCCCCTGCTCGCTCGCCCGCGTGCTGGAGGATTGCGTCGGGCTGGCCGGCAGCGATGCGGCGCGGCTGGGCGTGCGGGTGGAGTTGGACGCCCCGCCCGATCTGCCGCCGGTCACCGGCGACCGCATCCTGCTGCAGCAGGTGGTGCTGAACCTGATGCGCAACGGGATCGAGGCGATGGCCCGCACCCCGCGCGCCGACCGCCGACTGACCGTCACCGTCCGTCTGGCCGGCGGCGATGACGGCGGACAGGCCGGGGACGGGGACGGCCGCGTGCTGCTGACGGAGATCCGCGACCATGGCTGCGGAATCGCACCGGATGTCGCCGACCGGCTGTTTTCCCCTTTCTTCACCACCAAGCGCGAAGGTATGGGCATGGGCCTGAACATCTGCCGCTCCATCGTCGAGCACCACCGCGGCCGGCTGTGGTTCGAGGCGGTGGCGGACGTGGACGGCGCGGAGGCGGCTCCCGCCGGGGCGCGCTTCCTGTTCACCCTGCCCGTTCATGCCCCGGTCCCGAACCGTCTTGCCGGCCACGCTTCCCCCAACAACGCTCCCGATCACACTGCCGAGGCCGCCGAATGACCACGCTCCACATCGTCGACGACGACGAGGCCATCCGCGACGCGCTCGGCTGGCTGTTCCAGTCGCGCAACGTCCCGGTGGCCGGCTGGCCGTCCGCCGAAGCCTTTCTGGAGGCGTGGCGGCCGGACACCGCCGGCTGTCTGCTGCTGGACATCCGCATGGAGGGCATGAGCGGGTTGGAGCTGTTCGACCGGCTGCTCGCCAAGGGTTGCCGCATGCCGGTGATCTTCCTGACCGGCCACGGCGACGTGCCGATCGCCGTCGGCGCCCTGAAGAAGGGAGCCCGCGATTTCGTGGAAAAGCCCTTCAACGACAACGAACTGGTCGACCGGGTGATCGAGGCGCTGGCCGCCGACGCCGAACAGCGCGAGCGCGAGGCGGGACAGGCGGGGCTGGCGGCCCGGCTGTCCACCCTGACCCAGCGCGAGCGGCAGGTGATGGAACTGGTCGTCGCCGGGCGGCTGAACAAGGTCATCGCCGACGAGCTGGGCATCAGCATGCGGACGGTGGAGGTCCACCGCAGCCATGTGTTCGAGAAGATGCGGGTGAAGACAGCGGTTGAATTGACCCGGCTGCTGTCCGGCGCCTCCTGATCGCCGCCTGCCGATCGCCGCCCGGCGATTGGGGGAAACCCGGTAGGACCGCGGTCGTCACTGGAGCCGGTACGGATCACGTACTACTCTGCCCTGCCACTCCGGTGGTTCTTCCCTGCGGTTCGGAGCATCGGCGGTTGCGCATTCGGTTGCCCAGTTCCTTCCTAGCCATCGGCCTTGCCGTGATCGCGCCGCTGCTGCTGTTCGGCGCCGTTATGATCTGGCAGCTGGACATGCGCGAGCGGGCGGAGACGGAGGATGCGCTGCAATCGGTGGCGCAATCGCTGTCGCTGGCGATCGATCGCGAATTGGCGAGCCAGTTGCGGCCGCTGGAACTGCTGGCATCGCTGCTGCAGCCCAACGTCGACGACCTGCGCACCCTGTATCAGGAGACGACCACCGCCACCCACAGCCAGCCCGGTTGGCTGGCGATGGGGCTGATCGACGCCGACACCGGCCGCTTCGTCTTCCACACCCATTACCCGCTGGGGGTCCAGCCCCTGCCGCCGCCGCGGCTGGACGAGATCACCCGTCATGTCATCGAAAGCCGCCGGGCGGTGATCGGCGGCGTGCTGCCGCCCGGAGGGCCGCCGGGCCGTCCGTCGCTGATCCTGCGCGCGCCGATCATGCGGTTCGACCCGGTGCGCCAAGGCGAACGGGTGCGCTATGTCCTGTCGCTGGCTGTCGGGCTGGAAGGGCTGAGCGGCGCGCTGCGAACCCGCGACACTCCGCCGGACTGGACGGTCGCGGTGATCGACCCGACCATGCTGATCGCCGCCCGCTCGCGCGATGCCGCCGCCTATCTGGGCCAAAAAGTCTTTGCGGACCTGGAAGCGCGGATCCGGACCGGCAGCAACGACATGTTCCTCGGGCGGACCAGGGACGGGGTGGAGGTCAATTCCGTCATCCACCGCTCCCCGGAAACCGGCTGGTCGGTGGTGCTGGGCGTGCCCTCCGACATCGTGCAGAGACAGCTGAACGCGACCCGGATGACGGTGGTCGGCGGCGGCGCCCTGGCCTGCGCGGCGACGCTGATGCTGGCCCTGCTGGTGTCGCGCGCCTACCGCCGCCGCCGCAGCGCCGAGGAGGAGGTTCGCCGCGCCCGCGAGGCGGTGCTGATCGAACAGCGCCGCCGGCTGGAATCGGAGAAGGAGCATGCCGAGGCGGCCAACCGGGCCAAAAGCGATTTCCTGGCCAACATGAGCCACGAGTTGCGAACCCCGCTGAACGCCATCATCGGCTTCGCCGAGGCGCTGATGTCCGGCATCTTCGGCCCAGCCCCGCCCAAGCATGTCGAATATCTGTCGGCGATCCACCAGTCCGGCCGCCACCTGCTGGACCTCGTCAACGAATTGCTGGACATGGCCAAGATCGAAGCCGGCCGGCTGGAGCTGTACCCGGCCAACGTCGCGCTGGACGAGCTGCTGGACGACTGCCTGGGGCTGGTGGAGGCGCTGGCCCTGCGCAAGGGCGTGACCTTGACCGGCGGCGCCATCGCGAAGAACCTGCGGGTCACCGTGGACGGCGTGCGCCTGCGTCAGGCGGTGCTGAACGTCCTCTCCAACGCCATAAAGTTCACCCCGCCGGGCGGCGCCGTGCGGGTTGAGGCGGCCCCCGGTCCCGGCGGCACGGGCGCGGTCATCGTGATCGCCGACACCGGCGTCGGCATGACCGCGGACGAATTGCTGATCGCGATGGAGCCGTTCCGTCAGGTCCACAATTACCTGACCAAGGCAGAGGCCGGCACCGGCCTGGGCCTGCCGCTGGCCCGCCGTTTCATCGAGGCCCATGGCGGCACCCTGACCCTGGACAGCAGCCCCGGCGTCGGCACCGCGGTGACCATCAGGCTGCCGTAGGGGCAGGCTGCCGTAAGGACAGGCTGCCGTAGGGCTTTGCCTCACCCCCGGCGGGGCGGGCGTCCGGGAAGCATCGCGCGCTGCAGCTTGGCGCCGGCGAGGTCGGCGCCGTCCATTTCGGCGCTGTCGAGATTCGCGTCGGACAGGTTGGCCTGCACCAGACAGGTGCCGACCATCAGGGCGCCGCGCAGGTCTGCCCCCATCAGGTTGGCGGCCCAGGAACGGCCGGTGGGTCGGCCCGAAGGATCCTTGATCGCCGCCGGACCCAGCCGCACCCGCGTCAGGTCGGCGCCGGTCAGCACGGCATAGCTGAGGTTGGCGCCCGACAGGTCGGCGCCCATCAGGTTGGCGCCCTCCAGGTTGGCGCCGGACAGGTCGGTCATCATCAGCCGCGCGCCGGTCAGCGCCGCCGCCGACAGGTTCGCCCCACGCAAGCTTGCGGCGCTGAGGTTGACGTTGCGCAGGTCGGCGCGGCTGAGGTCGGTGCCGTCGAGGTCGGCCCTCTGGCCGCGCTGGCCGAAGCTGTCGATCCAGCGTTCATGGTCGAAGATGGCGCGCTGGATCTCCGACCCCATGCTGTCGATGGGGCGGGTCATCTGCGCGGTGGCGATCCGGGTGGAGGACAGGTCGCAGTCGGCCATCCGCGTGCCGACCATGTCGGCCTTGTCGAAGCGGGTGCCGTCCAGCGCCGCGCCCGACAGGTTGGCGCCGTTCAGCCGAGCCCCCGTCAGGTCCGCCCCGTTCAGCACCGCCCCCGACAGGTCGGCGTTCTGCAGCATCGCGCCGCTGAGGTCGGCGTCCGCAAGGTTGGCGCCGCGCAGCACCGCGCCGGTCAGGTCGGTGGGAATGCCGCCTTCCGCCGTCAGGCCGTTCTGCAGGCGGGCCAGGGCCGCCTTGTGGATCTGGCGGGCGCTTTCGGCGTCCTGCGCATCGGGCCCGGCACCGCGCCGCGCAGTGCCGCCCGGCTCCAGCGTGCCGGCGCGCAGGTCGGCGCCCTTCAGGTTGGCGTTGGAGAAATCGGCCGCGCGCAGCCGCGCACCGCGCAGATCGGTCTGCATCAGGTTGGCGCGGCTGATGTCCGCATCGCGCAGATCGACGCCGAACAGGTCGGCCCCGGCCAGATTGGTGCCGTTCAGCCGCCCGCGCGCCAGCCGGGCACCGACCAGACGTGCGCCGCGCAGGTCACGCTGCGACAGGTCCGCACCCTCCAGGTCGGCCATGGCGAGGTTGGCACGGGCACCACCCGGCTGGCCCTTGATCCAGCGGGCGTGCCGGTCCAGCACCTCGGCCAGTTGGTCGGGCCGGAAGAAGGACACGGTAGAGGCGGTCGGTATGGTGGTTGGCACGGACAAGTTGTCGCCGTGAAAATGGTTACATCGCGACAATCATGCGATTCATTCCTTACCGAAGGCTGAATGAATCCCCCTTTTGCGCACCCCCTTTCGGGGGATGCGTTTCGGCCGCCCGCCGCTATGGCTCCCCGCCGATGCGCCGGCAGGGTCCGGCGGGATGAATATGGAAAACAGACGCTTGGCCATAGGCGCGGCCATAGGCCCGTCCCTGCTTCTGGCGGTGATGATACGGCAATGGCCCCGAGTCGCGCACGTTACGGTTCTGTAATCGAACCACCTGCGAACGAGTCGCGAACAGCTTCGACTCGGCTGCTGGGGCCACCGACGGCCGAGCAGGCGGAAACCCTGGAGTCACCGAAAAACCGGCATCGGTTAAGCAATGGTTTCTTGACAGAAAAGGCCACGGGCATCCTAAAAGTGTCCCACCTTTCGGAATAACGCACCGCAGCGCGCCTTGACCTTAGCCGGGGTGTGACTTTGGCCGTAACCGGAACGATGGGCTCCAGAGGACGGATCCCGGGGCGCCGGAGCGGAAAAACGGGATATGAAGGAAGAATGATGAAGGATGCGGACGCCCGGTCGATCACGACCGCACGCCCGAGCGCTGGCGAGAGCCACGCCACCGAACGCCGTCATCTCGATCGCCGCCATCTTCTGCGCGCCGGCCTGGGACTGGCGGCGGCAGCCTCGGCCGGGGGAACCCTGTTCACCGGCGAAGAGGCGGAGGCCGCCTCCCTGCGCGCCCCGCCGCGGGTGCTGACCCTGGTGAACCTGCACACCGGCGAGAAGCTCCACGCCGAATACTGGTCGAAGGGCCGCTATGTGCGCGACGCCATGCGGGCGGTCAACCATCTGCTGCGCGACCACCGCAACAACTCGGTGCACGCCATCGACCCGAAGCTGCTGGATCTGGTCCATGCGCTGAGCCGCAAGATCGGCCGCCGCGGCCCGATCGAGATCGTGTCCGGCTACCGCTCGCCGGAGACCAACGCGATGCTGCGCGAGGCCGACCACAGCGGCGTCGCCCAGAACAGCTTCCACATGCGCGGCATGGCCATCGACCTGCGGGTGCCGAACATGTCGACCCGCCAGTTGCAGCGGGCCGCGCTGAGCCTGCGCGGCGGCGGTGTCGGCTATTACCCCGACAGCAACTTCGTCCATGTCGACGTCGGCCCGCTGCGCCATTGGTGAGCGGGCCTTCGCCGGACAGCGGTCGCGGGAGGTACCTGGGTCGGAGAGCCGGAACTTCCCGATACCGGTATCAGATGTCGATCGTGTCGCCGTCGTCACGGTAGGCGTAGCGGTAGGCGGGAGTGGTCTTGCTCCACCCGATCCAGTCCGCCTTCCTGGGATTGCCGGTGCCGACGCCGGTCCATTGTTCTATGGCGATGTAGCCGTACCCCTGCAACCTCTCCATGAGTTTCGCCACGTCGTCGGCCCTGGCATCCGGCGAGATATCGGCGTAGGCCAGCCGCAGCTCGTCCAGGACGCTGTCCGCCGAACGGTAGACCGGAGCATCCTTGGCGAACAGCGCGGCGACGTGCTCCACCTTGACCGGGCATTTGTCGATCGCGTTCGTCAGCAGCAGGCAGATGTTGTCGGCGATGACGTCGGTCGGCAGCGAGGCCGTACCGCGCATGACGTCGAAGATGACCTTCTTGCTGCCTCTCAGGTCGGGGAAGACCTTCAGCAGGCGCATGGTCAGGATGTAGGGCGACGGCTTGTCGCCCATGCAGCATTCCAGCACCCGGCGCAGGTCTTCCTGCAGGATCTGGTCGCGGTGGACCAGATCGGGAAAGGTGAATTTCCGGATGGCCTTCAGCGTGCTCGATCGCGCCTTTTTGAACACGGCCCAGGTGAGGACATTGTACCGGGTGACGGCGGCTTCGGCCGTGCTGAGGGATTCCAGAAGCTGCTTCCATCCGAGATCGACCAGCCGGTCGTAGCGCGCCATGGCCGCATCCACGAATCCCTGATAGATCTGAGGCGTGACCGTCGGCCAGTCGCGGGGCTTCACCTCGATGAGCGCGGTGCCGCAGAGCGGGATGATGGGGTAACGGATTTCCTCGCCGGCCTCGTCGGTCTTCATCACCCGGCTGATCGGCTCGCCCACCGCGTCGATGTGCGGATTGTTGTCGGGCAGGCCGAACCAGGATTGCAGGAACCGCTGGCAGTTGCGGCGGCCCAGTTCGTAATCGTGACGGCGGAACTCGATGTCGAGGAAGCCGCCGAAGCCGCCCCACAGGCCGCAGGCGATGGCCGCAGACTGGGGCTGAGTGCCGACGAAGCGCGACGGGGAGATACGCCACAGGTCAGCCCCGGTGTTGTCCAGGGCACGCATCAGCACGTCGGGGCGGAAGCGGCTCTGTTCGACGAACATGCCGATCATCTTCGAGACGATCTTGGTCAGCCGGGTGTTCGCGCTCCCATCCGGGTTGAGGCCGTCGATGGTCGGCGCCTCGGGGAAGGGGCTGATCATCACGACGATGCGGTTGACCTCCGCCACATCGCTCGGCGACGGTTCCGGCGGATTCTCCATCAGCGCATAACGGGCGAGGTCGAAGGGATCGTTGTTGATGGCGCCGCCGTCCACCGCCGCGAACCGGTAATTATCCGGCGGCTGCAGGACCATTCCGCTGCCGGAGGAGCCGTTCCCCCACGGCCACTGGGGCTTGATGTCCTTGAACCGAACGGGGGGGATGCTCATCGGCCAGGCCCGCTGGTCGTAGTGGGACAGCGGAGTCACCAGATCCAGGGCCGAGAGACCGATCGGAAAGGCCCCGGACGCGAGCGTGTTCTTGACCAGCCGCTTGCTGTTGGGCTGCGTATAATCCTTCGGCTTCTCCCCGTCATTGCTCTCGAACCACAGCGAGCCCTTGTTCCGCGCTGCAGCGCCGCCGGCGTTCGAATCGACGGTGTAGCTGTAGGCCGCGTCCGACTGCGCCCAGTGGCTGACGAATGACGCGCATCCCAGGCCCTTCAGGACGAAATGGGCGTGATCGAGATGGTTCATCATGCCGTAGGCCGACCCGCCCATGCCGCCACGCACCTCGATCTTGTAAGGGATGCCGCGGGTGTTGGTCTGGGTCAGGAGCACATGCAGATTTTCGGCGATGTAGGGACGCGGCGGCTGACGATCGGGGGCGCTCGCCGCCACCTCCAGGTCGGCCAGCGCCTTGCGTCCGATGTTCATCAGCGGCTGGGCGTTGAGAAGCGAGTACACGTCGCCCAGCTTGGTGCCGGCAGGCAGATCGGCATTGTCCAGCAGCCCGGGGATCGACGGCGTCCCGCCTTTCGCCTGCTTTGCCGCGGCCTCATCGGCATCGCTCTTCACGAAGGCCGGACCGTCCACCCAGGCTTGATAGAGTTCGGGCAGAACATGCCAGGGAATCTTCCCGGCGGAGCCGGGCTTGTCACGCGCGACATAAGCGGGGTCGTTCGGCCCGCCGGCCTTCGGCGGCCGAGCGCCCATGCCGGCGCACAGCGAACCGATGGAACTGGTGATCGCCCCCGCCGACGCACCGGTCATCGCCGCAATGACCACCTTGTGATGGGGCACCGTTCGGGTGCCGTTGGCGATGTCCCTCCGCTTCGCCGCCTCCCATTCCTCCAGTGCTTCCACCAGAAAATCCAGCACGCCGGCCGAATACGCACCGGCGGAGATCGCCCCGGACATGGCAAGGCCGAGATAGATGGTCTTGTCGGCAGCCTCGGTTCCTGCACCCATTGGAATGTCCCCCGTCACATTGAAGCGGCGGGTAGCGCCTCGCCGCGCAAGTTGTACCGGGGGAAAACTCCTTCCGATTGCATAAAAACGCAATCGCGGTTATCTGACGATATGAGTCAAAGTATTTTCTCTTTGTAATTGTTTCCTCCGGCGATGGGGGGACGCAGCCTGTCCACACCATTCCCGTGCCAAAAAGCGAAGGGGCGCCGAACCTGTCAGGATCCGGCGCCCCTTTTCATCCTCGTGATCGGCCACCGGCCGATGCCGGCGGAACCGCCCTACCCCACCTTCAGCTTGCGGCGCAGCAGGGACAGCGGCGCGGTGTCGTCCAGGCTGGGCTGGAAGGCGATGGTGACCTCGGTCAGCGCATTGGCCCAGCTCTCCGGGTTGGTGCCTTCCGGCGCCTCGACCGAGCTGAAGCCGGTGCGGACCAGATAGAGATACTGGTCGGGGATGACATGGCCGACCGCGCGGATCTCGCCGGTGTAGCCATAGCGCTCCCGCAGTTCGCGCGCGGTCGAGAAGCCGCGGCCGTCGCGGAATTTCGGGAACTCCACCGCCACCAGGGAGAAGCGGTCGAGGTCGGCGGCGATGGCGCCCGCCAGCGTGCCGCTCTTCAGCCGCACGCCCAGCCGGGCGTTGCGGCCCTCGAAGCTGTCACGCTCCGCCTGCCAGCGCTCGAAGCTGATGATGACCGGGCGGTCGTTGGGGACCGGCTCCCCGTCGGGGATGAAGCTCCAGGCATCCTCGCCGATGCGCCCATTCTCAATCAGCGGCATAGATTCTCTCCTTGAACGGGGCATGGCCGACGCGCTTGAGGGTGTCGATGAAGCGCTCGCTCTCGTCCGACCGGTTGGCGAGATAGACGTCGACGATCGCCTCGATGGCGTCCACCGCTTCGGTCTCGGTCACCGCCGGGCCGAGGATGTCGCCGATGGCCGTGGTCAGCGTCGGGTCGCCGCCCACGGTGATCTGGTAATATTCGGTGCCCTTCTTGTCGACGCCGAGGATGCCGATGGCGCCGACATGGTGGTGGCCGCAGGCGTTGATGCAGCCGCTGATCTTGATGCCGAGTTCACCGATGGTGCGCTGGCGGAGCGGATCGGCGAAGCGGGCCGAGATCGCCTGGGCCAGCGGGATCGAGCGGGCATTGGCCAGCGCGCAGTAATCCAGCCCCGGGCAGGCGATGATGTCGCCGATCAGCCCGGCATTGGCGCTGCCGAGACCAGCAGCGTCCAGCTGCTTCCACAGGTCGTACAGCTCGTCCTTCTTCACATGCGCCAGGACGAGGTTCTGGACATGGGTAACGCGCAGCTCGCCGAAGCTGTGGCGTTCGGCCAGATCGGCGACGAGGTCCATCTGGTCGCAGGTGGCGTCGCCGGGGATGCCGCCGGCCGGCTTCAGCGAGATGGTGGCGATGGCATATCCCGGCGCCTTGTGCTCCGCGACATTGACCGCCAGCCAGTTGGCGAAGGCCGGGTCGGACGCCCTAGCGCGCTCCAGCGCTTCGGAATGGTCGGGCAGCTCCTCGAAGGGCGGCGCGGCGAAGTGCTGACGGATCCCGTCGACGATCTCCGGGTCCAGGCGGTATTTGGGGCCGCGCAGCCGCGCGAATTCCTCCTCAACCTCCTGGGTGAACTTCTCCAGCCCCAGCTCGTGCACCAGGATCTTGATGCGGGCCTTATAGATGTTGTCGCGGCGGCCATACTGGTTGTAGACGCGCAGGATGGCTTCCAGGTAGGCGACGAAATCCTCCTGGGCCACCCACTCGCGCACCAGCTTGCCGACGAAGGGCGAGCGGCCGAGACCGCCGCCGACATAGAAAGAGAAGCCCGGTTCGCCCTTGTCGTTGCGGCGCGCCAGCAGGCCGACGTCGTGGATGCGCACCGCGGCGCGGTCGCTCTCGGCGCCGGAGATGGCGATCTTGAACTTGCGCGGCAGATAGGTGAACTCGGGGTGCATCGTCGTCCACTGCCGCAGGATCTCGGCATAGACGCGGCCGTCCACGACTTCATCCCTGGCGGCGCCGACGAACGGGTCGGTGGTGACGTTGCGCACGCAGTTGCCGCTGGTCTGCAGCGCGTGCATGTCCACCTCGGCCAGCTCATGCAGGATCGCCGGGGTGTCCTCCAGCTTGATCCAGTTGTATTGCAGGTTCTGGCGGGTGGTGAAATGGCCATAGCCGCGGTCGTACTTGCGCCCGATGGCCGACAGCTTGCGCAGCTGGGTGGCGGACATCACGCCATAGGGCACAGCGATGCGCAGCATGTAGGCGTGAAGCTGGAGATAGAGGCCGTTCATCAGCCGGATCGGCTTGAACTCCTCCTCCGTCAGCTCGCCGGACAGGCGGCGGTCGACCTGTTTGCGGAACTGTTCGACGCGCTCGGCGACGAACTGCCGGTCGATCTCGTCGTAATGATAGATGCCGGCACGGGCGCCGGGCGCGATGTGGTTCATGTCGATAAACCCTCATGGCCGCCGGAACGGCCAGCGTTTATTAAATCTGGCGTTAACTCAGGCGGCCTGCTTGCCCAGATCGAGGCGGACGGTCGGGCCGGCGGTGCGGATGCGCTCGCGCATCGTCGCCGGGACCGGGACGCCGTCCTGCTCCACCACCTCGAAAGTGTAGATGTCGACGGCGAACTGCTCGCGCTCCGCCTTCTCCTTGGCGGGGGCCAGCACGGCGTCGGCCTCGGCGCGCGGGAACAGCGCGGCCTCGGCGAAGGATTCGACCCACCGGCCGCCCTCGCCCAGGAACACGACTTCCCCGTCGCGCAGGCGGTTGGCGGTGATGGCTTTCATCGACCCTTCCTTCGATCGATCCTTGGCCGACATCTGGCTCTCCTGGCTGGTCGTTCTCTAAAGCGGTGGTGTCTTACCCGAACCGACGATGGTCCGGCAGTGAATTCGGCGGGGCGGCAGGCGTGCCGTTCATGGCAGCCATCTTTCCCGGTCGATCAGCTCGCGGGTCTCGCGGGCGACCTCCGACATCGACGCCCCCTCTGCCCGGCGGCGGTTGCGGAAGTCGGCGATGGTGCGCAGATGCTCCGCCCACTCCGCCGGGAACAGGGTCTCCAGCCGCTGGCGCAGCAGGCTGGCGAGAGTCGGGCTGCGGCCGCCGGTGGAGACCGTCATCACCAGATCGCCACGCCGCACCACGGAGGGCGAGTGGAAATCACACAAGGGGATGACGTCCTCGACATTCACCAGCACCCGGCGCTGCCGCGCCAGCTCCGCAAGCGCCGTCTCGGTCTCCGTCCCCAGTCCCATGACATACAACACGCCGATCTTGTCCATATCGGCGGCAACAGGCAGGGCCCGCACCAGACGGTCGCCGGCAAGTGCGGCGAATTCCCCATCCGGTTCCGGTGAAAAGACCTGCGGGTCCGCCCCGCCCTCGCGCAGCTGGGTCAGGCGGCGCACCGCGAGCGGGCCATTGCCGGCCAGCGCGATCACCACCCGCGTCGGGTCGAGCGCCAGCGGAATCATCGCAGCCCCGCCGGATTAGACGGAATGGAGCGGCGGATCGCGACGCCTATCAGGGTGATGCTGTGCATGGCGGTATTTAGCCCAGCCGCCACACGACAATCAACATATTTCACACAAGCGATTGCAGCAAAGCACAAGCCTATTAAACAAGTAGAGAATGTATTTAAGTTGCACTGGTTTTCCGCCGGTGATAATGTGCAAACACAAACGCATTACCTACCTATTTGGTAGATTTAACGAGCCACCGCGAAAGGCAGCCGATGATGGACGCGGAAACACGGGTGAAGCATCTGACCGACAGCTACGGCACGCTGGAAGGCGCGTCCCTGCTGGCCGCCATGCATGAGGTGTTCGGCGGGCGGATCGCGCTGCTGTCGTCCTTCGGCGCCGAATCCGCGGTGCTTCTGGCGCTGGCCGCCGAGGCGACGCCGGATTTCCCGGTTCTGTTTGTGAATACCGGCAAGCTGTTCGGCGAGACGCTGCGCTACCGCGACCAGCTGGTGACGCGGCTTGGCCTGCGTGACGTGCGGGAGATCGGGCCGACCGCCGACGACCTCGCCGCCGGCGACAAGGACGGCATGCTGTTCCGTCGCGACTATGACGCCTGCTGCCATCTGCGCAAGACGGTGCCGCTGGACCGTGCGCTGGCGACCGCCGGGCTGGAGGCCTGGGTCACGGGGCGCAAGCGCTTCCAGTCGGCGACCCGCGCCGCCCTGCCCCTGTTCGAGGCGGAGGGGGGCCGCGTGAAGGTCAACCCGCTGTCCAACTGGGACAAGGACCGGCTGGAGGAAGAGTTCACCCGGCGCGACCTGCCGCGCCACCCGCTGGAGGCCGACGGGTTCCTGTCGATCGGCTGTTACACCTGCACCGAGCGAGTGGCGCCCGGTGCCGACCCGCGCTCCGGCCGTTGGGCCGGCAGCGCCAAGACCGAATGCGGCATACACACCACCATGATTGGAATCGCCCGATGAGCGCCGATCTCGACCAGCTCGAAAACCAGAGCATCTATATTCTGCGCGAGGCCTACAACCGCATCGACAAGCTGGCGATGCTCTGGTCGATCGGCAAGGACAGCAACGCTCTGCTCTGGCTCTGCCGCAAGGCGTTCTTCGGCCGCATCCCCTTCCCCGTCGTGCAGCTCGACACCGCCATGGAGCTGCCGGAGGTCTACGAGTTCCGCGACCGCATCACCAAGGAATGGGACCTCGACCTGAAGGTGGAGCAGTGCCCGCCCGAGGAGGAGATGGACCAGACCCTGCCGCCGCTGACCCGCGCCGCCGCGCGCAAGACGGAAGGTCTGAAGAACCTGCTGCGCGACCATGCGTACCAGGGCGTGATGGTCGGCATCCGCCGCGACGAGCAGGCGACCCGCGCCAAGGAACGCGTGTTCTCGCCGCGCTCGCTGGAAGGCGACTGGGACGTGAAGGACCAGCCGGCGGAGTTCTGGGACCATTACAAGACGCGCTTCCCGGAAGGAGTCCATGTCCGCATCCACCCGCTGCTGGCCTGGACCGAGCTGGACATCTGGCGCTATTCGCAGCGCGAGGGGATTCCCATTGTCCCGCTGTACTTCGCCAAGGACGGCAAGCGCTATCGCTCGCTGGGCGAGAAGAACATCACCTTCCCGGTCGACAGCACTGCCTCGACCATCGACGAGATCATCGCCGAGCTTCAGGTGACCCGCGTGCCGGAACGCGCCGGCCGCGCGATGGACAACGAATCCGAAGACAGCTTCGAGCGCCTGCGCAGCGTGGGGTACATGTAAGATGCCGCATTCTCAACTTCGCATCGTCATCGTCGGCCATGTCGACCATGGCAAGTCCACGCTGATCGGCCGCCTGCTGAACGACACCGGCAGCCTGCCCGACGGCAAGGTGGAGCAGGTCCGCGAGATGAGCCGCAAGCGCGGCATGCCCTTCGAATGGGCCTTCGTCATGGACGCGCTGCAGGCCGAGCGTGACCAGGGCATCACCATCGACACCACGCAGATCCACTTCAAGACCAAGCAGCGCCCCTACGTCATCATCGACGCGCCGGGCCACACCGAGTTCCTGAAGAACATGGTGACGGGCGCGTCCCAGGCCGACGCCGCCTTGCTGGTGATCGACGCCGACGAGGGCGCGCTGGAACAGTCGCGCCGTCACGCCTTCCTGCTGCATCTGCTGGGCGTGCGTCAGGTCGCGGTCGTCGTCAACAAGATGGACAAGGTCGAGTTCTCCAGCCGCCGCTATGAGGTGGTCGCGCAGGAGATCAAGGACTATCTGGCCGAGTTGGGGCTGCAGCCGAAGGCGGTGATCCCGGTGTCCGCCCGCAACGGCGACAACATCGTCAGCCGCAGCGAGCAGTCGGACTGGTATCTCGGCCCCACGGTGATCGAGCAGCTGGACGCCTTCCGTCCGCAGCAGACCTCGCCCGACCAGCCGCTGCGCTTCCCGCTGCAGGACGTCTACAAGCCGGACGACCGCCGCATCCTGGCCGGCCGCATCGAGAGCGGACGGCTGCGCGTCGGCGACACCCTGCACTTCTCGCCGACGGGTGCCAGCGCCAAGGTGGTCAGCATCGAGGCGTGGAACCATCCCGAGGCGGTGCTGTCGGCCCAGGCCGGGCAGAGCATCGGCATCACGCTGGACAAGCGCATCTTCGCCGAACGCGGCCACATCGCCCACCATCAGGCCGACGCCCCGACGCTGGCCCACCGGCTGAGCGTGCGGCTGTTCTGGCTGGTGTCGGACCCGCTGGTGGTCGGCAAGACCTACACGCTGAAGATCGCGACGGCCGAGCACCGGGTGACGGTGGAGCAGGTGACGGCGGTCATCAATGTGGAGGATCTGTCCAGCACCCCCGGCAAGGCCGTCCGCCGCAACGAGGTGGCGGAGGTGGTGCTGCGCTCCCGCTCGCCGATCGCGCTTGATCTGGCGTCGGACCTGCCGCGCACCGGGCGCGGCGCGCTGATCGACGGCAACGACGTGGTCGGCGGCTGCCTGGTGGTGGAGATCGAGGACGCGGCGGCGGCCAACATCACCGAGGTGTCGCACACCGTCTCGGTGGAGGAACGGTCCCAGGCCAACGGCCACAAGGGCGGCATCGTCTGGTTGACCGGCCTGTCCGGCGCCGGGAAGTCGACGCTGGCGATGGCGCTGGAACGCGCGCTGTTCGACCGCGGCTGGCAGACCTTCGTTCTGGACGGCGACAATGTCCGCAACGGCCTGAACGCCGGGCTGGGCTTCTCGGCCGACGACCGGGCGGAGAACATCCGCCGGGTGGCGGAGACGGCGAAGCTGTTCGCCGACGCCGGCATGGTGGTCATCGCCTCGCTGATCTCGCCGCTGAAGTCCGACCGGGCGCGGGCGCGGGTGATCGGCGGCGAACGCTTCCACGAGGTGTATGTCGCCGCCGACCTCGCCACCTGCGAGGAGCGCGACCCCAAGGGCCTCTACAAGAAGGCGCGCGCCGGCGAGATCGCCGAGTTCACCGGCATCTCGGCTCCCTACGAGGCGCCGGACCAGCCCGAACTGGTGATCGACACCGACACGCTGAGCCGCAGCGAGGCACTGGCCCAGCTGCTGGACTATGTGGATGAGACCTTGGGAAAGAACAGCCTGAAGTCGGAGAAAGAGCTGACCTATGTGATCTGAGGGTCGGCTGCCACAAGGTGAAGCTTCGGGCGCGGGGGAAAGACCGCGCCCGAAGTGTTTTCAAGCTACCTTGCGGTCCTGGCGACAAACCGCCGTGACGATCAGCGCCACGGTCGCCAGCGCGAGCGGCACGAAGGAGATGCGCAGGACGGTGTCCCAGCCGTAACTCGTCAGCAGGCTGCCCGAGGCGAAGGAGCCGAAGGCCATGGTGCCGAAGACGAGGAAGTCGTTCAGCGACTGCACCCGCGTCTTCTCCTCCGGCCGGTGGCAGTCCAGCACCAGGGCGGACGCCCCGAGGAAGCCGAAGTTCCACCCCACCCCCAGCAGGATCAGGCTGATCCAGAAATGAGCGACGTCCTGCCCGGCCAGCCCGACGGCCGAGGCCGCGGCGATCAGCGTCAGTCCGGCGGCGACCATCCGCGGGGAGCCGAAGCGGCCGATCAGCCGTCCGGTGAAGAAGCTGGGGGCGTACATGGCGATGACGTGCCATTGCAGGCCGAGGTTGGCCGATTCCTGCGGCAGGCCGCACAGCCGCATCGCCAGCGGAGCGGCCGTCATCAGGAAGTTCATCAGCAGGTAGGACACCACGCCGCAGATCACCGCGGTGATGAAACGGGGCTGGCGCAGGATGGCGCCCAGCGGCCGGCCGCCGGCGACCTCAGCCGCGGTCGGCTTCGGCAGACGGACGCCCATCAGGACGAGCGCCGACAGCGCCGCGACGGCGGCCTGCGCGATGTAGGTCGCGGCGAACAGGTGGGGCGGCCACAGAGTCATGGTGTGGGTGACCAGTTGCGGCCCGACCACCCCGGCGACCACGCCCCCCGCCATCACCGCCGACATGGCGCGCGGCCGGCGCTCCGCCGAGGTGCAGTCGGCGGCGGCAAAGCGGAAGGACAGCACCACGGCGGCATAGGCTCCACCGGGAATCATCGCTGCGCAGAACAGCCAGAACGACCCGAGCAGGATGGCGAGCGACGACAGCAACCCGACCAGCACGCCGCATCCGGTCCCCGCCAGGAAGGCGGCACGACGGCCGAAGCGCCGGGCGATGGTCCCGGCCGGCAGGGTGCAGACCGCCATTCCCACCACGAAGATGGAGATCGGCAGGGTCGCCAGCGCCGGGTTGGGGCCCAGCGTGTTGCCGACGATGGCGCCGGTCGCATAGACGACGATCGCGTTGGCACCGGCAAGCGCCTGCGCGATCACCAGCCGGGCGATGTTGCCAAACTCATGTGCCTGGGGGACCTGGGACGCAGGTTCGATCCGGGCGGTGGCTTCGGCTTGCGACATGGGGCTCCTCGGACGACGCGGCGGCGGGTGGCGCCGACGGGTCGGCCGCCCCAGCATTAGCGGCGCGGCGGCATCAACAGAAATGGTTTGTCCGCATGGTTCGAATGATCGGGTGACATGAATGCTGGAGTTGCGGAAGTTTCACGATCTAGTGGGGAGGAGGTGTTGGCGCACCACCTCGCCAGCTTCCTGGCACCAAGAAGGCAAACTGGACGGGAGCAAAGCGACTCTGGACTCTGCCGCGACGCCTATCCTGTGGCATAAGGGCCGCCTACACGCCCCAAGGACCCCTGTCGCCCATGATCCGCTTCGATAACGTCAGCAAGCAGAACGGCCACCGTATCTTGTTCCTGGAGGCCTCCGCGGCGCTCAATCGCGGCGAGAAGATCGGGCTCGTGGGTCCGAATGGTGCCGGCAAGACCACCCTGTTCCGCATGATCACCGGCGAGGAACAGCCGGACGGCGGTCAGGTCGCCATCGAGAAGCAGGTCAGCATCGGCTATTTCAACCAGGATGTCGGCGAGATGTCCGGCCGCTCCGCCGTGGCGGAGGTGATGGACGGCGCCGGCCCGGTCAGCGTCGTCGCCGCCGAATTGGCGGAGCTGGAAGCCGCCATGGCCGACCCCGACCGCGCCGACGAGATGGACGCCATCATCGAACGCTACGGCGAGGTGCAGGCCCGCTTCGACGAGCTGGGCGGCTATGAGCTGGAGGGCAAGGCGCGCGAGGTGTTGGCCGGTCTCAGCTTCAGCCAGGAGATGATGGACGGCGACGTCGGCGGCCTGTCGGGCGGCTGGAAGATGCGCGTGGCGCTGGCCCGCATCCTGCTGATGCGCCCCGACGCCATGCTGCTTGACGAGCCCAGCAACCATCTGGACATCGAAAGCCTGATCTGGCTGGAAGGCTTCCTGAAGGGGTATGAGGGCGCCCTGCTGATGACCTCGCACGACCGCGAGTTCATGAACCGCATCGTCACCAAGATCATCGAGATCGACGGCGGAACGCTGACCAGCTATTCCGGCGACTATGCCTTCTATGAGAAGCAGCGGGCGCTGAAGGAGAAGCAGCAGGAGGCGCAGTTCGAACGGCAGCAGGCGATGCTGGCGAAGGAGCTGAAGTTCATCGAGCGCTTCAAGGCCCGCGCCTCGCACGCCTCCCAGGTGCAGAGCCGGGTGAAGAAGCTGGACAAGATCGAACGCTTCGAGCCGCCCAAGCGCCGTCAGGTGGTGACCTTCGACTTCCCGCCGGCCCCGCGCTCCGGCGACGACGTGGCGGTTCTGAAGAACGTCCACAAGGGCTATGGCAGCCGCGCCATCTATGAGGGGCTGGACCTGACCATCCGCCGCAAGGAACGCTGGTGCGTGATGGGCGTCAACGGCGCCGGCAAATCGACCCTGCTGAAGCTGATCGCCGGCGCGACCGAACCGGACAGCGGCAGCGTCACCGTCGGCGGCAGCGTCAAGATGGGCTATTTCTCGCAGCATGCGATGGAGCTTCTGGACGGCGACCAGACCATCTTCGAATCGCTGGAGGCGCATTTCCCGCAGGCCAGCCAGGGGTCGCTGCGTGCGCTTGCCGGCTGCTTCGGTTTCTCCGGCGACGATGTGGAGAAGAAGTGCCGGGTGCTGTCGGGCGGCGAGAAGGCCCGTCTGGTGATGGCGATCATGCTGTTCAACCCGCCCAACTTCCTGGTGCTGGACGAGCCGACCAACCACCTGGACCTCGACACCAAGCAGATGCTGATCCAGGCGCTGGCGGCGTATGAGGGCACGATGCTGTTCGTGTCGCACGACCGCCATTTCCTGGCGGCATTGTCCAACCGCGTGCTGGAACTGACGCCGGAAGGCATCCACCAGTATGGCGGCGGCTACACCGAATATGTGGAGCGCACCGGGCAGGAGGCACCGGGACTGCGCAGCTGATTGAGAGGAGCGTCACGCCCCGCTGCGGGCGGGCCACCATGCCGGCAAAATGACGAGGAAGGTGCGGCACACGGAAAAATCAATGCCTGGAGTTCGTCTGGCGCTTTGGTGGACACCTGACGAACTCCAGGCAAACGATACCATTGCTGTGTCCCACGGATCAGAGATCAGCATAGGTTTGCTGGTGGGAAGCTCGCTTGCCCCGACAAACAACCACGATCTGCCTGTCGCTCCCAAAGAACCTTGGATGGCTCGGCTGCTCCGGGAACTCACTGCGTGCTGATGTTCTCACTGATCAACAGCGACTTGTCGTTCCCATCCTGCCGGCATGAAGATGCATCCGGGAAAAAGGGAGACGGATGTTTGGACAAAGTGACAAGCCGTCTATCATAAGACAGCATGGCATGCCCAATGTCCTTTTTGCCGAACGCATCTTTCAAGGTATCGACGAAGATTGGCAGAAATTTCCTTTCAATATCCACACCTCCTGTCGTCATCCAGAATTTACCGCTATCCATCAGCAAGACCGGTCGGCCGAGATGCTGATAGTCATCAGTCGCGGTTCCATCGAAGAACTCAACTCTGATCAGCGACTTTAGAATGTTTTCCTTGGTGGGAAGGATGGGAACGACATCATCACAATTGACGATCCGATAGACCCGCTTATCGGCAAAATGGCTCCAGCCGACGACAGTCTGGTTTGTAAACAGCTTTGGTTGCCCGAAGGTGTATACGCTGAATTTCTCGGGCGGATGGTCGTTGCGTGAATAAACGTACATACTCACAAGCAATGCCGCAGCTCCTCCCATCGAATGGCCGGTAAATGTAAGTGAATAGCCATTCTTCATACGCGGCAAAAGGTCATGATAGACAGCTTGGGCGTACTTCTGAAATCCAACGTGCACTGGCACATTGAGATACGGATCAATTGGGTGGCGTGTCCCGATGTCGGTCAACACATCACCAGGTATAAGCCTATTTGGATCGTTTAAATTTGTACCACGGATCGCAATCGTTTGCCGCTTTTCTACGTCATCCGTCTCAATAATGTAGAGGCCCTGATAGCCTCGTTTAGGTATGATATCCACACAATGAACTTGTATCCGTTGAGCACCATACGGGTTTTGTTGACAATTTGCATCATATGTCGCAGCCGCGAGCGTTTTATGATGGTTAATTTCCTCAGAGACGTTGTTGTAATTTTTCAACATCTCAACCTTTTCGTCAGGAGGAATTGTCGGTTGCTGTATACCAGCGCATCCAGCCACGACGATGGCGAGAACGGAGGGTAAGGCTTTCCAGGTTTTTACCATCTTTTGGCCCCCTATTCAGATATAGAACACCTATAGCGAGATAATGATGTGCTATTTATAAACCTAGTTTGCGGCCTCTACAATTCGCTTCATCGATCATTTGCGCCAAGCAACAGTCGCTAGCCACTTCTCATCGGCTTTCCCGCTACCAATTGATGGATGGGATTGTCCTTGTCCCCTGTCCGGACGCGCTTCCCTTCACTCCAAGTGAACGCCCCCTTCAGAACAAGTCATTGGTCGTGAAGGACGCCAGGGCGTAGCATCACCTCACTTGTCGAAGCGACGGAGGCGGAGATGCCCTCTCACACGGACTTCCTTGAACGGCTGGGGCTGCGGTCGCCGGTGATCCAGGCGCCGATGGCAGGCGGTGGCGACACCGCGGCGCTGGTGGCGGCGGTCAACGAGGCCGGCGGGCTGGGCTTCGTCGGCGCCGCCTATCTTACCCCGGCACAGATCGCCGAGCGGGCGCGCGACATCCGCGACCGCACCGCCCTGCCCTTCGGTATCAACCTGTTCGCGCCGACGCCGGCGCCCGGACCAGCGCCGATGATGGCCGAGGCGATGGCCCGCGTGGCAGGCTTCCACGCCGAGCTTGGGTTGCCGGAGGCGGAGGAACCCGCTTACACCGGCGATGCGTTCGACCGGCAGATGGCGGCCGTGTTGGACAGCGGGGCGGCCTTCTACAGCGTCACCTTCGGGCTGCCGCCGGCCGACAGCGTCGCCGCGGCCAAGGCGCGCGGCATCCGGGTGCTGGGCACCGCGACCACGGTGGCGGAGGCGGTGGCTCTGGAACGGGTCGGCGTCGATGCGGTGATCGCCCAGGGCGGCGAAGCGGGCGGGCATCGCGGCAGCTTCATGGGCGATGCCTGGGAGGATCGGGGGGCCAATCTGGTCGGCACGATGGCGCTGGTGCCGCAGGTGGCCGATGCGGTGGGCGTGCCGGTGATCGCGTCGGGCGGCATCATGGATGGGCGCGGCATAGCGGCGGCGCTGGCGTTGGGTGCGACGGCGGTGCAGATGGGCACCGTCTTCCTGACCACCGACGAGGCCGGCATTCCGGAGGCGCACAAGGCGGCCATCCTGGCGGCGCGGGAGGACCAGACCCGCATCACCCGCGCCTTCTCCGGCCGGCCGGCGCGCGGCATCGTCAACCGCTTCATGGAGGCGGTGGAGGACCCGGACGCGCCCGACGCGGTATTGCCCTTCCCCTTGCAGAACACGCTGACCCGGCCGCTGCGCACCGCCGCAGGCAAGGCCGGCCGGGCGGAGTTCCTGTCGCTGTGGGCCGGTCAGGGGCTGGGGCTGGCGCGGCGGCGGCCGGCCGGGGAACTGGTGGCGGAATTGCTGCGCGGGACCGAGGCGGTACGTCGGCAGCTGGCCGGCTGACCGCCTGTCGAGCGGGGCTGCTCAGCCGGCCTCGACCGAAACGCGGTTGCGGCCGCCGCGCTTGGCGGCATAGAGCGCCTGATCGGCGCGGCGGACCAGCGTCATCGCCGGTTCGCCGGGGCGGAACTGGGCGACGCCGACCGACAGGGCGACGGTGCCGTAATTGGCGTTGCGCGCCTTGTTCACGATCTGGCGTCCGCCGACGAAGGTCCGCACCTGCTCCGCCAGCTTGATGGCGTTTTCCAGGCTGGTGCGCGGCAGGATGATCGCGAACTCCTCGCCGCCATAGCGGGTGGCGGTGTCGCGGCCCTTGATGCATTCGGTCAGCATGCGGGCGACCAGCTTCAGCACATGGTCGCCGACCAGATGGCCGTGGGTGTCGTTGAAGGCCTTGAAATGGTCGATGTCGACCATCAGCAGCGACAGCGGCTGCTCGTCGCGCACGGAGGCCTCCATCGCCTCCTGCAGCATCTGGTCGAAGGCCTTGCGGTTGCCGATGCCGGTCAGCCCGTCGGTCAGCGCCTCGCGCCGGGCGCTGTCCAGGCTGACCCGCATCTCCGCCAACTGCTGGCTCGATTCCTGAAGCTGGGACTGCAGGGCGGCCTGGCGGTCGACGATCTCCCTGGTTTCCGCGGCGATGGCGGCGATCATGGCGCGCAGTTCCGGCAGGCTGAGCGGCTGGTCCAGTTCTTCCCGGAAACCGGACAGGGCGTTGCCGTAGCGCTCCGTCTCCGACCCGACATTGCCCAGCTGTTCCAGGATGCGGCCCAACGCGAAACGCGCCTTGTCGGAGGTCTCGCGGATCGCCTGCGCTTCCGCATCGGTGGCGAAGAAGCGCTTATACAGCTCGTCGCACAGGGTTTGCGAAACGGCCAGCCCGTCCCGTCGCGCCACATCGACGGCGCGGGTCAGATCGGGGTTGTTCCCGCTGAAATAGACGTACCACAGCGTGAAATTTTCCGGGGTGGGCGGCAGCCCGTCGGACAGCATCCGCTCCATGGCCTTTGCGGCGAGGCCGCTGGAACGCTCTAAATCCTCCGCGGTTGCCACGACTGCCGTCCGTTCAAAAATCATTCGGTTTCGAACGGTACGCGGCGCAAGCCCTTACGGCAAGAAGGTTTTTGGCGGCACGACGAGATGATGCAAACGGTTTGATTGCACATCATCCGATTAGTTGCACTGGCCGACCGAGCTTTCCGCACAGATGTGCGTGCCGTCGGTCCAGCGGGCGCCCGACAGGTCGGCATGGCGCAGGTCGGTGCCGGACAATCGGGCACCGGTCAGGTCGGCCCGCGCCAGCGATGCGCCCACCATCTTGGCGTTGCGCAGGTCGGCCTCGCGGAAGCTGGCGCCGGTCAGGTCGGCGCGGGTGAAGTCCGCCTCGATCAGCCGTGCCTTGTCGAACACCGCGCCTGGGGCCGTGGTGCTGATGAACTTGGCGCGATAGCCGTCGGCGTCGGTCAGCTTCGCCTCCCCCAGCGTGGCGCGCTGAAAGGTCGCATCGCGCAGCATGGCGCCGCTGAGGTCGACACCGGTCAGCGTCTGCCCCTCCAGCGAGCAGCGGCGCCAATTGACCTTCGGCTTCGCCGCCTCCGTGCAATCGGCCAGCGCCGGCCCGGCGGAAAGGACGGCCAGGACGGCGGCTGCGGCGAAGAGGATGCCGGAACGGTGACGGGGGCGGATCGGCTGGACGGATGCGGTCTTCATTCTTCGATAGATGGGGCCAGCAACCGTCAACTCAACCACCCGGACGCCATCGACCGGTCTATGGCCCCTCCAGCCGGGCCACCGCCCGTCCGGCCTGCGGCGGCCGGGGATGGGCGGCATGGGCCGTGGTCTGTTCGGTCAGCGCCGCGGCGACGGCGGGCGGGAACGGGCCGGTCTTGCGGGTGCCGAGGTCGACATGCAGCAGCATGAACTCCGCCGTCGCCGCCAGCCACCCTTCCTCCGCATGCCGCATCTCGTGGAACAGGTGCAGACGCTTGGCATCGGTGCCGAGCAGCAGCGACCCGAAGCGCAGCGGCGTTCCCTCCGTCACCTCGCGGGCGTAGGTCAGGTGGGCATCGACGACGAAGACCGACCGGTTCTCCGCCGCCACATAGGCCTTGCCGATCCCGAACCGGTCGAGCACGGCGTCGGTCGCATGGTCGAAGGCCAGCAGGTAATAGGCGACGTTCATGTGCCCGTTGTAGTCGATCCACTCCGGGCGGACGGTCTCGTGGTGGAGGGTCAGGGGGGTGGTGGGGGCCATGGAGGAGATCCGGTACCGGCTGAAAGGAAAAGAGAAACGCTATGCAGCGTCGATTCTATCTCATCCAACCACCCGAGTACCTCCGCGGTAGTCGGCTCATCGGACACGTCGCCCGCTTCGCCTGGATATCGGTACAAGGTGGCGAAGGCGGTGAAGCGCCCGAGAGTCGATAGGATTGGCCGCATTGGCAGATCACGCGGAATGCGCATGACGAGTGCATCGATATCGTGGGTACGGGGCACGTCCAGGTCCAACCAGACCAACACCGCCTTGACCAACTTCTCCGCAGCCTGCTGACAATGGTACGTGGCAGCTGTGACGATGGGGTTGGGGACGGACAGGCAAGCACGGCCGGCACGCAGGTCGACAGATGCCGATTCCAGCCATGCGTCGGGCCCAACCCTAAGCCCCATAGACCCGCACCCCTTCATGCGTGGCCTTGTAACTCAGCGTGCCGACCTGATCCTTGTTCGCTTCGAAAAAAGAACGCCGGCATGGCACGATATCTGCTGGAATACCGGTCCCGGACTTGGCCGCATGGGCGAACACGGCCGACCGCCGCTCCTTCGGCGCATCGTCCGGCACGATCACCAGCAGGTCGTAATCGCTGTCCTCGTCGAAGTCGCCGCGGGCCCGGCTGCCGAACAGGTAGACGGCTTCCGGCTCCAGGGCCGGCACGATGCGGTCCAGCAGGAGTTGCAGCTTTTCGTCGTTCCGTGCGTCGAAGGTGGCCATCGTCTATGCCCTCGCCTCCAGAAAAGCGGCGACCGTTGCACGCGCCTGTTCGATTTCGGCCAGCCAGCGGGATACATCGTCGGGATCGGGTTCGTCCGGTGGGCTGTCGAAAATATCCATGCTCGGGTAGCGGAAGACCGCGGCGAAGATGGTGAAGCGCTCCAACGGCAGCAAGGTCGCACGCAAGGGGTGGTCCGGCGGCACATCGTCCAACAATGCGACGATGCTGTGTTGCTTGCGCGGATGGCGGCCGAGCGAGACCAAGACCGCCTTGACCAGTTTCTCCGCCGCCTGCTGGCAATGGTAGGCCGCCGACTTGACCGCCGAGCCGACGAGGCAGGCGCGGATTGCGCGAATATCCTCGTCCACCACCGCCAGCCAGGCCGCGACCACCCTATCGACCATAGACCTGCATCCCGAAGTGGTTGGCCTCGTAACAGAGCGTCCCCACCGAATTCTTGTAGCGTTCGAAGCCGGTGCGGGAGCAGGGAATGATGTCGGCCGGGACCCGGGATTGCCGGCTCGCCTCGAAGGCGGTGGCCATGGACCGCCGTTCCTTCGGCGCATCGTCCGGCACGATCACCAGCAGGTCGTAATCGCTGTCCTCATGGAAATCGCCGCGCGCCCGGCTGCCGAACAGGTAGACGGCTTCCGGCTCCAGGGCCGGGACGATCCGGTCCAGCAGGAGTTGCAGCTTTTCGTCGTTCCGTGCGTCGACCGTGCCCATGGAAATCCTCCGCTGCCCATCCTAACACGGAACGGGCGGCGGAGGATCATCCCTCAGGCAGTGGGCGTCACACCGAGAAGTACTTGGCCCGCGGGTGGTGCAGGACGATGGCGGACGTGCTCTGCTCCGGATGCAGTTGGTCCTCGTCCGACATCTCGATGCCGATGCGGCCGGCGTCGAGCAGCTTCAGCAGCTGTTCCTGGTCCTTCAGGTTCGGGCAGGCGGGATAGCCGAAGCTGTAGCGGCTGCCGCGGTAGGACTGCTGCAGCAGCTTCTCCTTGTCGCGGCTGTCCTCGGCGCCGTAGCCCAGTTCCGCACGGATGCGGGCGTGGACATATTCCGCCATCGCCTCGGTCATCTCCACCGACAGGCCGTGCAGGTAGAGATAATCCTGATAGCGGTTCTCGGCGAACCACTCGCGCGCCACCTCGGCGCAATGCTGGCCCATGGTGACGACCTGGAGGCCGAGCACGTCGCGTTCCGGATCGGTCACGTCGCGCAGGAAGTCGGCGATGCACTCGCCATCCTCCTTGGCCTGACGCGGCAGCGAGAAGCGGGCGGCCTCGGTGGTGCCGTCCTCCTCGAACAGGATGACGTCGTTGCCGTCGGCGGCCGCCTTCCAATAGCCGTAGACGGCGGTCGGGCGCAGGATTTCCTCCTTCGCCGCGATCTGGAGGATGCGGTCGAGCACCGGCCGCAGCTCCTTCTTCGACCACTCCTTGAATTCCTCGAAGGACTTGCCGTCCTTCCGGTAGCCCCATTGCAGCTGGTAGAGCATCCGCTCGTTCAGATAGGTGACCAGCGTCTTCAGCGGCACATGGTCGATCAGCTTCGGCCCCCAGAAGGGCGGGGTCGGCACCGGCACGCCCTCGGCCAGCCGGTGACGGCGGGCGCGGACGGCGTCCTTGTCCACCGGTCCGGTGGCGGCGCTGGTCGCCTGCCCCAGCACGCGGCGGCGGTTGGTCGCCTTGCCGGCGCGCTTGGCCTGCTGGATGGCGAGCTGCTGGTCGAAGCTGCCCTCCACCACCTTGTCCATCAGGGTCAGCCCGTCGAAGGCATCGCCGGCATAGGCGACGCGGCCGGAGCCGTAGGACGCCACGCAGTCGCCCTCGACATAGGCGCGGGTCAGGGCGGCGCCGCCGAGCAGGACCGGCACCTCCAGCCCCTCGCGGGTCATCTCCTCCAGGTTCTCGCGCATCACCACGGTGGACTTCACCAGCAGGCCGGACATGCCGATGGCGGTCGCCTTGTGCTCTTTGGCAGCCTGGATGATGGCGGTCACCGGCTGCTTGATGCCGAGGTTGACGACCTTGTAGCCGTTGTTGGTCAGGATGATGTCGACGAGGTTCTTGCCGATGTCGTGGACGTCGCCCTTCACGGTGGCGAGCACCAGGGTGCCCTTCTGCTGGCCCTCCACCTTCTCCATGTGCGGCTCCAGCCACGCCACGGCGGCCTTCATCGTCTCGGCCGACTGCAGCACGAAGGGAAGCTGCATCTTGCCGGCGCCGAACAGCTCGCCCACCACCTTCATGCCGTCGAGCAGGTAGGTGTTGATGATCTCCAGCGGCGGATGGGTCTTCATCGCCTCGGCCAGATCGTCCTCCAGGCCGGTGCGGTCGCCGTCGACGATGCGCTCTTTCAAGCGCTCCTCGACCGTCTCGGCGCGGGCCTTCTTCTTGGCGTCGGCAGCCTTGCGGCCCTCGAACAGGGCGATGAAGGCCTGGAGCGGGTCGTAGCCGCCATCTCCATTGTCGGGCGCACGGCGGTCGAAGATCAGATCCTCGGCGGTCTTGACCTCCTTCTCGGGGATCTGGTGCAGCGGCAGGATCTTGGAGACATGGACGATGGCGCCCGTCATCCCCTTCTTCACCGCATGGTCGAGGAAGACCGAGTTCAGCACATGGCGCGCCGCCGCGTTCAGGCCGAAGGAGACGTTGGACAGGCCCAGGATGATCTGGCAGCCGGGCATCTCGCGGGCGATGGCCTCGATGCCCTCCAGCGTCCAGATGGCGAGCTTGCGGTCGTCCTCGTTGCCGGTGGCGATGGTGAAGGTCAGCGGGTCGAACAGCAGGTCGGACGGGGCGAGGCCGTACTCGTTCACCGCCAGATCATAGAGCCGCTTGGCGATCTCCAGCTTGCGGTCCGGCGTCTTCGCCATGCCCTCTTCATCGATGGTCAGGGCGATGACGGCGGCGCCGAACTTCTTGGCAAGCGCCAGACGCAGCCTCGCCGGCTCCTCGCCGTCCTCGAAGTTGATCGAGTTCAGGATCGCCTTGCCGCCATAGAGCGCCAGCGCCTGTTCCAGCACCTTGTACTCGGTCGAATCGATCACCAGCGGCGCCGTCACCGACCCGGAGAAGCGGGAGATCACCGAGTTCATCTCCGCCACCTCGTCGCGGCCGACGAAGGCGGTGCAGACGTCCAGCGAGTGGCTGCCCTCCTTCACCTGCTCACGCGCCATCTCGACGCAGCCGTCCCAGTCGTTCTTCTCCTGCAGCTCGCGCCACTTCTTGGAGCCGTTGGCGTTGCAGCGCTCGCCGATGGCGAAGAAGGCGTTCTCCTGGCGCAGCGTGACCTGGGAGTAGAGCGAGGCCACCGCCGGCACCCAATGGACGGTGCGGCCCTTCGGCGCCGGGCGGTGCGAGCCGGCCGGGGCCAGCTTGCGCAGCATCTGGTTCGCCGCGGCGATGTGGGGCACGTTGGTGCCGCAGCAGCCGCCGACGAGGTTCACCCCGTCCTCCGACACGAAGCGCTCCAGCCAATGGGCGAAATCGTCGGCGCGGAGCGGGTAATGCGTCTTGCCGTCCACCAGTTCGGGCAGGCCGGCGTTCGGCTGGACCGAGATCAGGCCCGGCCAGTTCTGCGACAGCCAGCGCACATGCTCGCTCATCTCCAGCGGGCCGGTGGCGCAGTTCAGCCCCATCAGCGGCACGTCCAGCGCCTGGATGACGGTGGCGGCGGCGGCGATGTCGGTGCCTACCAGCAACGTGCCGGTGGTCTCCACCGTGACCTGCACGAAAACGGGAGTGTCGGACTTGGCCTCTGCCCGCGCGCGCTTGATGCCGTTGACGGCGGCCTTGATCTGCAGGGGATCCTGGCAGGTCTCCACCAGGATGGCGTCGGCCCCGCCGGCGATCAGGCCGGCGGCCTGGACATAGAAGCTGTCCTCCGCCGGCTGGTAGGCGATGTGGCCCAGGCTGGGCAGCTTGGTGCCCGGCCCGATGGAGCCGATGACGAAGCGCGGCTGGCCGTCCTTGAAGCTTTCCGCCGCCTCGCGCGCCAGCTCGACGGCGCGCTGGTTGATCTCGAAGGCCTTCTCGGAGATGCCGAACTCGCCCAGCGTCACCGGCGAGGCGCCGAAGGTGTCGGTCTCCACCATGTCGGCGCCGGCTTCGAAATAGCCGCGATGGATATCGCGGACGATGTCGGGGCGCGACAGGGGCAGGATGTCGGTGCAGTTCTCGTGCCCCCAGTAATCCTTCTCGACGTCGAGGTCGAGCGCCTGGATGCGGCTGCCGAACCCGCCGTCGCAAAGCAGAACGCGGTCACGCAGGGTGTCGAGGATGTGGGGCATGGGAAACTAATTCCTCAAGGAGCAAGGTTCAGCGGCAGGTGACGGTTCGGTCGGAACCACGAATTTCTTCCAGCAGCACAAAAACGTCGGTGGAGGGATTGCCGTTCGCTTTTCCCTCACCCTCACGTTCACGCAGACTGCGTTCGGCATTCTTCTTAGCGGTATCGTAGCGTTCTTTCATCAGCGAATGGTCGAACACCGGATTGTCGCTGTGGTGATATTTGGGCAGATGGTTGCGCAACATCTTCTGTAGTGCATGCCGGTCGATCTGGCTGTCGTACCATTGGAAATGGAATAACGCCCAGATCTCAAAGCACGGATTGGAAAAGCCGACGGGAATGCCCAGGTCGCGCGCCTGCTTGCGGGCGTCATGCACCCGTTCATGGCTGTCCCGGTCGAACAGGCACCAGACCTCGTCATTGGCGCGCAGCGAATCCCGCCGGGCCTGCCTACGAATCTGGTCGCGCCGATTCTTTGCGAGTTCCACCAGATCCTTGGGATCGCCCAATCCGCCACGCGCCTCGACCTGGATGCGCGGGTTCCTCCAGGTATCGGCGAAGGAGCGCAGATAGTCCGGTTCCGTCCTTTCACCTTCGCAGAAGACGACGATGGTCTTCTCCGGCGTGACCTTTGCGGCCGATCTGCCGAGTGCGGGCAGCGAGCGTTTGGGCACCATCGCCTCAACCCTCCCCACCGATCAGGGACCGCCAGGGCGGCAGGAAGGGAATGGCGCCGAAGCGCCCCGCCAGATAGCCCGCTTCGATGTCGTCGGTCGGCTTGGTCTTGAAGTCGCTCAACGGGTAGCAGTGCGTTGCCCCGCCCTTGTCCTTCTCGGTGAGCCAAACTTGATCGCGCCGAAGCACATCGGTTGATAGCAGGTTCGTGTCGTGTGTGGTGAATAGAAGCTGAGCACCTTTGGGGTTGGTCTTCGGATCCATGAAGAGGCGGATGATCGCACGTGACAACATGGTATGCAGACTGGCATCAAGCTCGTCAATACAAAGACATGATCCTGTTCGAAGCGCCATTAGAGCAGGACCCGATAAATTAAACAAACGAATCGTCCCATGACTTTCTTGATTCTTTTTGAAATAGTCGTCGGGCTTTGCCATGGTATGGCGAAAGATCGGCTCCTGCCGATATGACGTTGAGTTTTTTGACTCATCAAATACATTAAAGTATGTTGATGTGGTCCGTTCGATTTTTATGTCCTCAATGCCCGAATCGGCATTTGCAAGAAGCTTATTAACGTCACTCCATATCGCCTCATCATAAGCAAGCGAAAGGGTTTCGTCGCTTTCCTGATCCGGATAATTGAAATCAATTTTTCTGGAAAAAAAATTGTGTATCCCCTCCATTTCGGAGTTCTTTCCTTGCATAAGCAGGGTTAACGCAAGAACATTCTCTCGCTCGAATCCTGCTTTTTTAATCGCCTGCCCTTGATCTCTGATTTTCCCCCGGTATTGGGAGGTACCTTCTGCATCGCGATGAAGCCATACACGGGGACCGCTTTTGGAAGTTGCTATGAGCCACTCCTCAAGCACAGCCTTATCATCGCAGACAAAGCCGTAGTGATAACGAACACCTCCCACCAAAAAATCGATTTCGAACGACGACGCCTGATCCTTCAAAGCAAAATCCAATAGGAATGGCTGTCGATTGATTCCCGAATTCCACTCAAACTGAGAAAACAGAACTCCCCTCTGAAAAAATTCTAGTGCTTTCAACATATTGGACTTGCCCGAGGCATTCGCTCCATACAACGCTACCACCGGCAGGACACGCTCCTTCGACAGGCCATCCACAGTACGTGCAGCCTCGTCATGCTCCTTCACATGCTTGGCGGCAGTGAACAGGATCTCCTGCTTCTCCTTGATGGAGCGGAAATTGGAGCAAGCAAAACGGAGCAGCATGACCCTCAAGTCTCCAATCGATGCAGTTTCACGGGCCACCAGTCGGTCGCCAGGACTTGCTTGAACGTGTAAGGGCATTCGGCCGGCAAGGGGCCGCTTCCCGTTTGAGCGATGTCATCCGACAGAAGTTGCGCCGCGCTTTCGTAAAGCTCGGCCGGATCGACCCTGGCCGGCAGGCTTGGACTGTCCTTGAGGATCTGTTCGGCGCGGAAGCGCTCATACAGGATCGAAGAGCGGAACTCACGGTCGCTGTCAGCATCAGGAATATACTGGTATCGCAACAGTCCGGCGATGACTTGGCGAAGGTGCTGTTTGGCATCACGCACATCCCGCCGGCCGATACTCTCGACCTCCTCGGCCAGATTGGCGAAATCCAGGGACGACGACACCTTCCCTCCGGCCGCCTCGCGCAGAAGGCGCGCCTGCTCCTCGGTCCAGGCGAGGAAGTCCGTGTCGTATCCGATCCGGCTGTCCATGGCGTCAGCCCTCCAGCCCATGGCGGTTCACCGGCCACCAGTCGGGATTTCGCAGGTCCTCCAGGGCGTATGGGCATTCCTTCGGCAGCGTGTCGATGGCGATGCTGTCGTCCTGGCAGGCGTCGTCGCGGCCGTCCAGCCACGCCTTCTCCAGGATCTCGGCGGGCCAGCGCTGCAGGCTCGGATGTTCATCCAGCTTGTCCTGCAGATGGCGGCGGGCCTTGGTCGCGGAGATCCGCCACTTCCGGCGCGGGTAGGGATCGGGCGAATGCTCCAGCTTCAGAAGATGCTCGATCACCGTCGCCAGATGACTGCGGATCGCGTCCTTGACCTGACCGCCCATGATATCGAGTTCCTCGGCGATGTGCTCCCAGTCGATGGGCGAGTTGGAGCGCTCGGTCGCCGCTTCGCGCAGCAGCCGCGCCTGTTCCCGGGTCCAGGCGTAGAAGTCCGTGTCGTGTCCGATCCGGCTGTCCATGGCATCGACCTTCCGCGATAATTCGCCGCCCCAGCATAGCACAGGGCGGCGTCCGGTGCCCTACCCCGCCACCGCCGCGGCGGCGGGCGCGGCCTTCGCCTTCACGCCCAGCATGCGGCAGATGGCGATGGTCAGGTCCGACCGGTTCAGCGTGTAGAAGTGGAAGTCGTTCACGCCCTGCGCCTGCAACGCCTGGCACTGCTCCGCCGCCACCGTCGCGGCGACGAGCTGGCGGGTCTCCGGGTCGTCGTCCAGGCCCTCGAAGGTCTCGGCCAGCTTCGCCGGCATCGAAGCGCCGCACTTG
Organism: Azospirillum sp. Sh1; assembly: GCF_008365135.1. Taxonomy (NCBI): domain Bacteria; kingdom Pseudomonadati; phylum Pseudomonadota; class Alphaproteobacteria; order Rhodospirillales; family Azospirillaceae; genus Azospirillum; species Azospirillum sp. Sh1. Next base: position 247,350 of record NZ_VTTK01000003.1, on the reverse strand, counting down.
CCGGCGAACTCCACCGCGCGGGCGAAGTTGGTAATCGGCAGGATGCCGGGGACGATCGGCACATGGATGCCGGCGGCGGCACAGCGGTCGAGGAAGCGGAAGTAAGCGTCGTTGTCGAAGAAGAACTGGGTGATGGCGCGGGTGGCGCCGGCATCGACCTTGCGCTTCAGGTTGTCCAGGTCGAACTGGGCGCTCGGCGCCTCCGGATGGGATTCCGGATAGGCGGCGACCGAAATCTCGAAGTCGGCGATGCGCTTCATCCCCGCGACCAGATCGGCGGCATAGGCATAACCGCCGGGAAACGGCTCGTACCGGCCGCCGACACCGCCGGCGGTCTCCGGCGGATCGCCGCGCAGGGCCACCAGATGGCGGATGCCGGCGTCCCAATAGGTGCGGGCGATGGCATCGATCTCGTCGCGGGTGGCGCCGACGCAGGTGAAGTGGGCGGCGGCCGGTATGCCGGTCTCCGCCTGGATGCGGCAGACGGTGGCGTGGGTGCGCTCGCGGGTCGAGCCGCCGGCGCCGTAGGTCACCGACACGAAGCTGGGCGACAGCGGGGCCAGCCGCCGGATCGACTGCCACAGGCTCTGCTCCATCTTCTCCGACTTGGGCGGGAAGAACTCGAAGCTGATGGAGGGCAGCGAAGAAATGGGCGCGGTCATGACGGGACTCCGCTGAGCGAGTGGGCGGGCTTTTGGATTTGCGGGGACGAAATCTGGACACCGGCCGCAAGACGGGTGGCCGGCCAGATCGAAACGGTGAGGGGATCGCCCGGCAGATGCACCACCGGACCGCAGTCGAGGCCGGACTGGCGGCACCAGCCGGCGACCTCGGCGTCCGAGAAGCCCAGGCGGCGGTGCGCATGCTCCTCGCGCAGGGCTTCCAGATGATGGGGGGCGAAATCGACGACCAGCAGCAGGCCGCCGGGGCGCAGCACCCGCGCCGCCTCGGCCAGGACACCGGCCGGCGATTCGGTGTAATGCAGCACCTGATGGATCACCGCGGCGTCGAAGGAGCCGGAGGGGAACGGCAGCTGGTACATGTCGGCCTGACGGACGTGGCAGTGGCGCAAGCCCGCCTCCTCCAGCCGGTTGCGGGCGACGGCCAGCATTTCGCGCGACTGGTCTACCCCGATCGCGCGATGGACGCGCCCGGCCAGCACCTCCAGCATCCTTCCGGTGCCGGTGCCGATATCAAGCAGCTCCTCCACCCCCTCCTTCGGGAACAGGCGCAGCAGAGCGGCCTCGACCTCGCCTTCCGCAACGTGAAGGGAGCGGATTTCGTGCCAGCGCGCGGCATTCTCACGGAAATAGGCGGCGGCGGTCTCCGACCGGGCGCGCTTGATGGCGTCCAGCCGCTCCAGATCCAGGATCAGGGTGGGATCGTCCGCAGGGATGGCGGCGACCAGCACCCGCGCCAGCTCGGCCGACTGCCCCTTCTCGGCGAGGCGGTAGAAGGCGAAGGTGCCCTCGCGGAAGCGGTCGAGCAGGCCGGCGTCGCACAGAAGCTTCAGATGGCGCGAGACGCGCGGCTGGCTCTGCCCCAGGATCTGGGTCAGCTCCGTCACCGTCAGTTCGCCATGCGCGCAGAGCGCGAGCAGCCTGAGCCTGGTCGTTTCGGCCGCCGCCTTCAGCGTCGCAAGCAGATCGTCCATCGCCTCACGTCCGATTCGGGCCAGGGGGAGGGCCAGAGAGGGTGGTGGCCAGCCGATGCACCATGCCCGGCCGCTCCTGATACAGATATAAAGATATCTTTATGCGTCGTAAACCGCTTTTCGCGAACGGCAGCGGCAATGGCCGCGAAACGGCCTCGCCGGGCCGCTTCCGCTGTGCGGTTCCGCGATCCGAACCGAGCCTGCGCAAACTTTCCCGCGGTTCTGCGGCAAAGCCGCCACAATCGTCGCGCCGTTCCGGAGGTCAGGCCCGCGCATGCTGGTCAAAGGGCCAAGCCTGTGTTAGGTCAGGAAACGGTGGAAATTCTGCGATATCTCGCCCAATCTTCCCCCCGACCGCGTAGCCACCTTGCCAGGGTTGAGGACTTCGGCCATCGGAGTCTTCGGTTGTGGACAGGACATGCGACGCCCCGCACCTGAGTCGAGCCCACAGATAAAGAGCCGTCGCACATGAAGCTGGCCAGCCTTTCCCGCTCCCTCCTCCGTTCGGCCACCGTCCTGGCCTTTGCCCTGACGGCCACCGCCTGCGCGACCAATCCGGGCGACTCGGGTGCGTCGGATGCGGCCTATCAGGTCAGCGATCCGCTGGAAATCCCCAACCGCTTCGTCTTCGCCGCCAACGAGGCGGCCGACGTCCTGGTGATCCGCCCGGCGGCGGAGGTCTATGTGGGGATCGTGCCCGATCCGGTTCGCGACGCGATCCACAACTTCATCGACAACCTGATGGCGCCGCTCTACATCGCCAACAACCTGCTGCAGGGCAATGTCGAAGGGGCGACGAACGCCACCGGCCGTTTCATGACCAACACCATCCTGGGCGTGGGCGGTCTCGCCGACGTCGCCACCCAGGCCGGCATCCCGCACGCGCCGGAGGATTTCGGCCAGACCCTGGCGGTTTGGGGCGTCGGCGACGGCCCGTATCTGGTCCTGCCGCTGCTCGGCCCGTCGAACCTGCGCGATACCGCCGGCTATGCCGTCGACACCGTCGGCGACCCGGTCCGCATCTGGGCCTATGCCAACGACCACAAGGGCGTCTACATGACCCGCGGCATCGTCAGCGCCATCGACCGCCGGTCGGAGGTGCTGAAGGAGGTCGACGACCTGCGCCGCAACTCGCTGGACTTCTACGCCACCGTGCGCAGCCTCTACCAGCAGCAGCGCCGCGCGGCGATCAACAACAACAAGGCGCCGGCCACGCCGGAATTCCCGGACTTCTCCACCCAGCAGCCGAAGCCCTGAGGCTTCGGTCGCGCCGGAACCGCCGTGCCCTGTCCGTCAGGTCGGGAGCGGCGGCCGGTCCCGCGGACGTGGGCAGCCAACCGGCAGGGGCCGCCCCAAAAGCGTTCAGATGCCGCCCAAAGGCCAGATGACCGTTGACAAAGTCGCCGCAACAGCCACTTTTCGCCCTATCATGCTGACACGCCGCCAGTTTGTCGCGTCCGCTGCCCTGCTCGCGGTGAGCGGTTGGGCCGGGCACTCTCTCATCTCTCCCGCCGCCGCGCAGAGCGCGGACCAGGGGGCCGCGTCGTTCATCCAGAAATTGGGGAACGACGCCATCGCAACCTTCTCGGACAAGAGCCTGTCGCGCGATCAGGCGATCCAGCGTTTCCGCAAGCTGCTGTACGCCGGCTTCGACGTGCCGTACATCGGGCGCTGGGTGCTGGGCCGCTACTGGAACAGCGCCAACGAGGCGCAGCGGACCGAGTACCAGAAGCTGTTCGAACAGCTGATCGTCAACACCTATGCCGAGCGTTTCGTCGAATATTCGGGCGAGACCTTCAAGATCGCCGGCGTCGCCCCGGCCGGTGAATCGGACAGCATGGTGACGACGCAGATCGTCCGCCCCAACGGCCCGCCGGTGAATGTCAGCTGGCGCGTCCGCAAGGTCGGCGCCGACTACAAGATCATCGACGTGGTGGTGGAGAATGTCAGCATGGGCGTGACCCAGCGGCAGGAATTCGCCTCCGTCATCGAACAGAATGGCGGCCGCGTCGATGGCTTGATCCAGGCGTTGCGCCAGAAGGTCGGCCGCGCCGGCTGACAGCCGGGCGGCAGGGCAGACAACAATCCGTAAAAGGCCGCTTTCCCCGAGGGGACGCGGCCTTTTTCTTGTCCGGCCTTTTCTTGTCAGGATTGCCGGCCCCGATGTTGGCCGGCCGTTCAGAATCCGTGACGCGCCTGCCCGAACGGGCTATCGTTGCACCGACGCTGCTGTCTTTCGTCATACGGTGGATCCGGGAACCCGACGCCATGGCCGAACGCGATCCGAAAGAGATCGACGAACTCCGGACGATCATCCAGGCGCATCAGGCGTGGCTAAAGCGTCCGTCCAGCGGCCGGCGCGCCGATCTCAGTTTCCGCGATCTGTCGCGGCTGAACCTGGAGCGCGTGTCGCTGGCCGGCGCCAAGCTGGCTGGCGCTAACCTCGGCAATACCCGGATGGTGAAGGCCGACCTGTCGCAGGCCGATCTGTTCGGCGCCGATATGGAGGCGGTGAACCTGACCGGCGCCATCCTGACCGGCGCCGATCTGCGCGGAGCCAACCTGCACCGCGCGCTGTTGACCGACGCCAACCTGCGCGGCGCCGATTTCCGCGCGGGCGAGCTGGTGGACAGCGGCGGTGTTCAGGACGGCGGGCCGAAGGCCGCCCGCGGCACCGGCACCACCCGGCTGACCGAAGCGAAGATGGAGCGGTCGATCCTGGCCGGCGCCAACTTCTCCGGCTGCGACCTGACCGGCGCCGACCTGAACGATGCCGACCTGACCGGGGCGGAGCTGACCTCGGCCGTGCTGATGGGCACCGATTTCTGCGGCGCCAACCTGGACGGGGCCGTGTTCGGCAACACGGTGATGGACCACGCCACCCTGACCCGCACCTTCATCCCCTTCGCCCTGCCCCCCGACGCCATCGTCCGGCCCAGCTACACCGCGATGCCGGTCGCCGAGTTCCTGGAACTGGTGGAGCGGCACGAGCACTGGGTCGACAGCGGCGGCGCGGAGGGGGCGCGGCTCGACCTCGACCTCGTGTCGGTGGCCGGGGCGGACCTGCATGGGCGGACGCTGGCGGCGGCCCGGCTGCGCCGCTGCCGCCTGCCGGGCGCCCGCCTGACCAAGGCCAGCCTGGAAATGGCGGAGCTGTCCTACATCGACCTGGACGAGGCCGACCTGCGCGACGCCGTGCTGCGCGGAGCCACCCTGCGCCGCGCCTATCTGGCACACACGTTGATGACCGGGGTGGACGCCCGCCCGGTGCCGCTGGCCGGCGGCCGCGACTGGCCCGCCAATTTCGAAGGCGCCGACTTCTCCGACTCCGACCTGCGCGACTCCACCATGGGACCGGCGATCGTGCGCGGTGCCGTGTTCCAGAATGCCCTGACCGACCGGTCGGGCATCGACATCGCCGGCGCATCCAGCCCCTTCCCCCCTCCCCCACCGGAAGAGCGGCGGCGGCAGAAGCGTTTCGTCCGGCCCGGCATGGTCGTCCACACCGACCATGGCAGCTTCCCCGCCCGCAACTGGTCGGTGGGCGGGCTCTGCCTGTTGGCGGTCAACCAGCCCTACCAGCGCGGCCAGACCTTCCAGGCCCGCGTCGTCCTGGCCGACCGGCAGGAGGTGGCCGCCGTCGCCAACCTGGTCGTCCTGCATCGTGATGAGGAGCGCGGGCAGCTGTCCGTCCGCTTCCATCAGTATGGCGACGACCTGAAGATGCTGCTGAAGACCGCCTTCCTGGAGCACCAGAAGATGGTGGGCTGAGGCCGGCAGTCACTCCGCCTTCCGCCGAACCATTCGAAAACACAGGATCGTTGATTCTCCGAAACGAATAGGGGGAACGATCCGAAGGGCCTCCTGTTTGATGGGAGCACGCCGGATGGGGGCACGACCCGCGCCGGTCGACACCCGAAGGAGGCTCCCATGGCAGACGAACAGAAACCCAGGAAAGTTGGTGTGTATGACTCCGTGACCGGAGCCGGCAGTTCGGGCATGAACTGGATGTGGATCATCATCGGCCTGATCGTGGTCGCGATCGTCCTCTATCTCCTGTTCCGCTGACCCGGCGGCACCCGCCGCCATGACGGCCGACAACGGACCGCCTCCCGCCCGGACCATCGAATCCAAGAGCATCGAGTCCAGGACCATCGAAGAGGGCGATGCGGTCATTCCCCTGCACGACGAGTCGGTAACCGTCGGCAAGCAGAGGGTGGAACGAAGCCGCGTCCGCGTCACCACGCGTGTATCCGAACACGAAGAGATGGTCCGCGAAGCGCTGGAGCACGAAGAGGCCACGGTCACCCGCGTTCCGATCGACCGAGAGATCGACGCCCATCCCGGCATCCGCCAGGAGGGGGACGTGACGGTGATCCCACTGGTCGAGGAGGTGCTGGTGGTGGAGCGCCGCCTGATTCTGCGTGAAGAACTGCACATCCGCAAATCCCGGCAGATCGTCGAGGTCGAGCAGCCCGTCACCCTGCGTTCCGAAGAGGCGGTGGTGGAGCGGGTCACAGCCCCGACCGCACCCGTCCGGTCCCCCAATCAGAACAAGTCCGAGGAGTAACGCCGATGACCAAGACCATCATCGCCCTCTATGACCACCGATCCGACGCCGAAACCGCCTCGCGCGATCTGCAGGCCGCCGGCTTCGAGTCCAGCGCCATCGAAATCCTGTCGCACGGCGATCTGACCGGCGGCGGCTGGAGCGGCGGCGGCACGTCGGAGACCGGAACCGGCATGGGCACCACCACCGGCGACGCCTCTCTGGGCGCGGCGAGCGGCACCGCCCGCACCGACCTGTCCACCGGCTATGTCGCCTCGCCCAACACGGTGCCGCCCGTCGGCATGGGGCTGGGTGCCGGAGGCGGCATGGGGACCGGCGCGGCGGCGGCGGGAACCACGGGCTACACGGACACCACGACCGGCACCGGTTCGGGCGGCATGCTGACCCGCCTCGCCGGCTGGGGCGTGCCGAACCAGGATGCGCAGGTCTATGCCGAAGGCGTTCGCCGCGGCGGCTCGCTGCTGAAGGTCCGGTTGGACGAGGACGATGTCGACCGCGCCATGGAGGTGCTGGAGCGCGGCAATGTGGTGGATGTCGAGGAACGCGGCAGCGCCTATCGCGAGTCCGGCTGGACCGGCTACGATGAGACCGCCGACTATTATGACGACCGCTCGGCCGAAGAGGAGCGGCTGCGCTATTCGCCGGGCCGCACCACCGTCACGACGTCCGGCCTGACCGGTGCCGCGGCGGCCATGCGCGACGTGAACACCGAAACCACCCGCAGCGGCACCTCCGAACGCGAGGAGCAGATCCCGATCGTCGAGGAGCAGGTGAACATCGGCAAGCGCACCGTCGAGCGCGGCGGCGTCCGCGTCCGCACCTATGTCGTCGAGACCCCGGTCGAGGAACAGGTGCGCCTGCGCGACGAGACGGTCACCGTCGAGCGCCGCCCCGGCGGCATGGCCTCTAGCGGATTGGGGGGCAGCGCGGACGTTCCGGCCGACGCCTTCCGCGAGCGCACCATCGAGGTGACGGAGACCGACGAGGAAGCGGTGGTCAGCAAGACCGCCCATGTCCGCGAGACGGTCGTGGTCCGCAAGGATGTCGAGGAACGCGCCCAGAGCGTCCGCGACACCGTCCGCCGCACCGAGGTGGAAATCGAGGACACGCGGGACAAAAACCAGCCCGACCGCCACACCGACCGGTCGGACGACGTGACCCGCTGACCGTCCCGACCATTCACGGGCAAGAAAAAGGCCGCCCCTTCCAGCCGGAGGGGGCGGCCTTTCTCGTTCCGCCTACAGGATCATCCCTGCAATCAGCTGCGCACCAGCGGCTTGTACTTGATGCGGTGCGGCTGGTCGGCGTCGGCGCCCAGGCGGCGCTTCTTGTCGGCCTCGTAATCCTGGAAGTTGCCTTCGAACCATTCGACGTGGCTTTCGCCCTCGAAGGCCAGGATGTGGGTGGCGATGCGGTCGAGGAACCAGCGATCGTGGCTGATGACCACGGCGCAGCCGGCGAAGGCCTGCAGCGCGTCTTCCAGCGCCCGCAGCGTATCGACGTCCAGGTCGTTGGTCGGTTCGTCGAGCAGCAGGACGTTGGCGCCGGACTTCAGCATCTTGGCGAGGTGGACGCGGTTGCGCTCACCGCCCGACAGCTGGCCGACCTTCTTCTGCTGGTCGGGACCGCGGAAGTTGAAGCTGGAGACATAGGCGCGGCTGGGCATGGTCTTCTTGCCAAGCTCGACCAGATCCAGCCCGTCGGAGATCTCCTCCCACACCGTCTTCTTGGCGTCCAGGCTGTCGCGGCTCTGGTCGACATAGCCAAGCTTCACCGTGTCGCCAACCCGGAAGGTGCCGGCGTCCGGCCCGTCCTGCCCGGTGATCATGCGGAACAGCGTGGTCTTGCCGGCGCCGTTCGGGCCGATGACGCCGACGATGCCGCCCGGCGGCAGGCGGAAGGTCAGGCCGTCGATCAGCAGGCGGTCGCCGAAGCCCTTGGCGATGTTCTCCGCCTCGATGACGACGTTGCCGAGCCGCGGCGGCACCGGAATGACGATCCGCGTCTCGCCGCCCTGCTCCTTGGCGCTTTCGGCCAGCAACGTCTCGTAGGCGGTGATACGCGCCTTGCTCTTGGCCTGACGGGCGCGCGGGGACTGCCGAATCCACTCCAGTTCGGTCGCCAGCTGCTTCTGCCGGGCTTCCTCCTGGCGGCCTTCCTGCTCCAGGCGCTTCTGCTTCTGCTCCAGCCAGGACGAGTAGTTGCCTTCCCACGGAATGCCCGACCCACGGTCGAGTTCGAGGATCCAGCCGGTGACGCTGTCCAGGAAGTAGCGGTCGTGGGTGACCAGCACGACGGTGCCCTTGTAGTCCTCCAGGTGCTTCTGCAGCCAGGCGACCGATTCGGCGTCGAGGTGGTTGGTCGGCTCGTCGAGCAGCAGCAGGTCGGGCTTTTCCAGCAGCAGCTTGCACAGCGCGACGCGGCGGCGCTCACCGCCCGACAGCTTGGTCACGTCGGCGTCGCCCGGCGGGCAGCGCAGGGCGTCCATGGCGATCTCGACCGTGCGGTCGATGTCCCAGGCGTCGGCCGCGTCGATCTTCTCCTGCAGCTCGCCCTGTTCGGCCAGCAGCGCGTCGAAATCGGCATCCGGGTCGGCCATCATGTTCGACACTTCGTTGAAGCGGTCGAGCAGCGCCTTCGTCTCCTTCAGCGCCTCCATGACGTTTTCCTGGACGTTCTTGGTCGGGTCCAGCTGCGGCTCCTGCGAGAGGTAGCCGACCTTGGCGCCCTCTGCCGCCCAGGCTTCGCCGGAGTAGTCCTTGTCCAGACCGGCCATGATCTTCATCAGGGTCGACTTACCGGCGCCGTTGACGCCGAGCACGCCGATCTTCACACCCGGCAGGAACGACAGCCAGATGTTGTCGAGAACCTTCTTGCCGCCAGGATAGACCTTGCTCAGGCCCTTCATGACATAGACATACTGGTAGGACGCCATGCGCCGCTCCGACCTTCCGAAAAGATGTGAGAATTGGCGCCGCCCATTCCTTGCGGTTCCACGGCACCCTGTCGCTAGGGTCCGGTTTTAGCGCATAAGGGCCGTGCATGAAACCTTGTTGAGCCGACCCGCCGGGATCGGGCGGTATCGGCGGGAAATAGGCAGGAGGAAAAGGATTGGTCAGCCCCGAAGTCGAAATCTACGTCGACGCCGACGCCTGCCCGGTCAAGGCCGAGATTTACAAGGTCGCCGGCCGCACCGGCTGCAAGGTGTGGATCGTCGCCAACGCGCCCTTGCGCCTGCCGACGGAGTGCATGGCGGAACTGGTGGTGGTCAGCGACGGCTTCGACGCCGCAGACAACTGGATCGCCGAACATGCGGATTCGACCGACATCGTGGTGACCGCCGACATCCAGCTTGCCGACCGCTGCGTGAAGCGCAATGCGGTGGTGATCGGCCCGACCGGACGCCCCTTCACACCGGACAGCGTCGGCTCGGCGCTCGCCACCCGCGCACTGATGCAGGATTTGCGCGACATGGGCGTGGTCGGCGGCGGCAACGCGCCGATGAGCCAGCGCGACAAGTCGCAGTTCCTGCAGACGCTGGACCAGGCGGTGCAGGCGCTGAAGGCGGGGCGCCGGCCGAAATTCCGGTGAGGAATGCGCAGCGACAGAGCAAAGGCCCGGTCCTCATTGGAACCGGGCCTTCTTGCTGGATAGGAGCACCGATGGCTTGATGCTCACTCCCAGCCGGCGGCCTTCTCGCAGGCCTTGCGGGCCTGGGGATTGGCTTTTTCCCACTGGGTGATGGTCCGGGTTTCGTTGTCGTCCATCTTTTCATTCATGCAGACGCAGTATTTGTTAACCACCGCCTCCGGCACCTTGGCGTCGGCGTTGTCCTTCATGCACTGGGCCACCCACTTGGCGTTGTCGTCCGCCATGGCCGGCGAACCCGTCGCCAGCCCAACGAACGACAGGACACCAAGAGAAAGAGCGAGAGCAGCAAACTTCATGACCGGGCTCCACATTGGGGGGCGCGACGGAATGGTCGCACCGCGCCGACAGTCGGCACCCCCGATGGTAAGAGCGATAATCAGAGCCTCACAAGAAAAGACTACGCCTTAAGAAATAAGGCGTAGTTCATAGGCACGCGAAGACTTGCTTGTGATTAGACCCGCACCACCTTGCCCGGATTCAGCAGGTTGTTTGGATCGAAGGCGCGCTTCAGGTCGCCCATGACGTTGAACGCTTCGCCGGTCTCCTGTTCCAGGAACGCCATCTTGCCATAGCCGATGCCGTGTTCGCCGGTGCAGGTGCCGCCCATCTCCAGCGCACGGGTCACCATCTTGTCGGCAAGGCGCTGGGCCTCGGCCAACTCGGCCGGGTTCTCCGGGTCGAGGACATAGACGAGGTGGAAGTTGCCGTCACCGACATGGCCGACCATCGGGGCCAGCATGTTGGACTCCGCCAGATCCTGCTTGGTCTCCAGAATGCAATCGGCCAGACGCGAGATCGGCACGCAGACGTCGGTCGGCCAGCCCTTCGACCCCGGACGCAGGGCGAGCGCGGCGTAATAGGCGTCGTGCCGGGCCTGCCACAGCTTCGACCTGTCCTCCGGCCGGGTGGCCCAGGCGAACTCCATGCCGCCATGTTCCTGCGCGATGGCCGCGACCATCTCCGCTTGCTCCTTCACGCCGGCCTCGGTGCCGTGGAATTCGAAGAACAGGGTCGGAGCGACCGCGTAGTCGAGCTTGGAGTATTTGTTGACGGCGTCGATCTGGACCTCGTCCAACAGTTCGATGCGGGCGACCGGAACGCCGACCTGGATGGTCTGGATCACCGTGTCGACGGCGCCCTTGATCGACTGGAAGGCGCAGACGGCCGACGAGATGGCCTCCGGAATGCCATAGAGCTTCAGCGTCACCTCGGTGATGATGCCGAGCGTGCCTTCGGAGCCGACGAACAGGCGGGTCAGGTCATAGCCGGCCGCCGATTTGCGCGCCCGCCCGCCGGTCTTGATGACGCGGCCATCGGCCAAAACCACGGTCAGGCCCAGGACATTCTCGCGCATCGTGCCGTAACGCACGGCGTTGGTGCCGCTGGCCCGCGTCGCCGTCATGCCGCCCAACGAGGCGTTGGCGCCGGGATCGATGGGGAAGAACAGGCCGGTGTCGCGCAGATGCTCGTTCAGCTGCTTGCGGGTCACGCCGGCCTGGACGGTGACATCCAGATCCTCCGGGCTGACGCGCAGGATCTGCTGCATGCCCGACAGGTCGATGGTGATGCCGCCGGCCAGCGCGGCGATGCCGCCCTCCAGAGAAGTGCCGGTGCCGAAAGGAATGACCGGCAGCCTGTGCTTCGCGCAGATCTTCACGATCGCGCTGACGTCCTCGGTCGAGTTCGCGAAGGCGACGCCATCCGGCGGACAGGGGGTGTGGTAGGACTCGTCCTTGCCGTGATGCTCGCGCACCGGCAGGGAGGTGGTGAACCGGTCGCCCAGCAGAGCCGTCAGCTCGGCCCGAGCCTCCTCGGTCAGGGCCGCGCGCGGCTGGGTGGTGGCGATGACGGTCATGGGTGTTGTCCTCCCCGGTCGATGGTTCATTGGTATGACCAAGCGAGGCTAAAGCGGCAGGCGAACCCTTGGCAAGACGGGCGATGCGCAGGGGTGGAATGCCGGGGCGCGGAGGGTGAATACAAGGGTGGGCGGCCGTTGACTCACGCGCGAGTGGGATCCATCATCGCTCAATCGAATGGAGAGTGGCAGATGGCCGAACCGACGCTCACCGATGTGTTGAACGCGATCGCCGACATGGGGCGGCATTTCAGCGTCAAGCTGGATGCCAACACCGAGCGGCTGGACCGCTTGGAACGTGACCTGCGCGACTTCAAGAGCGAGATGACTACGTTCAAGAACGAGATGCAGACTTTCCAGGAGGTTCAGAAGGAAAGGCACGTCGAACTGCGCACCGAATTGAAGGTCGTCAGCGCCCGGCTGGACGAACAGCGGCAGACCATCAACGCCATGATCCCAACCCGCATCGCCGCGGTGCCGCCCGCCGCGGAGTGACGCCACACCTGTTGCACCGACGGCGCAACAGTCCATGCAACACCTGTTGCAACGCCCCACCCCGCCGCGCCACCCCGAACCGTTGAAAATCAAGAAAATCCGCTGAACTGACCATCTGGCACGGCAGTTGCTCTTACCCCTTCGAACCGCGCGTCGATCAACGGCGCGCCGCAACGAGGGGGAGGCGCAATCTTGGCTCCGGTCGTCGGCATCGTCGCCAATCCGGTTTCCGCCCGCGATATCCGCCGGGTCGTCGCCAACGCCACCAGCCTGCAGATCGCCGACCGGGCGAACATCCTGCTGCGGGTGCTGGCGGCGCTGCATGCCTGCGGCGTCCGCGACGTTCTGATGATGCCGGAGAATGGCGGCATCCGCGCCCATGTCGAACGCGGCATGATGCGGGCCCGCTCACGCGGCGAGGACATCTATCCCGCTCTCCACCCCGTTTCCATGCCGGTCACCGGCACGGTCGCCGACACCCACCGCTCCACCGCCGAGATGCGGCGGGCCGGCGTGTCGGCCCTGGTGGTGCTGGGCGGCGACGGCACCCACCGGGCGGTGGCGGCGGAATGCGGGACGGTGCCCATCGCCGGCATCTCCACCGGGACCAACAACGCCTTCCCCGAACACCGGGAGCCGACCATCACCGGGCTCGCCACCGGGCTGGCCGTCACCGGCCGGGTGCCGCCGCACATCGCCTTCGCCGCCAACAAGAGCATCGACGTGTCACTCATCAACGGGGCGAACGGCGGCGCCGTCACCGAGATGGCGCTGGTCGACGTCGCCCTGGTGACGGAACGCTACATCGGCGCCCGCGCCCTGTGGCGGACCGAGAATTTCCGCGAACTCTACGTCACCTTCGCCGACCCGGAGGTGATCGGCATGTCGGCCATCGCCGGCCTGCTGGAACCCGTCGGCCGCGACGAGAGCGGCGGCCTGATGGTGCGGCTGTCACCGGACGGCGACTGCCGCAAGGCTGCCACCACGCTCCACGCCCCCATCGCGCCGGGGATGATGGCCCGGGTCGGCATCACCGACTGGCGCCGCATGCCGGCCGACGTGGCCTTCGTGCCGGAGGTCACCGCCGGCTCCATCGCGCTGGATGGGGAGCGCGAACTGTCCTTCTCCGAACGCGACCGTCTGTCCCTGACGCTCCGGGACGACGCCTTCCGCACGGTCAACGTCGCCGCAGTGATGCGGCACGCCGGCCAGAACCGGCTGCTGACCGGCACCCCGGTGCCCGTCGCCGCCTTCTGACAACCACAACCCAAATCAACCAGGGAGAAAACACCTCATGGCCCAGAATCCCTTCCCCCTCGGCAAGGACGAGCTGCTGAAGGCCTACCGCACCATGCGGACGATCCGCGAGTTCGAGGAGCGGCTGCACGTCGATTTCGCCAAGGGCGACATCCCCGGCTTCGTCCACCTCTATGCCGGCGAGGAGGCCTGCGCCACCGGCATCATGATGCACCTGAACGACAACGACCGCATCGCCTCCACCCACCGCGGCCACGGCCACTGCATCGCCAAGGGCGTCGATGTCCACGCGATGATGGCTGAGATCTATGGCCGTTCCACCGGCGCCTGCCGGGGCAAGGGCGGGTCGATGCACATCGCCGACCTGTCCAAGGGCATGATGGGCGCCAACGGCATCCTCGGCGCCGGCGCGCCGCTGATCTGCGGCGCGGCGCTGGCCGCCAAGGTGCGCGGCGACCGAGGCGTCGGCATCACCTTCGTCGGCGACGGCGCGTCCAACCAGGGCACCTTCCTGGAAAGCCTGAACCTCGCCGCGGTGTGGAACCTGCCGGTGGTCTTCGTGGTGGAGAACAACGGCTATGCCGAATCCACCGCGATGGAATGGGCGGTGTCCTGCGACAGCTACGTCGACCGCGCCACCGGCTTCGGCATGCCGGGCGTCACGGTGGACGGCACCGACTTCTTCGCGGTGTACGAGGCGGCGGGCGAGATCATCCGCCGCGCCCGCGACGGCGGCGGTCCGGCGCTGCTGGAATGCAACATGGTCCGCTTCTACGGCCATTTCGAAGGCGACGCCCAGACCTACCGCGCCAAGGGCGAGTTGGAGGCGATCCGTGCGTCACGCGACTGCCTGACCATCCTGTCGGAACGGGTGATCGAGGCCGGGGTGATCGGCCGCGACGAGTTGCAGGCCATCGACCGTGACGTGAACGCGCTGATCGAAGACGCCGTGCGCGCCGCCAAGGCCGCCCCGCTGCCGGTGGCCGAAGACCTGCTGCGCGACGTCTACGTCTCCTACTGAGCCCATTCAAGAAACGCCAAACGCGGAGGAAACACATGTCCCGCAAGATCAGCATGAAGCAGGCGATCAACGAGGCCCTGGACCTGGAAATGCGCCGCGACCCCACCGTCATCGTCATGGGCGAGGACATCGTCGGCGGCACCGGCGCCCACGGCGAGGAAGACGCCTGGGGCGGCGTGCTGGGCGTCACCAAGGGGCTCTACGCCAAGCATGGCAACCGGCTGATGGACACGCCGCTGTCGGAATCCGCCTATATCGGCGCCGCCATCGGTGCCGCCGCCTGTGGGCTGCGTCCGGTGGCGGAACTGATGTTCCTGGACTTCATGGGCGTCTGCTTCGACCAGATCTTCAACCAGGCCGCCAAGTTCCGCTACATGTTCGGCGGCAAGGCGGAGACACCGGTGGTGATCCGCGGCATGGTCGGCGCCGGCTTCCGCGCCGCGGCCCAGCATTCGCAGATGCTGACCCCGCTGTTCACCCACATTCCGGGCCTGAAGGTCGTTTGCCCCAGCAACGCCTATGACGCCAAGGGCCTGCTGATCCAGTCGATCCGCGACAACGACCCGGTCATCTTCTGCGAGCACAAGAACCTCTACGGCATGGAATGCGAGGTTCCGGCGGAGAGCTACGCCATCCCCTTCGGCGAGGCGAACGTGCTGCGCGACGGCGACGACGTGACCATCGTCAGCTATGGCCTGACCGTCCACCGCGCGATGGAGGCGGCGACGGCGCTGGCCAAGGACGGCACCGAAGCCGAGGTGATCGACCTGCGCACCCTGTCGCCCATCGATTGGGACACCATCGTCGAGAGCGTCGAGCGCACCGGCCGTCTGGTGGTGGTGGACGAAGCGCATCCGCGCTGCAACCTTGCCACCGACATCGCGGCCTTCGTCGGCCAGAACGCCTTCGGGGCGCTGAAGGCCGGCATCCAGATGGTGACCGCGCCGCACACGCCGGTGCCCTTCGCGCCCTCGCTGGAGGATCTGTACGTCCCCAGCGCCGACAGCATCGCCAGCGCCGTGCGGCGTACGCTGTCGCCCAAGGGGGCGCGCAGCATCGCGGCGTGAGGTAAGCGCCGGCCTGAATGCCCCCTCCCCGACCCTCCCCCGCTTCGCGGGAGAGGGGGCCTTTTGCGAAGCGGCGGCAGTCCCCTCCACCGCCGTAGGCGGGGGAGGGTTAGGGAGGGGGCACCCGCTGCCAATCAAAAAAAGCATTCCCAGGAGCCTGAATCACATGTTAAACGAGCGCATCAAGCCCATCGTCATGCCGAAATGGGGCCTGTCCATGTCGGAGGGCAAGGTCACCGGCTGGCTGAAGCGGCCGGGGTCCACCATCTCCATCGGCGATGAGCTGCTGGAGGTCGAGACCGACAAGATCACCAACGTGGTCGAGGCGGGAGAGACCGGCGTCCTGCGCCGCGTGCTGGGCGAACCCGGAACCGTCTATCCGGTCAAGGCGCTGATCGCCGTGCTGGCCGAGCCC
The DNA here is from genome assembly GCF_008365135.1 of Azospirillum sp. Sh1. Classification (NCBI taxonomy): domain Bacteria; kingdom Pseudomonadati; phylum Pseudomonadota; class Alphaproteobacteria; order Rhodospirillales; family Azospirillaceae; genus Azospirillum; species Azospirillum sp. Sh1. The sequence continues at coordinate 231,365 of NZ_VTTK01000003.1, read as the reverse complement.
GACGTGCCGGACGACGACATCGACGCCTTCATCAGCGCCTATGCCGTCCCGGCCAGCGAAGACGACGGCGAGGCCGAGGCCGGCCCGCAGTACCACACCGCCGAGACCCCCGCCGGCACCATCCGCTATGCCAAGCGCGGCGAAAGCGGGCCGACCGTCCTGCTGGTCCACGGCTTCGGCGGCGATCTCGACAACTGGCTGTTCACCATCGACGCGCTGGCGGAAAACGCCACCGTCTACGCGCTCGACCTGCCCGGACATGGGCAATCCACCAAGCAGATCGCCGACGCCAGCCTGTCCGGCCTGTCGAAGGCGGTATTGGGCTTCCTCGACACGGTCGGGGTGGAGCGCGCCCATTTCGTCGGCCATTCCATGGGCGGAGCGGTGTCGATGCGCACGGCGCTCGACGCGCCGGGCCGGGTGGCATCGCTGTCGCTGATCGCGTCGGCCGGCCTGGGCGAGCAGATCGACCACGGCTATATCCAGGGCTTCATCGGTGCGACATCGCGCCGCGATCTTAAACCGGTCCTGGAGACGCTGTTCGCCGACCGTGGCCTTGTCAGCCGCAATCTGGTTGACGACCTCTTGAAGTACAAGCGACTGGACGGCGTTGACGAGGCCCTGCGGGCGTTGTCGGCGTCGCTGTTCGCCGACGGCCGGCAGGCCAGCGTGCTGGCATCCGGGATCGCGGATGCCAGCACGCCCACGCTGGTCGTGTGGGGCGAGGAGGATCGTGTCATCCCCGCCGACCACGCCCAGGCGCTGGCGAACACGGCACAGGTCGCCGTCATCCCCGGCGCCGGCCACATGGTGCAGATGGAGGCGGCCGGCAAAGTGAACGCGCTGCTCAAGGACCACATCGCCAAGGCGAACTGAGGCGGCCAAAATTAAAGAACGAGGCCGGCCTCTCCCCTACTTCCGTCCCGATCCACCCGCAACCGGCGCGCAGGCTATCCGCCAGCACGCCGGCAGGAGACCGCTCATGCCTGATCTCAAGGACAAGAGCATCATCGTCACCGGCGCCGGCCGCGGCATCGGCGCCACCATCGCCAAGGCGCTGGCCGCCGACGGTGCCAAGCTGACCATCGCCGACCGCAACGCGGCCGACGCCCAACAGGTGGCCGAGGCCATCCGTGCCGTCGGCGGCGCGGCAATCGCCGTCACCGTCGACGTCCGCGACCGCGCCGCCGTCCGCCGCATGATCGACGAGACGGTGAAGACCCATGGCCGGCTCGACGTCATCTTCAACAATGCCGGCATCGCCCAGACCAAGCCCTTCCTCGACATCACCGAGGACGACTGGCACACGGTCAACGACGTCAACGCGCTGGGCGTGCTGATCGGCATGCAGGAAGCGATCAAGACGTTCAAGAAGCAGGGTGGCGGCGGCAAGATCGTCAACACCGCCTCCATCGCCGGCAAGCAGGGCTATGAGCCGCTGGCCCATTACTCCGCCAGCAAATTCGCCGTCGTGGCATTGACCCAGGCCGCCGCCCGCGGCTTCGGCAAGGACGGCATCACCGCCAACGCCATCTGCCCCGGCGTGGTGGCGACCGAGATGTGGAAGATCATCGACCAGGGCTTCCGCGACACCGGCATCACCAAGTCGGAGAACGAGGCCTTCGACATGTTCGCCGCCGGCGCCGTGCTGGGCCGGCCGTCGCGGCCCGACGATCTGGTCGGCGTCGCCCGCTTCCTCGCCTCGTCCGACAGCGACTTCATGACCGGCCAATCCCTGCTGGTCGACGGTGGGATGGTGTTCGCCTGATCGTCCCGACCGCTCGCCTCACAACGATAAAACCGGAGGACAACACCATGAGTGCCACTTCGATGAAGGCCGCCGTCTGGCATGGCCGCAAGGACATCCGGGTCGAGGACGTGCCGCTGCCGGGCGCCCCGCCCGCCGGCTGGGTGCAGATCAAGGTGCATTGGTGCGGCATCTGTGGGTCCGACCTGCATGAATATGTCGCCGGCCCGGTCTTCATCCCCGTCGATACGCCCCACCCGCTGACCGGGCTGAAGGGCCAATGCATCCTGGGCCACGAGTTCAGCGGCGAGATCGCGACGCTGGGCGAGGGCGTCACCGGCTTCGCGGTCGGCGACCGGGTGGCGGCCGACGCCTGCCAGCATTGCGGCGAGTGTTATTACTGCAAGCACGGCATGTACAACATCTGCGAAAAGCTGGCCTTCACCGGCCTGATGAACAACGGCGCCTTCGCCAGCCTGGTCAATGTCCCGGCCGAGCTGCTCTACAAGCTGCCCGACGGCTTCCCGACCGAGGCCGGCGCCCTGATCGAGCCGCTGGCGGTCGGCATGCATGCGGTGAAGAAGGCCGGCAGCATCGTCGGCGAGACGGTCGTGGTGGTCGGCGCCGGCACTATCGGCCTGTGCACCATCATGTGCGCGAAGGCGGCGGGGGCCGGGCGGATCATCGTCCTTGAGATGTCCGCCGCCCGCAAGGCCAAGGCGCTGGAGGTCGGCGCCAGCATCGTGCTCGACCCCAAGGACTGCGACGCGGTGGCGGAGGTGAAGGCGCTGACCGGCGGCTACGGCGCCGACGTGTCGTTCGAATGCATCGGCCACCGCGACACGGCGAAGCTCGCCATCGACGTGATCCGCAAGGCCGGCAAGACCGTGCTGGTCGGCATCTTCGAGGAGCCGAGTTCCTTCAACTTCTTCGAGATCGTCGCCACCGAGAAGCAGGTCATCGGCTCTCTCGCCTACAATGGCGAGTTCGCCGACGTCATCCGCTTCATCGCCGACGGCCGCATCGACGTGCAGCCGCTGATCACCGGCCGCATCACCCTGGACGACATCGTCAGCGGCGGCTTCGAGGAATTGGTCGCCCACAAGGACCGCAATGTGAAGATCATCGTGCAGCCGCAGGCGGCGCTTGCTGCGGCCGAACAGCCGGAGCTTGTTCACTGATGGCCCTGCCCGCGATGCACATGAAGCCCGCCCGCCCGGAGCATCGGGCAGAGAAGCCGTCGTGGCTCCGTGCCCGCGCGCCCGGCGGTGCGGCGTTCGAGGACACGCAGTCGCTCGTCCGCCGCCACGGCCTGAACACGGTCTGCGAGGAGGCCGCCTGCCCCAACATCGGCGAGTGCTGGAGCAAGCGTCACGCCACGGTGATGATCCTGGGCAGCGTGTGCACGCGGGCCTGCGCCTTCTGCAACGTCGCCACCGGCCGGCCGGACGCGCTCGACCCCCACGAGCCTGATCGGCTGGCCGAAGCGGTGGGCGAGCTTGGCCTCGCCCATGTCGTCATCACCTCGGTCGACCGCGACGACCTGCCGGACGGCGGCGCCGCGCATTTCGCCCGCTGCATCCGCCGCCTGCGCGACACCGCCCCCAGTACGACGGTGGAGGTGCTGACCCCCGATTTCCGCAACAAGGCCGGCGCGGTGGAGACGGTGGCGGATGCCCGGCCCGACGTCTACAACCACAATCTGGAAACCGTGCCGCGGCTCTATGCCGATGTGCGGCCCGGCGCGCGCTATTACGGGTCGCTGCGCCTGCTGGAACGCGTTAAGGACCGCGACCCGACCATCTTCACCAAGTCCGGCATCATGGTCGGACTGGGCGAGGAGCCGGCGGAGGTGTTGCAGGTGATGGACGACCTGCGGGCGGCGGGCGTCGATTTCCTGACCATCGGCCAGTATCTCCGCCCCACCCCCAACCATCACCCGGTTGCCCGCCACGTCACGCCCGAGGAGTTCGAGCGCTACGGCACGGTGGCGCGGGCGAAGGGCTTCCTGATGGTGTCGGCGACCCCGCTGACCCGCTCCTCCCACCACGCCGGCCGCGACTTCGAGGAGTTGCGGCGGCGGGCGGGAGAGAGGGTTTGAGCGGACAGGAGTTGTAAGGCCAGTTGCCTGCCTTCACCACGGACTAACGTGCCGTCCGGCGAATACTCTCCGTCAGCTCATAGAATGCTTCTTTATTTATATCGTTGATGTTGTCCTCGACGACTTTATACAGCTTCTTTTTAACGGTACGGAAAAGCCGTCGAGGATATCCATCGAAGGAGAGTCTCAGGCAACTGCTTTCGATCCCCGAGAGGCAGGAATAAACATCTTGAATGTTGCTGGACAAAGTTGTCAGCTTCTCGATCGGAGAAATTCCGGCATTGGGGTCGAACAGCTTGCCTCCATTCAGATCAAATATCAGCTTTCCAAAATGCCACGCTAGCGTCGCGGCCGGGTACTGCTCCTCAACGGCACAGTCGCGGTGAAAGGCGGTGCGCTTCCAACCAGCGTGATCGCGTTCGCCATTTTGCAAATCTGCCCACGTCTTCTCCAGAACGTTCCACACGTCATTATATTGTTTGAAGACGTTTGGCCATTCCGCACGCGTTTCCTTGGCAATAGCAATCCGTATGTAGTCAAGGTGCGGATTGGGTGTTTCCTCTCCCCAAACCGCCATGTATAAAGTGAGCAGGATTTGCAGGCTGCGCGCCTTTATATAGTGCCAATAAACCTTCTGCGACTCGCTGGCATCCGGGCACGCCGCTAAGTTATCATCAATCTCACGAGTGACCCCGAAGCATAACTCCATAGCCTTCAGCGTTGCTTGATAGTGCGGAAACCCAAACACGGTCTCGAATGCATCTTGGGCGTCGGTGGTCTTGAGGTCGCCCAATACCAGCCATTCAAGGATGGTGCCCGCACAGCCCAGCCGAAAACGGAGATCGCTGGGCTTTTCCTGGTTCAGAAGTGTGATGGTTTCGGATGCGTCGCTCAAGTTGGTGAGCACCTGAGAACGCAATCTCTTTTTCTGGGACGCCAGTCCCCGCAAAGCCAAATGCTTGATGAAGCGGCATTCAGCATTAAGATCCCTGTCGCGGATCCCATCGATTCGATCCCTATCGAGATAATCGATGGCGACATTCCAGTTTCCAACGATCGCTGCGGCGAGGGCAGTCGCAAAAATCGTGAGTTGTCCTGCCAACGAGTTGGCGCCGACACTACCTGACTCCCTCAGTAGGCGTTCGAGATCAAGCTTCCGATGTTTGACCGAAGCAGTACTGGCATCGTCAAGCATCTGCGGATTGATCTTGACCACATATCTGAGCTTGCCTGCGCGCGGCAAGATCATCCAGTGCGCTGGCTCCCGCTCACGCTCCGGGACGTAATACGCTTGCAACTCGGTTCGAGCCAACGCCGACAAAATGGTGTCGCGAAGCAAGGCATCGGTTCTCTCGCGCAAAAACGCAAGAAGAACGGTTTTCGGATCGCTGTCTTCCAACGCGTGGACAGCCACATATGCTCGCGCCTTCTCCAAGTTGGGATTTCTCCCGCCACGAAGCTGCTTTTGTTCGGCATTGAATCGCTCGGCAACATATCCTGCTTCAGAGGAATAGATCTTTCTCTTCAGCGCAGTCCAGGATGGGCTGATGCGATCTTCTATCTTCCGGATTTCTTCAACAGTGACCTCCCGACTGTTCAAGGCCGCACGCACGAAACCGCCAAGCACTGAATTGATTCGCTCCAGGGACGGATAGACGTCTTTCGCTACGCTGAGCGGCAGGGTAGCCGCGAGGAACTTGGGATGCCGGACCGGCACGAGCAGTTCGCCTTCGCGGAATGTGCGGATGACACGTCCCAGAAGCGTCCTGTGCGTGACCAGTTGAAACGTCGACTCGCCACCATGTTGGACCAGCAGGTCGTTGACGGCATGAACATAGGTGGCGGACATCGCCGCGCGCCACATATAGCCTTCGTTCCGAGAACTCCCGTGCTTCGACAGCGTTTTGTTGATGCCGTCGAGTGTATACAACAAGTCGAAGATGCCTTCGGTGATTCCGACATATTCCGTGATGCCGTCTTCGCGCTGGAGGTTTCTGAGGCTTTTCTGGAAGCCTTCCTTATCTTTAACCTTTTCCGAGATGCATGTTGCATCGATTTCGTTGAAGAACCGAATCCGACTTTCTTCCCGATCAAAGAGCTTACGGTATCTTTCCAGAACCTGTTCACCATGCTCGAGGCTCGCGATGGCCAGCAGACCGACGGAAATGCTTGCCTCATCCCTGGTCCATGCCGAGAGGAGCTCGTCCTGAGCGACCGGATTGTTGAACGAAATCAGGCGTGGATCGCGATTCAGGAGGTTGCGGTTCTGGGCAATCCATTCCCCGTAAAGCCCTCGGTCATTCTCCAGTTTCTCAACAGCCGGTGTAACCAGAGATCGCAGTGTATTCCAATTCAGAGAAAGCGTTTTGTTCCTCTGACCTGAACTGAAATACTGTATGTGATCCCGACAGTTTTCAGCGTTGGGAGGGAGCAGAACAGGATTTGCATCTCGACCAAAAAGCATGGTTTCCAAACGAAACAGATATTCTGCTCCGCGGATCTCCATTATTTTTTGTCTTTCTTCACCTTCGACCGGAATCGGAAAGGAGAAATATCGCCGGGCGTTATCATCCAATTCAGCAAAGGAACGGAGCGAAACGTCATCGACCGCGAAAGCCGACCTGTCGCTGTGTCCGTTGCGGAGTATGCAGTTCAGGTCACGCTGGAAATCCAGCAACTCGTCGCGCAAATGGATAAGCGTATAGAACTCTCCAAATGCGTCGTTTGGCTTGTAAGATATGCTTTCAGTGGCGTCAAGTATCCGAGCACGCGCATCGTCCACGACACCCTTGCCAAAACAAATCCGGTTCCGCATGGGCATCTTTCCTTATAGAGCCAGAAGTTCATTGATGGATGATCGACTGGCTTCCAAAGACGGCGGTCGAACCAGGATATCCTTATGCCGGAAATTAAACGTTTCCTCCAGGAGTGCACATGCTCTTGGGAAGGAGTAGAATGGAGATGACGATTTATGTGATTTATCAATTTGGGAAAAATCAAAATCCTGACCGATAATCTTGCGCCAAAATCTTGGTAACTCAGCCGCCAGCACCTTCGTTCGCGCCAATTCCCCAACTCCCCACAGGTAGGGGCCTGCAAAATATTGTGGCGCAATCCTCTCTGATTTCCATTCCATTTCATTCAGCAGCCGTAAGCAGAATTGTGCCAAGCCCACTCTTTCGGACGGGCTCCCGACCGCTGGAAAGTATTTCTGGGAAAAATACAAAATAAGGCATGAATTCGAGAAATACGATGCCGTTATATTGTCATATAAATTTGGAATACTTCCTCCAGAATATATATTTCCGCACATCCTATCAAAAAGATCAGCGGCTGTCATAGAATGAATATCGATGAAATAATTGCTTCGAGTTATTTTATTCACCGACAGATAATGGCATTCGTCATCGCGCAAGTATCTCAATATTTGAATTATTTCTGACAATCCTTGAAATCCTGATGTCCACGTCCACTCTTGCGCCGACGTATAGAATAATTCACGTAGGACAAGCTCACTCGCCTCATCCGTCTCTTTTAACACTTTTGCGAGATCAATGAAATATTCCGCAAACGTTTTCTCATCGTCAGGCCAGACGAGATATGGGCTGAGGCTGGCACGCTGCGCCCAATACGAATGCATGGCGCGACGCATATCGCCTAAGTTACCCTGCTCGATTGTCTGACGGAAATCTCTAACCCCTCGCTCCACCCACCTGTCCATAGCATCGGATCCTTATCTTAAGCCGTTCTTTTGCGGTCATGTTCGAGGCAGAATTCCTCTCCGAAGCGCCTTTTCGCAGCCACACCCGGTTTTGGGCACCCACAGTCCTTGTACTGTGAGGCTGTCAGAAATCCTACCAAGTTGATATTGGCAGCGCTTTGGAGGGGGAGACCAGAGCAGACTGCTTCGGGCACCCCTTCCTCGCATGCCTGCATATCGACGCCGTCATTGAGCGGCTCAGTTCGACCCCATCCGTCACTTTTATCAGCGGATAGATAGCAGTCCGGAAAGCCGCCCGCAAATATGGTGGGACGGCGTACCGCCTCAGCCGGAAAAGCCGTCCCATCGAATGTGAACACGAACCGGAGGTCATAGGGCTTCCGGTCCGGCTTGAGCCCAAGCACATTGATGGCTGCAGCCAGCCGCCTGGACGGGCTTGCGTCCTTTCCCACCATCGATTCGATTTTCTCGTTCAACTCACGTTCAGGAGCGAGCCAGCAGACCGTCAGGGTCTCAGGTTCGCCAATCCGATTGAGGTCGGGCGGAGCAATTGTGACCGTCGTCGTCGCGTAGCTCTTGCCGCCGCTCCCGACACCGACAACGGCGGCGGCGCTTCCGGCTTTGACAGAGCCACTCTTGAGAGACTCGTCAACTTCCCGGCTAAGCTTACCCAACTCTTCAATGTATTCATCATGATCATCGATAGAGCTAAGATACTCCAATCGGCTTTCGAAAGAAGGATCATGCACGCACGTCGAAAGCAAAGTATCTTTAGCAACAAACCATTTTACAACGGTGGACAAGCGTGGACCAAATTTTGCATGGTCCACGGTGCTACCGGACATTTTTACCAATCCATATTTTCTGCAGAAATATTCAAGAATAAATGCATGATCATCTTTATCAGAACACCCAGAAAGATGCATTTCAAATGCTTTTATTGTCGATTTATTTGCAATGTTTTTTTGCGTCTCAAATTTGAAATTGTAGAAAATATTATCGCTGCCTCTGCATGATTCAGCTTTACTTACCCAAGCGTCAATATTCATTTCCCATTGTTCCCAAAAAAAGACAGGCATAAACAACCCATGCAGCTTTTAGGCTGTCAGTCCGGGAATGATACGACTTCTGAAGTGCAATTCAAAACAGATTGTCTCGCCACAACGGTTTCAGCAGGCGAACCATTCGGCCGCAAGGGCGATCAGCTTCGAGCGGAGGAAGGAGCCGATACGGCGCCATTGCAGCAAGCCCGACAGCCTCTTTCTTTCCTGACGCCTTGCTGGACAGTCACGAAAGCCGCCGTTTCCGCTGGAGTCGTCCAAGCCTGCGCCTCCGGAGTGCATCCTCCCGAACCGGACACGACCTCACGATCCTCGGCATTCTCCTGTTCGGCGGGATCACGAACATATTCTCGTCCCCTCTTCCATCGGGCATTCCTGCCCGTGACGGCGCATAGGCTAGCTGCAGGCGACCACCGGCGCAGGCCAGACAGGACCTCGCAAGGAGAGGGCACAGCGGGTGGCGCCGGAGCGTGGAGCATCGGCCGGCGGATGCGACGCTCTCCTGTATGCCGAGACCAGCAGGAGAGACACATATGGCACCGACCGGAAGGCGCTCAGAAAATAATCACGTCAGATGCTGCCTCTGCAGATAGTCCTCGCTCTGCATCTCCATCAGCCGGCTCACCGTGCGCTCGAACTCGAAGGCGTGGGTGCCTTCCGGGTAGAGGCGTTCCGGCGGGCCTTCGGCGGCGATGACGACGTTGACCTTGTGCTCGTACAGCGCGTCGATCAGCGTCATGAAGCGCTTGGCCTCGTTCCGCAGTTCGTCCTTCATCGTCGGGACATGGTCGATCAGGACCGTGTGGAAATGGGTGGCGATGGCCAGATAGTCGGCCGCCCCCAGCGGCTTGCCGCACAGGTCCCAGAAATCGACCCAGGCGACGCATTTGGCGGCACGGTCGATCTCGACGCGGCGACCCTGCACCGTCAGGCTGCAGGGCTCGCCCGCCGCGCCGCCGGTCAGGTCTGAGAAGGCCTTGGCAAGCGCCGCGTCCGACGCCGCGCCCAGCGGGTGGTGGTAGATCGGCACGCCCTTCAGACGGTCCAGCCGGTAGTCGGTAGGGCCGTCCAGCGACAGGATGTCCAGCTTCTCCTTCAGAAGCGCGATGAAGGGCAGGAACAGCTCGCGCTGGAGCCCGTCCTTGTACAGCATGTCCGGCGGCCAGTTGGAGGTCGCCACCACCACCACGCCCAGGTCGAACAGGTTGGTGAACAGCCGGCCGAGAATCATCGCGTCGACGATGTTGGTGACGTGGAACTCGTCGAAGCAGAGCAGCCACGCCTCGTCGGCCAGCGCCCGGGCCAGTTCGGGCAGTGCCTCGTCCGGGCCGTCACCCTTCCCCTTGCCGGATTGGCGATGGTCGTGGATGCGCTGGTGGATCTCCAGCATGAACTCGTGGAAATGGACGCGCCGCTTCTTGTCGACCGGGGCGGTCTCATAGAACAGGTCCATCAGCATCGACTTGCCGCGCCCGACGCTGCCGTAGATGTACAGCCCCTGCGGCGCGGTGGAGGCGATGTCCGGCGGCGGCGGCGTGGCGCGGCGGCGACCCAGACCGAACCGTTCCAGCCACCCTCCCCCGGAGGGCTTGTCGTCGCCGGCGGGCTGCGGCTGATAGCCCTTCAGCGCCTGATACAGGCTTTGGAACTTCTCCGCCGCCAGTTCCTGGTCGGGATCGGGGCGAAGCGTGCCGCTGCCGCGGCGGGCGCGGTAGAGCGAAAGCGGTCCGTCGGTCATGGGAATATGGGCGATCCGGCTGCCAAGATGGTCCCTTACCTAGCGGATGGAGCCGTTCCCGGCAACCGCCGACAGGATGGCGGGAGGGGAATGGCAGGGTGGCGCAGGGCGCCGTGAAAGCCACTGAGACGGCCCCCGGGGCGGGAACGCGGCGGCGCGGCATCTGCGCGCATCGGCAATCCCCATGTTTCAGTCCAATTACACTTTCTTTAGGGTAACGGTTCATTTAGTCAACATGGGCCGTCCGGCCGCAAGCCCCCACTGGAAGCCGCAACGCCGATGCCCGTCCCCGGGTCCGCCTCTCCGCCGCTGCCCCGCTCCACCGCCGGTCTGGCGCAGGCGCTGCGTGGCCGTTTGGGGTCGGTGCGCTTCCTGATGACCGCCTCCGGCCTCGCCTTCATCCTCGTGGTCGACGCGCTGATCGGCTATGGCATGTTGCTGGGCCGGCGCGAGGCGCTGGATGCGGGGGAACGCGCCACCCGCGATCTTGCCCGCATGCTGGAATCGCAGACACTGCGCACCGCCTTTTCGGTCGACCAACTTCTGCGCGATCTCGCCTTCGCGCTCGATACGCTTCCGGACGGCACCCGGCGCGGCAGCCCGGCCATCCACGACCATCTGCGCGAGCGGCGCGATTCCTTCGCGGAACTGGCCGATCTGGTGGTGGTCGGCGCCGACGGCCTTGCCCTGCACCATTCGGCCGAGGCGCCTTTGCCGACGGTCACACTGTCGGACCGCGCCTATTTCGCCGGGCCGCGCGACGGCGCCGGACAGGGGCTGCATGTCGGCGCCCCCATCGCCAGCCGGGTGAGGACCGGAACGCGGATCATCCCCTTCAGCCGGCGCTGGACGGATCGCAACGGCGGCTTCCGCGGCGCACTGGTCGCCATGGTCGACCCGAACCGGCTGGCGGCGACGCTGGAATCGCGGGACATCGACCGCAAGGGCAGCGTGATCCTGGCGCTGGCGGACGGCACGGTCCTGCTGGACCGGCCGCCGGGCCACAATGCGCCGGCCCGGCTGACCGACTGGCCGGCCGTCTGGCAGGCATTGGCGGCGCAAGACGAGGCCACCATCCGCGACGCCATGCCCGGTTCAAACCCCGCCGGTTCGCAGCCGGGGGTCGACAGCCTGGTCAGCGTGCGGCGGGTGCAGGGTTATCCCTTCGTCATCGTGGCGACGTTGCCGGTGGGGTCGGCGCTGGCCGAATGGCGGCGCGACACGGCGGCCTGGACCGCCATCGGCACGGTCATGACCATCGCCATCGCCCTGCTGACCGCCTTCGTCGTCCGCCAGCATGCCCGGCGAGAGGAGGATCAGGCCCGGCTGGCCCGCGCCTCGCGCCGGATCCGCGGCATCCTCGATTCCATGCTGGATGCGGTGGTGACCTTCGACAGCGCCGGGCGCATCGTCACCTTCAACCGGGCGGCCGAGATGATGTTCGGCGTGCCGGAGCGCGAGATGATCGGCCAGCCGATCGAGGCGCTGATCCCCGACGCCCGCGGCGGCGCCAACGACCGCGACCTGACCGCGCTGCGCCGCGACGGCCATGCCTTTCCGGTCGGCTTCACCGTCAGCGATTTGCGGTTGGGCGGCAGCCCCTGCGCCGCGGCCTCCTACCCGGCCTCCGTCGGCGCGCTGCGTCCGGACGAACCGCGCATCTATGTCGGCGTCATCCGCGACATGACCCGCCGCAAACAGCAGGAGGCGGAACTGATCGCCTCGAAGACGCAGGCGGAACTGGGAAACCGGGCGAAGAGCGAGTTCCTCGCCAACATGAGCCACGAGCTGCGCACCCCGCTGAACGCCATCATCGGCTTCGCCGAGGTATTGGACAGCGAGTTCTTCGGCGCGGTCAACGAGCGGCAGAAGTCCTGCATCGCCGACATCCACGACAGCGGCCGGCATCTGCTCGACATCGTCAACGCCGTGCTGGACATGTCGAAGCTGGAATCCGGCCAGTTCGAGCTGTGCGAAGAGGCGGTCGAGGCGCATGAGGCGGTCGGGCAATGCCTGATGATGGTGCGCGACCGCGCCGCCGCCGGCGGGGTCGCCATCCACAACGAGGCGACGGCAGCCGTCGCAACCCTGTGGGTCGACCGCCGGGCCTTCAAGCAGGTGATCCTGAACCTGCTGTCCAACGCCGTGAAGTTCACGCCCGGCGGCGGAAGCATCACCATCACCGCCGGTCTGGACGGGGACGGCGGCTTCGCGTTGACGGTGGCCGACACCGGGATCGGCATCCCGCACGACTTCATGGCCGACCTGTTCCAGCCCTTCCGTCAGGCGGAGAATGCCGCGAACCGCCGGTACGAGGGCACCGGGCTGGGCCTGTCGATCTCGAAGAACTTCATCGACCTGCATGGCGGAACGCTGACCTGCCGCAGCGCGCCGGGGGCCGGGACCGCGATGACGGTTTGGCTGCCGGCGGAACGGGTGATCGATCGCTCGATCAAGATGGACAGCCACGCCGCGCCTGCGGCCTGAGACCACTTGGACTCACGCGGCCTCCGGCCGCCTGGACGCACGCGGCCGGAGGCCGCTCTCAGCAAGTGCGACAGAGGCGGATCAGCGAATACGCGTCGCGGTGAAACGGCGGGGCGGGTTGACGAAATCGTCCTGGGCGGCGATCAGCTGAAGCTCCCGCGTGCCGATGCGCTTGGTCGTCTCGAAGATGGCGAAGATCGCCGCCGCCGCCTTTTCCAGCGCGTCGGCCGGGTCGAAGGCGGTCAGGTAATGGCCGAGGAACAGCGCCGCCACCGCGTCGCCCGACCCGTTGGGCGGCGGATCGAAGGTCAGGCGCGGCGTGGATACCAGCCAGGAACCGTCGGCGCCGTCCGCCAGCATTTCGATGCTGTCGGGATCGGCGTCGCTGCGGGTCAGGCTGGTGACCAGGACCAGCCGCGGCCCGCGCGCGCGCAGCGCAGCGGTGGCGGCCAGCGCGTCGTCCAGCGTCTCCACCTTGCGGTCGGTCAGATATTCCAATTCGAACTGGTTCGGCGTCATCAGGTCAGCGGCGGGCACCGCATGGTCGCGGATGAATTCCGGCAGTCCGGGCCGCACGAAGAAGCCGCGCCCGACATCGCCCATCACCGGGTCGCAGCAATAGATCGCATTCGGATTGGCGCCCTTCACCCGCGCCGCGGTCTCCACGATCACCTGCCCCAGTTCGACAGCGCCCATATAGCCGGACAGCACCGCGTCCTGAGCCGGCAGCACGCCGCGGGCGGCGATGCCGTCGACGATGTCGGCGATATGCTCCGCCGCGAAGACCTGCCCGGTCCAGGCGCCATAGCCGGTGTGGTTGGAGAACTGGACGGTGTTCACCGCCGTGGCGTCGATCCCCAGCCGCTGCAGCGGAAACACCGCGGCCCGGTTGCCGACATAGCCATAGGCGACGTGCGATTGGATGGTGAGGACGCTTTTCATGAGGGTAAGCCTAAGCGACGGTCCGCCGGGCGTAAAGCCGCCGACTCCGGGACGACGGCCGGGACTTGCGGCATGGCTGCCATGCGCCTGCCCTTGCACCGGTCCGCTCGGACGCGCCACTGTGACGGCCTGGCCCATGGACAGGGCGGCGCCCCGCGGCTAAAGCTGCCGTCTCCAACCATCCGCATTTCCGGGAAACCGCCATGGCCACGACCGTCCGCCCCCGCCGCAGCGTGCTCTACATGCCGGGTTCGAACGCCCGCGCCCTGGAGAAGGGGCGCAGCCTGCCCGCCGATGGGTTGATCCTCGACCTGGAGGATGCGGTCGCCCCCGACGCCAAGGCGATGGCGCGCGACACCATCGCGACCGCGCTGTCGGCCGGCGGCTATGGCGGGCGGGAGCTGATCGTCCGCGTCAACGGGCTGAACACCCCCTGGGGCTATGACGATCTGCGCATGGCCGCGACCAGCGGCGCCGATGCCGTGCTGCTACCGAAGGTGGAGAGCGCCGACGCGGTGCGGCAAGCTGAAGCGGTGCTTCGCACCGCCGGCGCGCCGGCCGGCCAGACGATCTGGTGCATGATGGAGACGCCGCTGGGCATCCTGAACGCCAAGGAGATCGCCGGGGCTTCCCCCGCCGTCGGCGCGCTGGTGCTCGGGACCTCCGACCTTGCCAAGGACCTGCACGCCGCCCACACGGCGCAGCGGCTGCCGATGATCACCAGCCTGGGGCTCTGCCTGCTGGCGGCACGGGCCTATGGGCTGGCGGTGCTGGACGGCGTGCATCTGGACCTGAACGACGACGAGGGCTTCGCCGCCTCCTGCCGGCAGGGGCGCGAATTGGGCTTCGACGGCAAGACGCTGATCCATCCCAAGACGATCGCCGCCTGCAATGCGGCCTTCGCGCCGGACGCCGAGGAGATCGCCCAGGCCCACCGCATCATCGCCGCCCATGCGGAGGCAGCCGCGGCCGGCAAGGGCGTGGTGCTGGTCGACGGCAAACTGGTGGAGAACCTGCATGTCGAGAACGCCCGCCGGCTGGTGACCCTGGCGGAGGCGATCGCGCGGTTGGGGTGAGTGGTGCTGACTGCGCTTGCCCCCTCCCCATCCCTCCCCCGCTGGCGCGGGAGAGGGGGCAGGAGCTTTGCGGGAGTGCAGCGGCAGTCCCCTCTCCCGCGGAACGCGGGGGAGGGTTAGGGAGGGGGCACCCCGCGCAACCGCCCCCACATTGCTGGCCGTACCGACAATTCCAGTTGCAGAATTTATCGGTGATTTGGAACCAACCCCCCGGCTGTCCGGTTGTCGAATCAACAAGGCACAGTCGGAGGTTGGTTATGGCCTCGAAAGAGAGCAATCGTACGTCGGGCCGCGGCTTCGCGTCGATGGACCCTGATCGGCAACGCCAAATTGCCAGCAAGGGTGGCGAAAGCGTACCGGCCGACAAACGCAGCTTTTCAAAGAACCCGGAACTCGCGGCGGAAGCCGGGCGCAAGGGCGGGCGTAGCGTGCCCGCCTCCTCGCGCAGCTTCTCCAAGAACCCCTCGCTGGCGGCGGAAGCCGGCCGCAAGGGTGGACAGGCGAGCCATGGCGGACGGTCTCCCGACCGGCCGGCAGGCGGCGACTGACGCGGCGACCGACCGGGGCGATTGAAACGCTATGGATCGTGCAGACGAAAAAGCCCCCGTCCTTGCGGACGGGGGCTTTTTACCAAGGCACTGCCGATTGGGCGATCAGGACGCCAGCTTGTCCAACTCGCGCAGGATCGAATCGCCCATGACGGTGGTGGAGCAGCGCGCCATGCCCGGGGCCATGATGTCGGCCGTGCGCATGCCGCCGCCCAGCACGTTCTGGATGGACCGTTCGATCAGCTTGGCGTCCTCGTCCAGGTTGAACGAGTAGCGCAGGCACATCGCGAAGGACAGCAGCGTCGCGCAGGGGTTGGCGAGATCGCGGCCGGCGATGTCCGGGGCGGAGCCGTGCACCGGCTCGTACAGGGCCTTGCGGTGGCCGTTGGCATCCGGAGCGCCCAGCGAGGCCGACGGCAGCATGCCGAGCGAGCCGGTCATCATCGCCGCCTCGTCCGACAGGATGTCGCCGAACAGGTTGTCGGTGACGATGACGTCGAACTGCTTGGGGTTCTTCAGCAGCTGCATGGCGCCGTTGTCGGCGTACATGTGGCTCAGCTCGACGTCCTGGAACTCTTCCTGGTGCAGCTTGGTCACTTCCTGCCGCCACAGCAGGCCGGATTCCATGACGTTCGCCTTTTCCATCGAGCAGAGCTTGTTGCCGCGCTTACGGGCCAGCTCGAACGCGACGCGGGCGACGCGGCGGATTTCCGACGTGGTGTAGACCTGGGTGTTGACGCCGCGACGCTCGCCGTTGCCGATGTCGGTGATGCCGCGCGGCTCACCGAAATAGACGCCGCCGGTCAGCTCGCGGACGATCAGGATGTCCAGCCCGCGGATGACGTCGGCCTTCAGGGTCGAGGCGTCGACCAGCGCGTCGAACACCACCGCCGGGCGCAGGTTGGCGAACAGGCCCAGTTCCTTGCGCAGGGTCAGCAGGCCGGCTTCCGGACGCTTGGTGTAGTCGCTGGGGTTGTCCCACTTCGGGCCGCCGACGGCGCCCAGCATCACCGCGTCAACCGCCAGCGCCTCGGCCAGCGTGGCGTCGGACAGCGGAACGCCGTGGGCCTCGATGGCCGCGCCGCCGACCAGACCTTCGGACACGTCGAAGGTGATCTTGCGCTTGCGGTCCATCCAGTCGATGACCCGGCGAACCTGGCGCATCACCTCCGGGCCGATACCGTCACCGGGGAGGAACAGAAGCTTCTTATTGGCGGCCATGGCGGGCGCACTCCCAAATATCAGACGTCAAGAAGACAGAAGTTGAGGAGATCGGGGGAGGATGGGGGCGGTCAGCCCCACATCCACGGCTGGCCGGCGCGCTGCTTGCCCTCGTACCCGTCGATATGGGCCGCCTGCTGCAGCGTCAGGCCGATATCGTCCAGGCCGTTCAGCAGGCAATGCTTGCGGAACGGGTCCAGCTCGAAGGAGATGGTGCCGCCGTCCGGGCCGGTGATGGTCTGCTTCTCAAGGTCGACCGAGATGACGGCGTTGGACCCGCGCGACGCGTCGTCGAGCAGCAGGTCCACCTGCTCCTTCGGCAACTTGATCGGCAGGATGCCGTTCTTGAAACAGTTGTTGTAGAAGATGTCGGCGAAGCTGGGGGCGATGATGCAGCGGATGCCGAAGTCGGCCAGCGCCCACGGCGCATGCTCACGCGAGGAGCCGCAGCCGAAATTGTCGCCGGAAACCAGGATGCTGGCCTTGCGGTAGGCCGGCTTGTTCAGGACGAAGTCCGGGATCTCCTGCCCGTCGGGGGTGTAACGCATCTCGTCGAACAGATGCTTGCCAAGCCCCGTCCGCTTGATGGTCTTCAGGAACTGCTTCGGGATGATCATATCGGTATCGACATTGATCATCGGCAGCGGCGCCGCAACGCCGGTGAGAACCGTGAACTTTTCCATCGCCAGAAATCCTGTCGCGCAAGAAGGCGCAAGCGTGCGCATGCAGAGCGTGGTGAATAGCAGACCGAACAAGCCATTGCCAGAGGAAGCTTGCCCTTTTCCCGGCACGCAATGAGCGAACAGGCATGCGGGAATGCACTGTTGCGCATCTTTGTTGCGCGAATGGCTGGGGATCGTCCCGGTCCGGCCCGATTGCCGGCCCCGAAACGCAGCACCGGAACCGGCATTCCCCTTGCGGAGAGCGCGACCGCCACCTAAGGACAATACCGCGCAACAGCAAGGTTGTCCCGTTCCGATGCCGATAGCCGCCTCCCGCGAAGACCGCCCGTCAGACCGCCCATCGGATGGCTCGTCGGATGGCCCACCGGATCGCCGTGCCCGCCTGATCGGCATCGCCTTCCTTCTGCTGGCCCCGCCGGTCTATGGGCTGCTGACGCTGGCCTTCGGTATGGACGCGAACTGGGACCTGCGGAATTACCATTGGTACAACGGCTATGCGATGCTGACCGGGCGGATCGGACGCGATCTGCTCGTGGCGCAGATGCCGAGCTTCTACAGCCCCTTCCTCGACGTGCCCTTCTATTGGCTGGCAACCCACCTGCCGGCGCGGGCGGCCGGCTTCCTGTGGGGGACGCTGCAGGGGATCAACCTGTCGCTGCTTTATCTGCTGGCATCATTTTGCCTGCGGAACGTTCCGGACATGAAACGGACGTTGGTTGCTGTTGCGCTGGCGGTGATGGGCGGTCTTGGCGGCGGGACGCTGGGGCTGATCGGCACCACCTTTCAGGACAATGTGGTCAGCCTGGGCGTTCTGGGGGCGGCGGCGGTGGTCGCCGGCAGCCTGCCCGGCATCCTGGAGGGACGACCGCTGCCCAGCTTCGCACGGGTCGCGGCGGCCGGTCTGTTGGCCGGCGCGGCGATGGGGCTGAAGAATCCGACGGTGATCTATGCGGTCGGGCTGTGCCTGGGCTTCCTGGCCCTGCCCGCCCGGCCGTGGCGGCGGCTGTGGCTCGCCTTCTTCTTCGGCATCGGCGTGCTGGTGGGGCTGGCGCTGGGCGGCGGCGTGTGGATGGCGCATCTGTGGCACGATTACGGGAACCCGGTCTTCCCGCACATGAACCACATCTTCAAGTCACCCTTCGCCGCCATCTCCGACTACGTCAATGTCAGCTTCTTCCCGCCCGGCCTGTGGCAGCGGCTGTTCTTCCCCTTCGTCTTCACCGTCCACCCCCTGACGGTGGGCGAGGTGCCGTGGTTCGACCTGCGGGTGCTGGCGCTGTTCGTTCTGGTCCCGGTCGGGTTCGTCTGCGCGGTTGCCGGCCGGTCGATGGGGAGGCGGAACGATTGGCTGACCGAGGCCCCGGCGACGCGGTTCCTGCTGACGGCACTGAGCGTCACCTACGCGCTGTGGGTGGTGATGTTCTGCATCTACCGCTATCTGGTGCCGCTGGAGATGCTGGCGCCGCTGGGGTTGGTGATGGCGGTCGGGCTGCTGCCGCTGGCGCGCCGGCTGCGCATCGGGCTTGCGGTGGCGCTGCTGGCGGTTGTCCAGTTGACCGTGCAGCCGGCCGATTGGGGGCGGGTCGCCTGGGCGGACAAATGGGTCAAGGCGGAGGTGCCGCCCATCGAGGATGCGGACAATACCATGGTGCTGATGGCCGGCTATTGGGCCATCTCGCACGTCATCCCGTCCTTCCCGCCGCGTGTCACCTTCGTGCGCATCCAATCGAACTTCCTGCAGCCGGATTCGGTCGGCAACGGCTATCTCGCGATCATGAAGGACAAGGTGGCGTCCCACCGCGGCCCCTTCCTGATGCTGAGCACCATCCCCGACACGGCCGGCGCGGCGAAGGCGGCGGAGCTGCTCGGCCTGCGGCTCGACCCGCAACGCTGCCGACCGATTCCCAACAATCTGGGCGAGACGCTGAACCTCTGCGCCGTTGACCGGGTGGGCGGAAATCGGGAGACAGTGGAATAATCGGCGGGTTTGTGCTGTTTATCGCCGCTGACAGCCGTGCCTGTCCCGTCCCCAGCCAGAAGCCAGCGCCATGACCGTATCGACCCTCGACCGCCCTGCCGACCGCCCCGCCCCCACCCCGGCCGCCGACGCTTCCGGAACGCCGGCGGCGGCTGTGCAGGCAGGCCCGGCCCCCACCGTCGCGGTGCTGATCCCCTGCTACAACGAGGAGGCGGCGATCGGCAAGGTGGTGCAGGACTTCCGCGCGGCCCTGCCCGACGCCATCGTCTATGTCTACGACAACAACTCGAAGGACCGGACGGTGGAGGTCGCGCGCGCCGCTGGCGCCGTCGTCCGGCGCGAGCCGCTGCAGGGCAAGGGCAACGTCATGCGCCGCATGTTCGCCGACATCGAGGCGGACGTCTATGTGCTGGTCGACGGCGACGACACCTATCACGCCCCGAGCGCCCCGGAACTGGTCAGGCGCCTGTGGGACGAGCAGCTGGACATGGTCAACGGCGCGCGGGTGACGGAGATCGTCGCCGCCTATCGCCCCGGCCACCGCTTCGGCAACCTCGTGCTGACCGGCATGGTCGCCAAGATCTTCGGCAGCCGCATCGGCGACATGCTGTCGGGATACCGCGTCTTCTCCCGCCGCTTCGTGAAGTCCTTCCCGGCGCTGGCCAGCGGTTTCGAAACCGAAACGGAACTGACCGTCCATGCGCTGGAGCTGCGCATGCCGATCGCCGAGGTGAAGACCCCCTACAAGGACCGTCCGCCCGGATCGCACAGCAAGCTGAACACCATCCGCGACGGCATCCGCATCCTGCGCACCATCATCATCCTGGTGAAGGAGGAGCGGCCGCTGCCCTTCTTCTCCGCCGCCTTCGGGCTGCTGGCCCTGCTGTCGATGATCCTGGGCGTGCCGGTGATCGCGACCTATTTCGAGACCGGGCTGGTGCCGCGTTTCCCCACCGCCCTGCTCGCCACCGGACTGATGCTGCTGGCCTTCCTCAGCCTGACCTGCGGCCTGATCCTGGACACCGTCACCCATGGCCGCCGCGAGGCCAAGCGCATGAGCTACCTGTCGCTGCGCGCGCCGGGCAACCACCCGCCGCTGGCCGGCGCACGCGGGGACGAGCGCCGGTGATGGCATCGGTCGCAAGCCTTCTGGACAGCCGGCTTGGCCGGCTGGGGGTGCAGTTCGCCAAGTTCGGCGTCGTCGGCGTCATCGGGCTGGTGGTGGACACGGTCGTGCTCTACGCCGGCCTGGCGCTGGGGCTGCAGTTCTTCGCCGCCCGCGTGCCGTCCTTCTTCGCGGCGGCGACCGCCACCTGGGCGCTGAACCGCGCCTTCACCTTCCGTGGCGCGGCGAGCGAGCCTCTGCACCGCCAGTGGGCCAAGTTCATCGCCGCCAACGCCATCGGCGGCGTGGTGAATTACGGCGTGTCGGTGGCGCTGGAATCGAGCGTGCAGATGGTGGCCGAGCATCCCTTCCTGGCGGTGGCCGCCGGGTCGATCGCCGGCATGTTCTTCAACTTCGCGGCATCGAAGCATCTGGTGTTCAAGGGGGCATAACCGCCGCGATTCTGCGTTGCGCGGCGCCTTATGGACTTATGCCCGCGGCTCGCCATATAACGGCGGCCATGACCCGCGAATTCCTGAAGATGCACGGCCTCGGCAACGACTTCGTCGTGATCGACGCCCGTTCCGAAACCTACCGCCCCTCGGGCGCGGAGGTGCGCGCCATCGCCGACCGCCGGATGGGCGTCGGATGCGACCAGTTCATCGTGCTGGAGCAGACCGACGCGCCGGGCGCCGACGCCTTCATGCGCATCCGCAACGCCGATGGCAGCGAAGCAGCGGCCTGCGGCAATGCGTCGCGCTGCGTCGGCTGGCTGCTGATGGAAGAGAGCGGGCGTGACCGTGCCAGCTTCCAGACCGCCGCAGGTCTGCTGCACGCCTATCGCGCCGACAACGGCCGCATCACCGTTGACATGGGCGCCCCCCGCCTCGATTGGGCGGCGATTCCGCTGGCCGCCCCGGCCGACACGCTGCGGGTCGAGTCGGTCGAGCATGGCGGGTTCGCCGCTCCGGTCGCGGTGAACATGGGCAACCCGCACGCGGTCTTCTTCGTCGACGATGCCGAGGCGGTGCCATTGGACGAGGTCGGCCCGGTTTTCGAGAACCACCCGTCCTTCCCCGAGCGCGCCAACATCGAATTCGCCCAGGTGCTGTCGCCCACCGCCATCCGCATGCGGGTGTGGGAGCGCGGGGCCGGCATCACCCAGGCCTGCGGTTCGGGGTCCTGCGCCACGCTGGTGGCCGCCGTCCGCCGCGGCCTGACCGACCGCAAGGCCGACATCATCCTGGACGGCGGCACCCTGACCATCGAATGGACAGAGGACGGCCGCGTCCTGATGACCGGCCCGGTGGCGCTGAGCTTCAGCGGCCGGCTGTCGGCTGAACTGGTTTCAGCCCAGTTGGTTTCGGAATGAGCGACAGCACCGACAGCACGACGCAGACCGGCCCCGAGATCGTCACCTTCGGCTGCCGCCTGAACACCTACGAGTCCGAGGTGATGCGCAACCATGCGCGCAGCGCCGGGCTGGACGACGTGGTGATCGTCAACACCTGCGCCGTGACGTCGGAAGCCGAACGGCAGGCGCGTCAGACCATCCGCAAGCTGAGGCGCGAGCGGCCGGACGCCCGCATCGTCGTCACCGGCTGCGCCGCGCAGATCGACCCGCAGCGCTTCGCGGCGATGCCGGAGGTCGATCAGGTCCTGGGCAACCAGGAAAAGCTGCAGCCGGAAAGCTGGGGCCTGCCGCCGACCGAGAAGGTGCTGGTCAACGACATCATGTCTGTGAAGGAGACCGCCGGTCACCTGATCGGCGGATTCGAGGACCGCGCCCGCGCCTTCGTCCAGGTCCAGCAGGGCTGCGACCACCGCTGCACCTTCTGCATCATCCCCTATGGCCGCGGGCCGTCGCGCTCCGTCCCCATCGGCGGCATCGTCGAGCAGGTCCAGGCGCTGGTGAAGGCCGGCTACAACGAGGTGGTGCTGTCAGGCGTCGACATCACCAGCTACGGCCCCGACCTGCCGGGCTCGCCGTCGCTGGGACAGATGGTGCGCCGGCTGCTGGCGCTGGTGCCGGAACTGCCGCGGCTGCGCCTGTCCTCCATCGACTGCATCGAGATGGACGACGACCTCTGGCGCCTGATCGAGAACGAGCCGCGCCTGATGCCGCACCTGCACCTGTCGCTGCAGGCCGGTGACGACATGGTGCTGAAGCGGATGAAGCGCCGTCACGGCCGCGCCGACTCCATCGCCTTCTGCGAGCGGGTGCGCTCGATCCGGCCCGATGTGGTCTTCGGCGCCGATTTCATCGCCGGTTTCCCGACGGAGACCGAGGAGATGTTCCAGAACACCATGAAGCTGGTGGAGGAGTGCGGCCTGACCTGGCTGCATGTCTTCCCCTACAGCCCGCGCCCCGGCACGCCGGCCGCCCGCATGCCGCAGGTCGACGGTGCCGTCCGCAAGGAACGCGCCGCCCGCCTGCGCGCCGTCGGCGAAGCGGCGGAGGCCCGCACGCTGGCGAGCCTCGTCGGCCGCACCGCCACCGTGCTGGTGGAGAAGGACGATTTGGGCCGCACCGAGCATTTCGCCGCGATCCGCCTGGGCCAGATTTTTTCGCCCGGCTCGCTGGTGCCCGCCGCCATCACCGGCATCAAGGACGGCGTGCTGACCGGCACCCCGCTCTGACCCCTTTCATAGTGGACACTCCATGATTTTCCGCTGGTTCGGCCGCAAGAAGCCCGAAGAGACCGCGCCCAAGGACGAGGCGGCGAAGAACGAATCGGTCACCCTGGAGTCCACTACCCCCGCGCCGGAACCGGAGCCGGAAAAGACACCGGCGCCGCCTGCCGCTCCGCCTGTGCCCAAGCAGGAAGCCGAGCCGGTGCCGGAGTTGGCGCCCGCCCCGCCGAGCGCCGAACCGCCGCGCCCCGTGCCGCCGGCTCCCGTCGCGCAGACTCCGGTCGCCCCTCCCCCCGCAGCCGTACCGGTCGAGCCTCCGCCCGCTCCTAACCCGGCGGCTCCTGCCCCGATGCCGGAGCCGGAGCCCGTTCCGGAACTGCCGCCGGCTCCAGCCCCGGCACCCGTCGCTGCCGCTGCCGAAGAGGCGCCGCCGACCAAGAAGGGCTGGTTCGCCAAGCTGAAGGAAGGGCTGTCCAAGTCCTCGTCCAAGCTGACCGACGGCATCACCGGCATCTTCACCAAGCGCAAGCTGGACGACGAGGCGCTGGAAGAGCTGGAAGAGCTGCTGATCACCGCCGACCTCGGCCCGGCCACCGCGGCGAAGGTCACGGCGGAACTGGCACGCACCCGGTTCGGCAAGGAGGTCTCGCCGGAGGAGGTCAAGTCGACGCTGGCGGCCGAGGTGTCGAAGATCGTCACGCCGGTCGCCAAGCCGCTGGTGCTGGACCCGGCGCTGAAGCCGCATGTCATCCTGGTCGTCGGCGTCAACGGCACCGGCAAGACCACCACCATCGGCAAGCTCGCCCGCCAGTTCAAGGCGGAGGGCAAGAGCGTGATGCTGGCCGCCGGCGACACCTTCCGCGCCGCCGCGGTCAGCCAGCTGAAGATCTGGGGCGAGCGTACCGGCTGCCCGGTCGTCGCCCGCGACACCGGCGCGGATGCCGCCGGGCTGGCCTATGACGCGCTGGAGCGGGCACGGGCCGAGAAGGTCGACGTGCTGCTGATCGACACCGCCGGCCGTCTGCAGAACAAGACCGGCCTGATGGAGGAGCTGCGCAAGATCGTCCGCGTCATCAAGAAGCTGGACGAGACGGCGCCGCACACCACCCTGCTGACGCTGGACGCCACCACCGGCCAGAATGCACACAGCCAGGTCGAGATCTTCCGCGACATGGTCAACGTCAACGGCCTGATCCTGACCAAGCTGGACGGCTCCGCCCGCGGCGGCGTTCTGGTCTCGCTGGCGGAGAAGTTCAAGATCCCCGTCCATGCCATCGGCGTCGGCGAGGGCGTCTATGACCTGCGCCCGTTCGATGCGGATGCCTTCGCCAAGTCGCTGATGGGGCTGAACGCCGACTGAGCGGCAGGGGCGGAAGCAGGGGCCGGATCGTCATCGCCGAATGGGTACGCACCGGAGGATGGCCGAAATTCGGCCTTCCCAGCCGGTCGTTCGTACCCCATCTTTGACGACATGAACGACAAAGCCCCGCTCCAGCCCGGGTCGGCCGGGCGTTTCACCGATGCCAAAGCCGCACTGGCCTGCGTGCGGGATATTTATGACCGCAACACCGCATATCTGCGCGACCGCTTCGCCGCCTATACCCAGGGAGAAGAGGAAGGCGGACGAAACCGGGCCTATTACCCCTATGTGCGGCTGACTGCCGTGTCGGGGGCCGCGGTCGACACCCGGCTGTCCTACGGCTTCGTCGAGGGGGTCGGCGTCCATGCCACCACGGTGACGCGGCCCGACCTGTTCGAACGCTATCTGCTGGAACAGTTCACGCTTCTGCTGCGCAACCACGGCGTCCCGCTGGAGGTCGGTGTCAGCGAAGAAGCGATCCCGATCCATTTCGCCTTTCCCAACGGCATGTATGTGGAAGGCGATCTGCCGCCGGACCGCCTGACCAAGCTGCCGGATCTGTTCGATCTGCCCGATCTGGCGCGGATGGACGACACCATCGTCAACGGCACCTGCGATACCGGGCCGGACGCGGTGAAGCCGCTGGCCCTGTTCACCGCCCCCCGGGTGGATTTCTCGCTGCACCGGCTGCGCCACTACACGGCCACTGCGCCGGAGCATTTCCAGAACTTCGTCCTGTTCACCAACTACCAGTTCTATGTCGACGAGTTCATCCGCCTGTCGCGCGAGATCATGGAGCCGACCGGTGATGCCGAACTGGCCGCCTACCGCTGCCAATATGACAGCTTCGTCGAGCCGGGCGACATCGTCACCACCAACCAGAATCTCGGCGGCACATTGGATGGCGCTTCGGCCAAGCTGATGCGAATGCCGCAGATGCCGGCCTATCACCTGAAACGGCCGGACGGCAACGGCATCACGCTGGTGAACATCGGCGTCGGTCCGTCCAACGCCAAGACGATCACCGACCATATCGCGGTGCTGCGCCCGCATGCGTGGCTGATGCTGGGCCATTGCGCGGGGCTGCGCCAGACCCAGCGGCTGGGCGACTATGTGCTGGCCCACGGCTATGTCCGCGAGGACCATGTGCTGGACGCCGACCTCCCGCTGTGGGTGCCGGTACCGGCGCTGGCCGAGGTTCAGCGGGCGCTGGAGACGGCGGTGGAGCGGGTGACCGGGCTGTCGGGCTTCGACCTGAAGGGCATCATGCGCACCGGCACGGTGGCGACCATCGACAACCGGAACTGGGAGCTGCGCGATCACCGCGAGCCGCTGATGCGCTTCAGCCAGAGCCGCGCCATCGCGTTGGACATGGAAAGCGCGACGATCGCCGCCAACGGCTTCCGCTTCCGCGTGCCGTACGGGACGTTGCTGTGCGTGTCGGACAAGCCGATGCACGGGCAGTTGAAGCTGCCGGGCATGGCCGACCGCTTCTATCGCGAGCGGGTCGACCAGCATCTGAAGATCGGCGTGCTGGCGATGGAACTGCTGCGCGGGCACGGGATGGAGACGCTCCACTCCCGCAAGCTGCGCAGCCTGGCGGAAGTGGCGTTCCAGTAGGGGGGTGTCGGCCGTGGTTGCCCCCTCCCCATCCCTCCCCCGCCTTCGGCGGGAGAGGGGGTAGAACGCTTGCGGGGGCCATGCAAAGGAACGGCAGCAGTCCCCTCTCCCACCGAAGGTGGGGGAGGGTTAGGGAGGGGGCACGTGCGTTATCCGCCCCCTCAAAAACTCAAGCCGCCACCAGCAGCCCTTCGATCTCCTTCGCAGCGCCGGCCAGCGCCTTCTCCTTGGCCTCCGGACCCATGCCGATGCCCTCGGCGCGGATGAAGGTCACGTCGGTGATACCGAAGAAGCCCAGGACCGTGCGCAGATAGGCTTCCTGGTGATCCAGGCCGGCCAGCGCCGGGTTGGTCGAATAGACGCCGCCGCGGCCCGAGGCGACGATCACGCGCTTGCCGCCGGCCAGACCCTCGGGGCCCTTCTCGGTGTAGCGGAAGGTGCGGCCGGCTTGGGCGAGGCGGTCGATCCAGGCCTTCAGCTGGGTCGGAATGGAGAAGTTGTACATCGGGGCGCCGATCACGACGACGTCGGCGGCGAGGAACTCGTCGACCAGGGCGTCGGTCAGGGCCAGTTCTTCGCGCTGACGCTCGCTGAGGCCTTCCAGGTTGCGGAACTTCACGACCTGCATCAGCTCGCCGGTCAGGTGGTCCGGCGGATTGGCGGCGACGTCGCGGGCGACGACGGTCGCCGACGGTTCGGCCTTCACCAGGGCCTCGACGATGGAGGCGGTCAGCTGGCGGGTGACGGAGGCGGTGCCGAGCGGGCTGGAGTCGACATGCAGGATCGTGGTCATGGCGGAAGGAGCCTCTTGGTTGTTGCGGCCGTCATGTGCGGCCGGTTTCTGACAGCCAAGATGCCCCTTTGTTTTCCAGCGGTTAAGCCGGGTTGTGCGCGAAAGATCGTCTCTGGAGAAGCAACAATCAGCCCGGACGGAGCCGGTCAGCGCGTCACCAGCGCCCCATTGCGGAAGACCGCCATCTGGCCCGGCTGCATCACCGTCCAAGCCTCGTCCCTGGTCAGCGGCCGGGTGGCGACGACGGTGACCACGTCGTTGGGCGTCGTCTCCTTGGAGAAATCGACGCTCATGTCGGCATCGAGCAGGGTCGCGGCGCCGAAGGGAGCCTTGCGGGTCAGCCAGGCGAGGTTGGTGGCGCAATGGCACCACAGATACCGCCCGTCGCTGAGCAGCATGTTGAAGACGCCGAGCGTCCCCAGATCGGCGGCAAGATGGCGGATCAGCTTCATCAGGCCGGAGGTGGTCTTCGGCGGCTCCGGATACTGCATGCGGATCTGGTCGAGCAGCCAGCAGAAGGCATGCTCGCTGTCGGTGCTGCCGACCGGCTCGTAGAAGGTCAGGATGCGGTCCTTGATGCCCTTCAACTGGCCGTTATGGGCGAAGGTCCACACCCGGCCCCACAGCTCGCGGGTGAAGGGATGGGTGTTCTCCAGCGACACCCGGCCGCGGTTGGCGCGGCGGATGTGCGAGATCACCGTGCAGGACTTGATCGAATATTGGCTGACCAGCCGGGCGATCTCCGACTCGGCACTGGGCGACGGGTCGTGGAAGGTGCGGCAGCCCTTCCCCTCGTAAAAGGCGATTCCCCAGCCGTCGCGGTGCGGACCGGTCTGCCCGCCGCGGCGCATCAGGCCGGCAAAGCTGAAACAGATGTCCGTGGGCACGTTGGCGCTCATGCCCAGGAGTTCGCACATGGTGTCCTCGTCTGCCGCTGGTCGTCGCCTCGGAGGCGACAAGCTACGACAGGCGGTGCGCAAGGTCACGCGCTGACGTTCATGGTTTAGGGCTTCATGGTTTCGGCCCTCATGGTTTGGGACAGGGCGGCATGTCCGGCCGCAGGCACCCCTCCATCTTCCCTGCCGTCGGCACAGCACCGCCCAGCCCGATCCAGGCGTCCACCCGGTCGGTCTCGAACCCGCAGTCGCGGCGATCGCCGACCTGCATCAGCGGGCGGCGGATCAGTAAGGGCCGTTCGACCATCGCGGCGAGCGCCGCGGCCTCGTCCATCGCCTCCGGCACCACCTCGCCGCTCTTCACCGCCGGGGCAGCGCGGTTGAACCAGTCCGCCACCGGCCGGTCGCCGAAGAAGGGACGGAGCGTCGCCGCCGTCCAGGGCTCGGCGAGCAGGTCGCGGGCGATCACCCGGTGACCGGCCTGCTCCAGCAGGGCTTTCTGCCGGGCATTGCCGCCGCAGCCGGGCTTTTCGAAGAAAATCACGTCAGTCATCGTCATTTCTCCCGGAACAGCGGCGCGCGGGCCAGCAGCGCGTCGGTTTGCTGACAAATCTCGTCGTAAACTTTGCGGTCCAGCTTGCGCAGCCAGCGCGGCGGGATCGACTCGACGCCATAGGTGGCGCCGGCCAGCATGCCGGCGATGGCGCCGGTGGTGTCGGCGTCGCCGCCCTGGTTCACCGTCTCCACCACGCAGGATTCGACCGAATCGGTCTGGAAGTAATAGTGGAAGACGGTCTGCACCGTATCGACGATGAAGGCGGTGGACAGGCCGCGGTAGGGTTCGAACTTGAACTGGCGGTGTCTGGCGATCAGGGCGTTCGCCTCCTCCCGCGCGGCGACGATGCCGCCGCCCAGAACCAGCCGCCGCACCATCCGACCCAGCGCGATCACCGCGGAATCGGACAGCTGGTTGCAATGGGTGATGTGCGACTGCTCCACCGACCAGCGTTCGAACGCCGCGTCGTCGCCCAGCGTCGCCAGTGCCACCGGCAGGTTGCGCATCGCCGCGCCGTTGCCGGCGTGGTATTCCGACTCCGGTTCCTCCAGCGTGCCGTGCATGATGAAGCGGCGGATGCCGCGCCGTGTCGTGTCGCCGACATCGACCGGTACCGACTTCAGCCAGATCGCGAACTCCTCGGCGGCGCGGCGGGCCTCCCATTCCGGACCCGACAGGATGGCGCGGCCGAGATGCAGCGACATCTCGGTGTCGTCGGTCACCTGCCCCGCCGGAAGCTTCAGCCAGCCGCCGCCCTTGATGTGCTTGTGGACACCATATTGGTGGGCGATCTCGCCCTTGGTCAGGAACTCCACCGTCGCCCCCAGCGCATCGCCGCAGGCGAGGCCGAGATAGGCGCCGAGCGCCCTTGATCGGATTTCAGGGGATCGGATTTCAGGGGATCGGATCTCGGGTGTCAAAATCGTCGGATCGGTCATGCCATCGGGCAAAGCGCCCGCCCCTTCCTGGTGCGCCCGGCAAACGGCCACAAGCCGACGCCCGGCGTGAGGTTGTCAGAGAAGCGACACACCCACCCGATAGTCCCCGCCGATCACCAGATATTCTCCTTCGCCCTGGAACGGGTAGCGCGGCAGAATGTCGCGGAAGAAGACCACCTTGGACAGCGGCACCCAGGCATCGAGGATGTAGTCGCCGAACTGGCCGGCGATGTCGCGGTTGATGGAAAAGGAACACAGGTTGTTCAGCCGCAGCACCGCCGTGCGCTTGTCCGGCCGGGCGACGATGTGGTGTTCCTCGAAATCGTTGACGCCGCGGTACAGCCGGATGTGCGAGGCCCAGTTGGGCATCGGCGCGTCGGGCCAGCCGCGGCGGATCGTCCACTGGCAGAACTCGTACAGAAGGTCGAGCTGCAGGTGGATGTTGTTGTTGTGGAAGCGGGTCGACTGCTTCTGCTCGCCATAGGCCGCCCAGGCGTCGGAGGCGAAGCGGTGGATCGGTTCGCCATGGAAGGTCGGCAGCAAACCGAAACGGCTCTCCACCCAGCCCTTCAGCACCGCCCCTTCCGCGCGGTTGCTGTCGAACATCCAGCCCTTCAGCAGGCGCAGGTAGCTGGCGCGGAAACGGCGCTTGCCGTCCGGCCCCTCCGCCCCGGAGAAGTCGGGATTGACCCCGAACACCTCGGCCATATGGCGCTGGAAGACATCGGAGGCGGTCAGCGCGTCGGAACTTTCGTCCAGCGCCTCGAACAATGCGGCGTGTTCGCTGCGGGTGGCGCCGATGCGCAGGCGCCGCGGCTCGTCATTGTAGGCTTCGCTGCACAGCGCGGCGGCCGGGACATTGACGAGATTGGTGCGGTGGGCGCGCAACGCCAGCGGAGAATCGGGCGGCGGGTCGGCCTCCACCGTCCGTCCATTCGCATCGCGCATCAGAGCCCCATCCGTCACGCCAAGCCGCTCCGTCCGAATGTCATTACTTCTCATATGGATATTGCATAAGCCGGCGCGTGCCAAGCCTTCCCCGCCGCAACCGGCGGAGGCGTGTCGCCGCATGTCGCAATATTGTCCATTTGAAGCCGAACGGTCCGTACCCATACTCAGTACAGCGACGCTTACGATCCGGCGGCACCCGCATGGCCTTCTGGCCGACCAAGTACGACGACAGCCGGCGCCGGCGCACTCCGCCCGTGCCCGCGCAGACGCCTGTCCGGCCCTCGCCTTCCGCCGACCCGGCGGCTCCCGCGCCCGGCGCCCCCGACAGCCGCCCGCCGCGCGGCATGGCGGAGGCGCGCACCACCCTGCGGCTCGCCCAGCTCCTGCGCGGGTCGATCACGCCCCTGCGCGGCGACGCCGTGCTGGAATTGCTGGAGCCGCACCGGCCGCGGCTGGTGCCCAAGCCGATCAACCCGCTGCCGGGACTGGTCGGGCAGCCGCCCGGCCGCTTGATGGAAGCGCTGCTGCGGCCGATCGGGCAGATCATCACGGACGTGCTGCTGCCGGGAGTGCGCGACCATCTGATCGACCGGCTGGTGACCGGCCGCACCGACCATGAGGCAAGCCTGCCGGGCGCCGTCGACCTTGCCGAGGCGATGCGGACGCTGGTCAGCAGGATGCGCGGCGGCGGCAAGGGCCATCTCCAGGCGGTGATCGCCGCCATCGAGGCCGATGCCCGCACCACCGCCGACAGGCTGACCAAGGACACCCGCCCCGTCGACGTCGGTGGCATAGACCAGCTGGCCCGCGCCCTGCTGCGCTTCGAGGTGCGGCGAATGGTGCTGGAGGCATTGGGCGGCGGCAGCGCGTTGCAGGACGTCGTCTATCAAGCACGTCGGCTCGCCCGTTATTCGTTGCGCCGGGCGACGGAGGCGATCGAGGGCTTCGTCGCCGACCGCGGACTGAAGACGCTGCACGCCAGCCTCGCCACGTTGGCCCAGGCCGACGGGCTGATCGTCATCGCGCTGCGCAACCTGGACGACCAGGAGGAGACGAAGGAGGAATCCGGCCCCTTCGTCGAGCCGGCCGACCGCAAGGCGATGAACGACTGGCTGTCGGCGGCATGGCGGCTTTCCGACACTTTGTTCGATCTGATCGGCAAGGCGGCAGCCGGCGGCGAGTTGGACGACCTGCTGTTCGCCGCCCTGCTGCGGCAGCTGCGCAGCCTGCACCACTTCTGCGCCGACCTCAGCCATGCCGGCCGCCCGGCCGCCGTGGACACGCTGAAGCAGCGGCTGGTCGACCGCTGCGACGCGCTGGCCCGCCTCACCGGGGAACGGTTGGTCGAGGCGCTGCTGGCCAAACCCGCCGATCCGGCGCTCGCCCGCCGCCTGATGGCTCGCGGCCGTCTGCTGGCGCAGCTTCTCTACGACATGAACCGCGACGAGGCGGTGGAGGAGCTGGCGCTGCGCATCGTCGTCGCGGCGGAAGCGCTGGGCGAAGGGCGGTAGGGTTCGGCAGTGGGGTTGCCCCCTCCCTATCCCTCCCCCGCTCACGCGGGAGAGGGGATCGGACTCTTGTCGGCGTAACGTAAATGTCGAAGCGGCGGCAGTCCCCTCTCCCGCAAAGCGGGGGAGGGTTAGGGAGGGGGCATTCGAAGCCGACACCTCCCTAAGTCACCACCCCCGCAAAAGACCCGACAAAATGTCGGGCTTTGTCGTGTGTGTCGGGACCCCGACAAAGAGACTGCACGCACCGCCACCATGAATAGTCATTCATTATCAATTACTTGCTGATTTTTTCCGCTCTGGCACGGGTCGTGCAATCCATGAAATCCGAAGCGGCCACGAACCGGCCGCACCGGATCGAAGCACAGTCCCACGACCCAAGCACAGGAGCGACCCACATGGCCAAAGCGCCTCTGCGTCAGATCGCCTTTTACGGCAAGGGCGGTATCGGTAAGTCCACCACCTCTCAGAACACGCTGGCCGCTCTGGTCGAGCTGGATCAGAAGATCCTGATCGTCGGCTGCGACCCGAAGGCCGACTCGACCCGCCTGATCCTGCATGCAAAGGCCCAGGACACCGTCCTGCATCTGGCCGCCGAGGCCGGTTCGGTCGAGGATCTGGAACTCGAGGACGTCCTCAAGATCGGCTACAAGAACATCAAGTGCGTCGAGTCCGGCGGTCCGGAGCCGGGCGTCGGCTGCGCCGGCCGCGGCGTCATCACCTCGATCAACTTCCTGGAAGAGAACGGCGCCTACGACGACGTGGACTATGTGTCCTACGACGTGCTGGGCGACGTGGTCTGCGGCGGCTTCGCCATGCCGATCCGCGAGAACAAGGCCCAGGAAATCTACATCGTCATGTCCGGCGAGATGATGGCGCTGTACGCCGCCAACAACATCGCCAAGGGCATCCTGAAGTACGCGCACAGCGGCGGCGTCCGCCTCGGCGGCCTGATCTGCAACGAGCGTCAGACGGACAAGGAATGGGATCTGGCCGACGCGCTGGCCAAGCGCCTCGGTTCCAAGCTGATCCACTTCGTGCCGCGCGACAACATCGTGCAGCACGCCGAGCTGCGCCGCATGACGGTCATCGAATACGCTCCGGACAGCAAGCAGGCCGGCGAATACCGCGCGCTCGCCAACAAGATCCACGCGAATTCGGGCCAGGGTTGCATCCCGACCCCGATCACCATGGAAGAGCTGGAAGAGATGCTGATGGACTTCGGCATCATGAAGACCGAGGAGCAGCAGCTCGCCGAGCTGGCTGCCAAGGAAGCGGCGAAGGCCGGCGCCTGATCCCGGGCGTAGCGACGGTTGCCTACCGGCCCCCCTGCCCCCGCGCAGGGGGGACCGCCTGAACACTGGCCCTTTTCCCCAGCCCCGCACGACGTCGACCCAACGACTGCCCATCGGTTCCGGCCGGGCGACGTCGGCGTGGGAGGGAGGGGCTCGGTCACGCGCTGCAGTGGCGCGGAATATTCAAGCAGGAGGCCGGCTATGAGCCTGTCCGAGAACACCACGGTCGACGTCAAGAACCTCGTCAACGAAGTCCTCGAAGCCTATCCCGAAAAGTCCCGCAAGCGCCGCGCCAAGCACCTGAACGTGCTGGAGGCCGAGGCCAAGGACTGCGGCGTCAAGTCGAACGTCAAGTCCATCCCCGGCGTCATGACGATCCGCGGCTGCGCCTATGCCGGTTCCAAGGGCGTGGTGTGGGGTCCGATCAAGGACATGATCCACATCTCCCACGGGCCGGTCGGCTGCGGCTATTACTCCTGGTCCGGCCGCCGCAACTACTACATCGGCGACACCGGCGTGGACAGCTGGGGCACGATGCACTTCACCTCCGACTTCCAGGAGAAGGACATCGTCTTCGGCGGCGACAAGAAGCTGCACAAGGTCATCGAGGAAATCAACGAGCTGTTCCCGCTGGTGAACGGCATCTCGATCCAGTCGGAATGCCCGATCGGCCTGATCGGCGACGACATCGAGGCGGTCGCCCGCGCCAAGTCGGCGGAAATCGGCAAGCCGGTCATCCCCGTGCGCTGCGAAGGCTTCCGCGGCGTGTCCCAGTCGCTGGGCCACCACATCGCCAACGACGCCATCCGCGACTGGGTGTTCGAGAAGACGGAACCCAAGGCCGGCTTCGTCTCCACCCCCTATGACGTCACCATCATCGGCGACTACAACATCGGCGGCGACGCCTGGTCGTCCCGCATCCTGCTGGAGGAGATCGGCCTGCGCGTGATCGCCCAGTGGTCGGGCGACGGCACCATGGCCGAGCTGGAGAACACGCCGAAGGCCAAGGTCAACCTGATCCACTGCTACCGCTCGATGAACTACATCGCGCGCCACATGGAAGAGAAGTTCAATATTCCGTGGATGGAATACAACTTCTTCGGTCCGAGCCAGATCGCCGAATCCCTGCGCAAGATCGCCGCTCTGTTCGACGACAAGATCAAGGAGAACGCCGAGAAGGTCATCGCCCGCTACCAGCCGATGGTCGATGCGGTCATCGCCAAGTACAAGCCGCGGCTGGACGGCAAGAAGGTCATGATCTACGTCGGCGGCCTGCGTCCCCGCCACGTCGTCGATGCCTATCACGACCTGGGCATGGAGATCATCGGCACCGGTTACGAGTTCGCCCACAACGACGACTATCAGCGCACGCCCCACTACGTGAAGGAAGGCACGCTGATCTACGACGACGTCACCGCGTTCGAACTGGAGAAGTTCGTCGAGGCGATGCGTCCCGACCTCGTCGCGTCGGGCATCAAGGAAAAGTACGTGTTCCAGAAGATGGGCCTGCCGTTCCGCCAGATGCACAGCTGGGATTATTCCGGCCCGTACCACGGCTATGACGGCTTCGCGATCTTCGCCCGCGATATGGACCTGGCCATCAACAACCCCGTCTGGGGCGTGATGAAGGCCCCGTTCTGACCATCGGCCTCTGGAACAGGAGAATTTGAGAATGACCGACAAGCTTTCGCAGAGCGCCGACAAGGTCCTCGACCACTACACCCTCTTCCGGCAGCCCGAATACGCGGCGATGTTCGAGAAGAAGAAGACCGAGTTCGAGTACGGCCATTCGGACGAGGAAGTCGCCCGTGTGTCCGAATGGACCAAGTCCGAGGAATACAAGGCGAAGAACTTCGCCCGTGAAGCGGTCGTCATCAACCCGACCAAGGCCTGCCAGCCGATCGGCGCGATGTTCGCCGCCCAGGGCTTCGAAGGCACCCTGCCCTTCGTCCACGGCTCCCAGGGCTGCGTCGCCTATTACCGCACCCATCTGACCCGCCACTTCAAGGAGCCGAACAGCGCGGTCTCCTCGTCGATGACGGAAGACGCGGCGGTGTTCGGCGGCCTGAACAACATGATCGACGGCCTGGCGAACGCCTATGCGCTCTACAAGCCGAAGATGATCGCGGTGATGACCACCTGCATGGCCGAAGTCATCGGCGACGACCTGCAGGGCTTCATCGCCAACGCGAAGAACAAGGAAAGCGTTCCGGCGGACTTCCCGGTCCCCTACGCCCACACCCCGGCCTTCGTCGGCAGCCACATCGTCGGCTACGACAACATGATCAAGGGGATCCTGAGCAACTTCTGGGGCACGTCGGAGAATTTCGACACGCCCAAGACCGAGCAGATCAACCTGATCCCGGGCTTCGACGGCTTCGCCGTCGGCAACAACCGCGAACTGAAGCGCATCGCCGGCGAATTCGGCCTGAAGCTGCAGATCCTGTCCGACGTGTCCGACAATTTCGACACGCCGATGGATGGCGAGTACCGCATGTATGACGGCGGCACCACCATCGAGGAGACCAAGGAGGCCCTGCACGCCAAGGCCACCATCTCCATGCAGGAGTACAACACGACCCAGACCCTGCAGTTCTGCAAGGAGAAGGGCCAGGAGGTCGCCAAGTTCAACTACCCGATGGGCGTCACCGCCACCGACGAACTGCTGCTGAAGCTGGCGGAACTGTCGGGCAAGCCGGTGCCGGCCAGCCTGAAGCTGGAGCGCGGCCGTCTGGTCGACGCCATCGCCGACAGCCACACCCACATGCACGGCAAGCGCTTCGCGGTCTATGGCGACCCGGACTTCTGCCTGGGCATGACCAAGTTCCTGCTGGAGCTGGGTGCGGAGCCGGTGCACATCCTGTCGACCTCCGGCTCCAAGAAGTGGGAGAAGCAGGTCCAGAAGGTGCTGGACGGCTCGCCCTTCGGCAAGTCCGGCGCGGCCTACGGCGGCAAGGACCTGTGGCACCTGCGCTCGCTGATCTTCACCGACAAGGTGGACTACATCATCGGCAACAGCTACGGCAAGTATCTGGAGCGCGACACCAAGGTTCCGCTGATCCGCCTGACCTACCCGATCTTCGACCGCCACCACCACCACCGCTATCCGACCTGGGGCTACCAGGGCGCGCTGAACGTGCTGGTGCGGATCCTGGACCGGATCTTCGAGGACATCGACGCCAACACCAACATCGTCGGCCAGACCGATTACTCGTTCGACCTGATCCGCTGATCGGTGCGCCGGCAGGCAGGCCGGCGGCGATCCAGGCATCGGTTCCAGGCATCGGTTCCAGGCATCGGTTCCAGCCTACCCGACGGGCCGGGGTTTCCATCCCCCCGGCCCGGCGGCAACCTCCCCAACCCGGAGAGCGCCGGCGACGGCACGCTCCGGGTATTTTTGTTTGCGCGAATGCCGGGGATCACATCGGATCGATAAAGACAGGGCGGACCGGTGTCGGTTCTTTTGCTTAAGTCAGAGAACTATTGCAAGGGGCTCGGGCCTCAATCCCATATTGTAAAAATGGCTATAGCAATATCGTTGATAGAATGTTTAAACACGAATTGCAAAATGCGAATTTTTGTTCCGAAAATGCGTCAACCCGTTCTGCTATTCTGAATTACACGCCAAACGCCTTAGGATTTACACTTATTGACTACCGTCATCTCTTGCGCTCTGATAATGCATAATCGGCAAACATTCAGGCATAGCGCAAGTCGGGAGGACGGAGATGTTCGGGTTCATTCAGTCGATCTATGGGAAGGGCGCTGAAGGCCACTCCGTGCTGTCCGCGCTGGACCGCTCCCTGGCGATGATCGAATTTTCTCTGGACGGGACGATCCTGACCGCCAACGCAAATTTCCTGGCGGTGATGGGCTATTCGTTGCCGGAAATCGTTGGACAGCATCACAGGATGTTCATCGACCCGGCCGAACATGCCAGTCCGGCCTATCGGGAATTCTGGGATGGCCTGAAGCGCGGCGAATTCCAGCGGGCGCTGTATCGGCGCATTGGTAAGAACGGCCGCGAGGTCTGGATCGAGGCCACATACAATCCCATCCTCGACGCCGCCGGCCGTCCTTGCAAAGTCGTCAAGATCGCCACCGACGTCACGGAAAGACAGGCCGTCAACGCCGACTTGCGGGGCAAGGTCGATGCGATTTCGCGTTCGCAGGCCGTGATCGAATTCAATCCGGACGGCACCGTCATCACCGCCAACGAGAATTTCCTCAAGGTGCTCGGCTACAGTCTGGACGAGATACGCGGACGCCATCACAGCATGTTCGTCGATCCGCAGGAGCGCGAGGGGTCGGCCTATCGCGATTTCTGGCACCGGCTGAACAAGGGCCAGTTCGAAGCCGCCCAATACCGGCGCATCGGCAAAGGCGGTCGCGTCGTCTGGATCCAGGCCTCCTACAACCCGGTTTTCGATGGTGCCGGCCGCCTGTGCAAGGTCGTGAAGTTCGCGACCGACATCACCGAGCAGATCAACCTGCTGGACCGCCTGAAGTCCCTGATCGATACCAACTTCACCGAGATCGAACAGGCGATGAGCGGCGCCCACCAGCAGGCCGACACCGCCGCCGCCGCATCGTCGGAGACCAGAGGAACGGTGCAGACCATCGCGGCCGGGGCGGAGGAACTGGCCGCCGCCGCCCGTGAGATCGCCGACAGCATGTCGCGCTCGCAGCAGGCGGCGGACGCCGCCGTGAGCGAGGCCGACAATGCCGACCGCGCTGCGACCCGTTTGTCGGAGGTGGCGAAAGCGATGGGTGGCATCGTCGAACTGATCCGCTCCATCGCCGGACAGATCAACATGCTGGCCCTGAACGCGACCATCGAGGCGGCGCGGGCGGGCGAAGCCGGCAGGGGATTCGCCGTGGTTGCCAACGAAGTCAAGAATCTGGCGAACCAGTCGGCGAACGCGACCGCCCAGATTTCCCACGAAATCGAGGGAATGCGATCCGTTTCCAGCGATGTCGTATCCTCCCTGTCGGCGATTCGCACGGCCATGACCAATCTGCGCGAATTCGTCGTCATGTCCGCCGGCGCGGTCGAGGAACAGACCACCGTCACCGCCAGCATCTCCGCCAACATGCAGGGAGCATCGACCTCGGTGGCCGTGGTGGACCGGAACATCACGGCGATTTCCACCGCCTTCGCGCAGGTCGGAACCGCCATCGCCTCGACCAAGGAAGCGGCGCAAGTGCTCGCCCGCTGACCGGGCCCGGCGGACTTCGGCCAACCCGCCTCAACTGCCCCGAATGGCAAAGCCGACCACCCGCTCCAGCGCAAGGCCGGCAGCCGCCCGCCAGTTCTCTCCCCCCAGTTCGACCGAGACCGGCGGCAGACCGACCGACGGGGCGGCCATGCCGTCGCGGACTGGACGGGCGCGCAGAAGCAAGCGGGGATGGGCGGTGCCGCTCCAATCCTGACGACCTTCCAGGACCAGCAGCAGGATCGGGCCATCGACCGCGGGCGGCGTCTCCTCCGCCTCCCCGTCGTCAGGCGCCACGGCACGCAGGCCGAGACGCACCACCGCCTTGCCATGG
This sequence comes from Azospirillum sp. Sh1, assembly GCF_008365135.1. NCBI lineage: Bacteria > Pseudomonadati > Pseudomonadota > Alphaproteobacteria > Rhodospirillales > Azospirillaceae > Azospirillum > Azospirillum sp. Sh1. Next base: position 192,856 of record NZ_VTTK01000003.1, on the reverse strand, counting down.
CCGGCGGCCTTGCCTGCGACGAGATCGGCGGCGGCTGCGCACAATGTCTCGGCCTCCGGCGGGACCGGGCGCTGGTCGGGGTCGAGGAAACGACAGGCGATGCCGATCTCATGCCCCGGCTCCGTCGCCAATTGGATCACCGCGGCATTCTGCGCGGCCATGGTCGGCAATGCCGTGAGCGCCAGCAGCAAGCCGCTCATCATCCCTCGGCCGCCGCACCGCTCGAACCGTACCATCATGACATTCCACTCCCGCGAACCGTCCTGATACGGCCGTCCCCATCGCGTCCCTGCGCGTACCGCCCGCCGAGTGCTGTGCGACACCCGACAAGGCGTGGCCGGCAATGGGCGATTGTCAGCTATCGGACAGCGACGGGAAAGATGACAATCTTTATTTTTCAATAGCTTATACGCTGGCACGCCCCCTGCATCACATCACTGCAGAGCCATTTCCGGCGCCAGGATGGGAGAGCGGGCATGCTCCAGGACAAGATCCAGGACGTCTTCAACGAACCGGGCTGCGCGACCAACCAGGCCAAGTCGGCCAAGGAGAAGAAGAAGGGCTGCACCAAGTCGCTGAAGCCGGGGGCCGCGGCCGGCGGCTGCGCCTATGACGGTGCGATGATCGTGCTGCAGCCGATCGCCGACGCCGCCCATCTGGTCCATGGTCCCATCGCCTGCCTCGGCAACTCGTGGGACAATCGCGGCTCGCAATCCTCCGGTCCGCAGCTCTACCGCACCGGCTTCACCACCGATCTGTCGGAACTGGACGTCATCGGCGGCGGCGAAAAGAAGCTGTACCGCGCCATCAAGGAGATCGTTCAGCAATACGACCCGCCGGCCGTCTTCGTCTATCAGACCTGCGTGCCCGCCATGACCGGCGACGACATCGCCGCCGTCTGCAAGTTCGCGACGCAGAAGCTGGGCAAGCCGGTGATCCCGGTGGAGGCGCCGGGCTTCGTCGGATCGAAGAACCTCGGCAACAAGCTGGCCGGCGAGGCCCTGCTGGAGCATGTCATCGGCACGGTCGAACCCGAGTACACCACCCCCACCGACGTCTGCATCATCGGCGAATACAACCTCGCCGGCGAGTTGTGGCTGGTCAAGCCGCTGCTGGACGAAATCGGCATCCGCCTCCTGTCCTGCATCTCTGGCGACGGCCGCTACAACGAGGTCGCCCAGGCCCACCGCGCCCGCGTCACCATGATGGTGTGCAGCCAGGCGCTGGTGAATGTCGGCCGCAAGATGCAGGAACGCTACGGCATCCCTTATTTCGAGGGCTCCTTCTACGGCGTCTCCGACATGTCGGACACGCTGCGCACCATGGCCCGCATGCTGGTGGAGCGCGGCGCCGACAAGGCGCTGATCGACCGGGCTGAGGGCGTCATCGCGCGGGAGGAAAGCCGGGTCTGGCGTCGTCTGGAGCCCTACAAGCCGCGCTTCGACGGCAAGCGCGTCCTTCTTTTCACCGGCGGGGTCAAGAGCTGGTCGATGGTCAGCGCGCTGGAAGGCGCCGGGCTGACCATCCTTGGCACCTCCACCAAGAAGTCGACCAAGGAGGACAAGGAGCGCATCAAGAAGATGAAGGGCGAAGAGTTCCACCAGTGGGACGACCTGAAGCCGCGCGACATCTACAAGATGCTGGCCGACAACCAGGCCGACATCATGATGTCCGGCGGCCGGTCGCAGTTCATCTCCCTGAAGGCCAAGGTTCCCTGGCTCGACATCAACCAGGAGCGCCACCACGCCTATGCCGGCTATGACGGCATCGTCAATCTCTGCGAGGAGATCGACAAGACGCTGTCGAATCCGATCTGGGGCCAAGTCCGCCGGCCGGCGCCGTGGGAAAGCGGCCCGTCCTCCACGCTCCTGGCTGCGGAGTGAGGCCGATGTCCCACATCCAGCGCTTCCCCTCCGCCGCCAAGGCCGCCTCCACCAACCCGCTGAAGATGAGCCAGCCGCTGGGCGCCGCGCTCGCCTATCTCGGCGTCGACCGCTGCCTGCCGCTGTTCCATGGGTCGCAGGGCTGCACCGCCTTCGGGCTGGTCCTGCTGGTGCGCCATTTCCGCGAGGCGATTCCGCTGCAGACCACGGCGATGGATCAGGTCTCCACCATCCTCGGCGGCTACGACAATCTGGAACAGGCGATCCGCACCATCGTCGAGCGCAACAAGCCCGCCATGATCGGCGTCGCCACCACCGGCGTCACCGAGACCAAGGGCGAGGACATGGGCGGCCAGTACACGCTGTTCCGCCAGCGCAACCCCGACATGGCCGGCACCGCGCTGGTCTTCGCCAGCACCCCCGACTTCGCCGGCGGCTTCGAGGACGGTTTCGCCGCCGCCGTCACCGGGATCGTCGAGCGGCTGGTCGAACCGTCGCCGGTGCGCATCCCGACCCAGGTCAATGTGCTGGCCGGCAGCCACCTGTCGCCCGGTGACGTGGAGGAGTTGCGCGACATCATCGAGGGCTTCGGCCTGTCGCCGATCATGCTGCCCGACCTGTCGCTGTCGATGTCCGGCCGCCAGCCGACCGACTTCACCGCCACCTCGCTGGGCGGCGTGACGGTGGAGCAGATCCGTGCCATGGGCGCCTCGGCCGCGACCATCGTGGTCGGCGAGCATATGCGGGTCGCTGGCAACGCGCTGGAATTGAAGACCGACGTTCCCAGCCATTTCTTCAGCCGCCTGACCGGGCTGGAGGCGACGGACAAGCTGGTTCGCCTTCTGATGGAGCTGTCGGGCAAGCCGGCGCCGGCCCGGCTGCGGCGCCAGCGCGAAGCCCTGGTCGATGCCATGCTCGACGGGCATTTCTTCTACAGCCGCAAGCGCATCGCCGTGGCGCTGGAACCCGACCTGCTCTACGCCGTCACCGGCTTCCTGACCGACATGGGAGCCGAGGTGGTTGCCGCGGTGTCGCCGACGCAAAGCCCGGTTCTGGAGCGGCTGAAGGCCGCCACCATCATGGTCGGCGACCATTCCGACGTGGAGACGCTGGCCCGCGACGCCGACCTGATCGTCTCCAACTCGCACGGGAGGCAGGGGGCGGCACGGATCGGTGTGCCGCTGCACCGCATGGGCCTGCCGATGTTCGATCGGCTGGGGGCGGGACTGCGCGTCCAGGTCGGCTACCGCGGCACGCGCGAGCTGCTGTGCGACATCGGCAACCTGTTCCTCGCCCGCGAGATGGACCATGCCCACCACGATGGCGGGCATCAGGGAGAAGCGGCGGACTCGCACGGCTGCGGAGGCGGATCATGCGGATGCAACGCCGTCTGAGCGTGGTGCAGGCCCCTCGCCCGACACACGATGCGACACGAGGAGGATCGATGAAGGTCGCTTTCTGCACCCAGGACATGCAGCACGTCGATGCGCATTTCGGCTGGGCCAAGAACATCGCCGTCTATCAGGTCGACCGCCAGGGCCATGCCTTTCTGGAAACCTTCCAGTTCGGCGGCTCGATGTTCGAGGACGGCAACGAGGACAAGCTGGTGCCCAAGCTGGAGGCGCTGGCCGACGTCGCCATCGTCTACCTGTCGGCCATCGGCGCCTCGGCCGCGGCCCGCGTGGTGGCGAAGAAGATCCATCCGGTGAAGGTCGAGGCAACCGAAACCATCCCGGCCCTGCTCGACAAGCTGGTCCAGACGCTGAACGGCAATCCGCCGCCCTGGCTGCGCAAGGCCATGGGCGAGACGCCGCAATTCCATTTCGACGAGGAGGAGGTCTGAGTATGGCTGCAGAGAGCGCTGATGTGGCTGAAGTGTCCGTCGCCGACCAGTTCGTGAAGACGCTGGTCCTGCTGTTCCGTGCCGAGGACAGCTATGGCGCCTGGGAAGGCAAGCCGGACGAGGCTCTGCTCGCCCCCTTCATCCTGGACAAGGAAGCCCGCGCCGCCATCCCGATCATCGGCGATCCCGACCCCGACACGCTGTGGCGGCTGGAGCTGTTCTACAAGGCGGTCGGCGTCACGGTCGAAAAGCAGACCGGCATGATGGCCTCGCCGATGATGAAAATGAGCCACGAGGGCTTCGGCCGCATGATCCTGACCACCGGCCGGCTGGTGGTGGTGTCGAAGACTTTGCGCGACGTCCACCGCTTCGGCTTCCCCAGCCTGGAGAAGCTGGCCGCCGACGGCGCCAAGCTGGTCGAGGATGCGGTGGCGCTGATCCGGGAATACCCCGACGTCGCGAACCTCTGAGCCTCCGGAGAGCACGACCATGAGCGACATCGACGCCCTGAAGGACGAAATCAAGAAGCTGAACGCCCGCGCCACCCAGAAGAAGATGGATCTGCACGATTTGTCGGAAGAGCTTCCGCAGAATTGGCAGACCATCCTGACGGTGGCGCAGGAAACCTATGACGCCTTCAAGATCCTGACCGAGAAGCGGGCGGCGCTGAAGGCGCTGGAGACGGCATAACCCCTCCATTTTCTCAAGAATGGCTTAGGCGCACCCTTTCCCGAGAGGAGCATTCCCATGGCTGAGTTCCTGACCGGCACCACCCGCGGTGGTCAGAGCTGGACCCCGAAATTCGTCCAATCCATCGACCAGAAGCAGTGCATCGGCTGCGGCCGCTGCTTCAAGGTGTGCGGGCGCGGCGTGCTCGACATGATCGGCCTGACCGAGGACGGCGACATCGTCGACGCCTTCGACGACGAGGCCGAGAAGAAGATCATGACGGTCAAGGAAGCGGCCAACTGCATCGGCTGCGAAAGCTGCTCCAAGGTGTGCTCGAAGAGCTGCATCACCCATGCGCCGGTTGCGGCGTGAGTTTTCACTGAGTGTGCCCCCTCCCTCCCGCTTCGCGGGTCCCTCCCTCCCCCGCTCTCAGCGGACCTATGGTCCGCCTGTCGCGTCAGCACAAAGCATAGCTTTGTGCGAGAGCTTCGCGGGAGAGGGTGGATTTGCAGAGCGGCGGCAGTCCCCTCTCCCTCGAAGAGGGGGAGGGTTAGGGAGGGGGCCTTACCTCGGCAAAGCCATCCACCCCTTACTCAGTACGCGTATTCCTTGAACACCGGATCGACGCTGCCGCCCCAGGGGCCGTTGAACTTTTCCAGAAGTTCGTCGGCGGGGCTGCGGCCGGTCTCCGCGATGACCTGCAGCGTGTCGAGGAAGTGGGTCTCGTCGTCGCCCCAATTGTCGTTGCGGGCGCGGCGGGCCAGACCGTCGCGGGCGATCGCCAGCATCTCCAGCGCAACATCACGGACATTGCCGCTGCGGAAGCTGGTGCGCAGGCCCGAGCGCGGCACATCGGAACGCAGATGTCCGCGTTCGGCCGTCGTCCAGTCCTTCACCAGATCCCACGCCGCATCCAGCGCCACCTGATCGTAGAGCAGCCCGACCCACAGGGCCGGCAGGGCGCACAGGCTGCGCCACGGGCCGCCATCGGCGCCGCGCATCTCCAGATACTTCTTCAGACGCGCTTCCGGGAAGGCCGTGGTGGTGTGATCGGCCCAGTCGGTGATCAGCGGCAGTTCGCCCGGCAGCGCCGGCAGCCTGCCCTCCAGGAAGTCACGGAAGGACTGGCCTGCCGCGTCGATGTAAGCGCCGTCGCGGTAGACGAAGTACATCGGCGTGTCGAGCAGATAGTCGACATAGCGTTCAAAGCCGAAGCCGTCCTCGAACACGAAGGGGATGTCGCCGGTGCGGTCCGGATCGGTGTCGGTCCAGATATGGCTGCGGAAGCTCTGGAAGCCGTTCGGCTTGCCTTCCGTGAAGGGAGACATGGCGAACAGCGCAGTCGCGATCGGCTGCAAGGCCAGCGACACGCGGAACTTCTTCACCATGTCGGCTTCGGACGCGAAATCCAGGTTCACCTGAACGGTGCAGGTCCGCGTCATCATGTCGAGGCCGAGCGAGCCGACCTTCGGCATGTAGTCGCGCATGATCTTGTAGCGGCCCTTCGGCATCCAGGGGATGTCGTCGCGCTTCCATTTCGGCTGGAAGCCCAGCCCCATCATGGCGATGCCCAGTTCGGCCCCGACCTCCTTCACCTGGCGCAGGTGGCGGTGCACCTCGGCGCAGGTCTGGTGCAGGGTCTCCAGCGGGGCGCCGGACAGTTCGACCTGCCCGCCGGGCTCCAGCGTGATGTTGGCCATGTCCTGGACCAACGCGATGATGTTGCCCTTCTCCTCCACCGGCTGCCAGCCGAAGCGGGTCATGCGGGTCAGCAGCTCGCGGATGCCGTCCGGCCCGTCATAGGGCAGCGGCCGCAGGTCGGAGGTGCGGTAGGCGAATTTCTCGTGCTCGGTTCCGATGCGCCAGTCCGGCGCCGGCTTGCAGCCGGATTCGAGATAGGCCGCAAGCTGGCGGCGGTCGGTGATGGGTTCGCCGCGCGTGGTCGGGGGTGCGGACATGAAGTCTCTCGCGGGAAGTGGACGGAGGATCGGCCGGGTGACGGCCGGTTACGGGATCGGCGCGCGGAAAGGCGGACGCCGGTCGCTTCCCCCGGCAGTCCAGTCCCCGGTCAAGGACTGCCAGCAAGCCAGCGCCGCCACCACCGCCGTGTCGGCCCGCAGAATGCGCGGACCCAATCCCACCGGAACAACAAAGGGAAGTTTGGCGAGTTCGTCAAGTTCCGACTGGTCGAAGCCCCCCTCCGGCCCGATGAGCAGGGCTGCAGGCCCCGCAGGGGCATCGCGCAGCACCTCGGCGATTGGGCGGGCGGAACCGGCCTCGGCACACAGGTAAAGCCGGCGGTCGGCCGGCCAGCCGGCCAGCGCGCGATCCAGCGGCAACGCCTCGCCCATCTCCGGCACGCTCAGGCGCTCGCACTGCTCGGCAGCCTCGACCGCGTTGGCGCGCAACCGGTCGAGGTTGACGCGATTGGGGTCGGTGCGGCGGGTGAAGACCGGCCACAGCCGCGAAACGCCCATCTCGGTCGCCTTCTCGGCGACGAAATCGATGCGGCCCTTCTTCAACGGGGCGAAGAGAAGCCAAAGGTCGGGAGTCGTGTCCTGCTCCCGCCGCTGCTCCGCCACGGTCAGCGAACACCAGCCCTTGCCGAAGCCGTCGATCACCGCCCGCCATTCGCCATCGCGGCCGTTGAAGACGGCAACCGGGTCGCCACGGTCCAGCCGCAGGACATGGCGCAGGAAATGGGCGCGCTCATGATCCAGCCCGACCGACTGGCCTTCGGCCAGCGGGCTGTCCACAAACAGGCGGGTCTTGATCGGGTCGGCCATGATTTTCGTCTCCGCGGGGCGGCGCCGACTATAGCCGGCCGCGGGGATGCAAGTCAGCAGATCAGACGCCGGACATGCGGATCGGCGGCAGAGATCATGGAGTCGAGATCAGGGCGTCGAGATCAGGGCGTCGATTTGGCGGCGCAGATCGTTGGGCTGGACAGGCTTGTGCAGGATGCGGATCTGATCCGCCTTGGCGGCGGCCATCAGTTCGGCCCCGGTGTCGCCGGTCAGGATGATGGCGGGCACGGCGGCTCCGCAGGCCTCGCGCACCGCCCTCACCGCGGTGATGCCGGACCAGCCGTCGCGCAGCCGGTAATCGGACAGGATCACGTCCGGCGCCGGACAGCCGGGCAGCTTCGCCAGGACGGTTTCCACATCCTCTGCGGCAAGCACCTGATAGCCCCAGGTGTCCAGCATGATCTCCATCCCGGCCAAGATGATCGACTCGTCATCGATGACGACGGCGAAACGGTCCGGTTTTGTGCTCATGTCCATTTGCGATTGCAGGCCGCTGAAGTTTTGATAAAGAAACAGTATTGGTGCGATTTTGGCGCGCGCAAGTCCTGGAACTGCAATTTTTCATAGCTTGAGCCCGGGTGTTTGGCCGCATCGGTTCCGGACTTCACTCCGGTCACAAGCGGTGCGCCGCACTTGCCGCACGGGCGGCAGCCCGATACCTTCGCCATGATTGCTGTTCAGACATCTCCATAGCACAGCGGAAACACCGCCGTCATGCCCACTGCTTCCACCGGCCCGACTCTTCCCGACTCCGGTTTCACCGACATCCGTCGGGATGGCTGGGTCACCCGCCGGATTCCCGCCCGGCTGCGCCCTTATGTCACGCTGGCGCGACTCGACCGCCCGATCGGGACATGGCTGCTGCTGTTCCCCTGCTGGTGGAGCGTGGCGCTGGCCATGCCGCAGCCCTTCCGGGACTGGCCCTCGCTGCTCTGGCTGATGGCGCTGTTCGGGATCGGCGCGGTGCTGATGCGTGGCGCGGGCTGCACCGTCAACGACATCCTGGACCGCAAGTTCGACGCGATGGTGGAGCGCACCCGCTCCCGCCCGATCCCGTCGGGACAGGTGTCGGTGCGTCAGGCGCTGGCCTTCCTGGTGGCCCAGCTTCTGGTGTCGCTGCTGATTCTGGTGCAGTTGGGGACGACCGCCATCGGGCTGGGCGTGCTGTCGCTGCTGCTGGTCTTCACCTACCCGCTGATGAAGCGGATCACATGGTGGCCGCAGGCCTTTCTCGGGCTGACCTTCAACTGGGGCGCGCTGATGGGCTGGGCGGCGGTGCAGAACGATGTCGGCTGGCCGGCGGTGGCGCTCTATGTGACGGGCATCGCCTGGACGCTGGGCTATGACACCATCTACGCCCATCAGGACAAGGAGGACGACGCCCGTATCGGCGTGAAGTCCACCGCGCTGCGCCTGGGCGACCAGAGCAAGATCTGGATCTACGGCTTCTACACCCTGACCTATGTCGGCATCGGCGTCGCCGGCCGTCTGGCCGGGCTGGGCGGGCTGTTCCTGCCGGTGCTGTCGCTTGCCGCCCTGCAACTGGCCTGGCAGGTCGCGACATGGCGGCCAGACGACCAGGGCGACTGCCTGGACAAGTTCAAGTCCAACCGCTGGTTCGGCTGGCTGGTGCTGGCGGCGATCCTGGCCGGGAAGATATAGAGACCCGGATCAGGAAGGTGGCGTAAAAGCCTGTTTGAAAACGTCCATCATCTTCCGCCCTTTCCCGATCCGTCATCCCCGCGAAGGCGGGGATCCAGGCTTCCCCCTAGGGAACAGCGTGGAATAGCTGGATTCCCGCCTTCGCGGGAATGACGATGGAAAGGCGTCGATTGTTGGCCGACGGGCTTTTCAAACAGACTCTAAAATCCGCTCCTCCCGCACAAACAAAAAGAGCGGAGCCAAGCCCCGCCCTCCCTGCAAACCTGAAATCCGCCCCGATCAGCGTCCGCTGGTGTCGGCCAACTGGGCAACGGAGTTGCCGGAACCCGGCTTGCGGCCGGGGGCGACGGTGCGGGGAACCTCGGCGACCGTCACCGGGGCCGGAACGGCATGCGCGCTGGCCGGCTTGCGGGACGGCAGGACGGCGACATCCATGCGCTGCGGCTTCTGCGGGGTGAGGGAAGCGACGGCGGTGGCCGGCAGGCTCTGCGGCTTGCGGCCGGGAACCGAGACCACATGGCCCTTCTGCGGGTGCAGCGACGCTTCCAGCATGCGCGGGCCGGTGGCCTTGCCGCGGCCGCGCGGGCTGCTGGCGAAGCCCTGGTCCATGCCGCGGTCGCCGGCATCCAGCATCCGGCCGCCGCGCGGTGCGTCCTCGCCTTCCGGCATGATGAAGCCGTAGGCGGCATAGACGCGCAGGCCGAGCTGGTCGGTCGGCTCGTGCCAGACGCGGACGGCGGACCAGTCGTTGTTGCGGGACACATCGACCACCCGCATGCCGCGGCGAAGTCCATCGCCATCCAGCCAGCTGTGGTCGACCTCGATGGTGCGGCGGTCGATCACCGCGCTGACCAGCGAGACGTGGCCGCGGCGCATGTGGCCGGTGCGCTTGAAGACGAGGACGGAGCCGACGGCGGGGCGGTGTTCGCGGTCATACTGGCCGGCGGCATGGTCCCACCAGGTCCAGGCGTCGCCGCGAATGGTGAAATCGGAGATGGAGCGGACCGTGCGCACGCAATCGCCGTCTTGTGCGGCAGCCGTCGACACGGTAAGGGGGCTGAGCGCGATCAAAGCCGCAAACGAAAGGCCGATGGCGGTTCCCCTCTGCCGCATGACTCCCCCAATCCCTCTGTTTTCCCCTTGGCAGAACGGGTAACACGGGTTCGCAGCTGTGTCTACACCGTTTGAATTATGTAACATTCAAAAGCCATCGACCGCCCTCCCCCCAACAGCGGAGTCCCTTGGGAATCCTCGTATGAACAATGCATCCCCGCCAGATTTCGTCCGCGACAACACGACGCTGACGACCACTCCGCTGTTGCCGGAAATCAAGCTTCATCTTGCCACCGAGGTCACGCCACTCTGGGAGGCGACCGAGGAGACCTTGGCCGCCACGAATTTGCCACCGCCGTACTGGGCTTTCGCTTGGCCGGGGGGGCAAGCTGTGGCGCGGCTGTTGCTCGACCGGCCGGAGCTGGTGGCCGGCAAGTCCGTGCTCGATTTTGCCGCAGGCACCGGGCTGGTCGGCATCGCCGCCATGAAGGCTGGGGCGGCGCGGGTGCAGTCCTGCGACATCGACCGCTTCTCGCTCGCCGCCATCGCGCTGAACGCCGAGGCCAACGGGGTGGAGGTCAAGCCGGTCAGCGCCGATCTGGTCGGCCGCCCCCTGCCGGGCATCGACGTGGTTCTGGCCGGCGACGTCTGCTACGAGAAGCCGATGGCGGAGCGGGTCACGGCATGGCTGCGCGAGGTCGCCGCGACCGGCACGCTGGTGCTGTTGGGCGATCCCGGCCGCGCCTATGCCCCCGCCGGCGGGATCGAGAAGGTGGCGACCTACACCGTCCCGACCTCGCTGGAGCTGGAGGACCGGGAAGCGCGCGAAACGACGATCTGGCGGCTGCTTCCTAACGAGTGAGCCGCGAGACGGCCAGCCGCAGATCGGCCAGGAAGGTCGGCTGCTCCACCAGCTGGCCGCGCAGCAGATAGCTGGGGTGGAAGGTCGGCACCACCTCCACCCCCTCCAGCAGGCGGCAGGGCAGCACCTTGCCGCGCAGCTGCAGGATGCCGTTCTCGCCGGTCAGCGCCCAGGTCGGGGTGCGGCCGAGCGCCACGATCACCGACGGGCGGTAGTCGGCCAGGGTGGCGCGCAGATGTTCGATCTCGCCGGCGAATTCGGCGAGCAGCCGGTCGGATGTGCCGAAGGCGCCCCAGCTCTCGTCGATCTCCCGACCCTCCTTGCGGGCGCGGGCGCGCGAGGAAAAGAAATGCCCGACCTTGTTGCCCGGCGGCTGGTAGCGGAAGACGTTGGCGACGAGGCATTCCGCCCGCTCGATGCCGACGGCGGCCAGCGATTCGTCCAGCAGCTTGCCGCTGCGGCCGACGAAGGGGGTGCCCTGCCGCGCCTCCTCCGCCCCCGGCGCCTCGCCGACGATGGCGAGCCGTGGTCCGTCCACCGGCTTGGTCGGATACTGATAGTCGGCGAAGGGCATGTCGGTGCGCAGCTCTGTCATCGGATCGCTTCCCAAATTTCCGGCGATGGGTGCAGTCGGGGAGCCGGGCTTGCCGTAGCATCGGCCCGACCCCAAGCTTGTAGGCGGTGAGGTTCTAGCCCAGACCGTCCAGCCCACCAACAACAGCCTACCAACAAGGGAGAGATCGGGATGACACCGCAAGCACCGACGACGCAGGAACTGGCGGGCAAGACCTGCGAGCCCTGCCGCGGCGGGATACCGCCGATGGACCGGGCGATGGCCGCCTCCTATCTGGTGCAGGTGCCGGGCTGGGTCCTGAAGGAGGATCCCGACCGCATCGAACGCGACTTCAAGTTTCCGGACTTCGCCCAGGCCCAGGCCTTCGCCGTCCAGGTCGGCGACCTCTGCGAAGCGGAAGGCCATCATGCCGAAATCCGCTACGGCTGGGGCCATTGCTCGGTCGCCTTCTGGACCCACAAGATCAGGGGCCTGCACGAGAACGACTTCGTCATGGCCGCGAAGGTGAATGGGATGGCCGATGCGCCCTATGTGCCGGCGTCGGTGGGCACCCCGCCGCCGCCTTATGTGCAGGGGGCGTGAGGGGGAATCTTCGGGTGCCCCCTCCCTCCCACGGCTTCGCCGCGGGTCCCTCCCTCCCCCGCTTCCAGCGGGAGAGGGTCAATTTGTAAAAGCGGCGGCAGTCCCCTCTCCCTCGAAGAGGGGGAGGGTTAGGGAGGGGGCATCGCCAGCCGAGACCTACCCCCACAGTTCCGCGACCGGCGGCTGGACCACCGCACCGTCATAGACCAGCCCCGGCTCGCGGTCGCGGGCCAGCAGCAGCGGGCCGTCCAGGTCGACGTAGCGCGCGCCCTGCCCCACCAGCATCGCCGGCGCCATGGCGAGCGAGGTCGCCACCATGCAGCCGACCATCACCCCGAAGCCCATGGCGTGGGCGGCGCGGGTCATCGCCAGCGCCTCGGTCAGGCCGCCGGTCTTGTCGAGCTTGACGTTCACCACCCGGTAGAGCCCGCGCAGACGTTCCAGCGACTCCAGCCCGTGGCAGGACTCGTCGGCACCCAGCGGCACCAGGCAGTCGACACCGCGCAACGCCTCGTCCTGGCCGGCCGGCAGCGGCTGCTCGATCATCTCGACGCCCAGCCCGGCGAGCACCGGGGCGAACTGGTGCAGTTGGTCCAGCGTCCAGCCCTCGTTGGCGTCGACAACGAGCCGGGCGGCGGGGGCGGCAGCGCGGACGGCGCGGACGCGGTCGAGATCGCCCTCCCCCGTCAGCTTCATCTTCAGCAGCGGATGGCGCGGCGCCCGCTCGCGGGCCGCGGCAGCCATCGCCTCGGGTTCGTCCACGCTCAGCGTGTAGCAGGTGACCAGCGGTCCCGGCGGTTCGGTCAGCCCGGCGAGCTTCCAGGCCGGCACGCCGCTGCGCTTGGCCTCCAGGTCCCACAGGGCGCAGTCCAGCGCATTGCGGGCGGCGCCCGGCGGCATCTGCCGGGCCAGCGAGTCGCGGTCCAGCCCGCCGGCCACCGCGTCGGCCATCGCCTCCAGCGCGGCGACGACCCCCTCGACGCTCTCGCCATAGCGGGCATAGGGCACGCATTCGCCGCGGCCGCGGTGGGGGCCGTCGGTCACCTCCGCCACCACCACCGCGGCTTCGGTCTTGGCCCCGCGCGAGATGCGGAAGGCGCCGCGGATGGGAAAGGTCTCCCGACGGACGGTCAGTTGCTGGGCGGACATGATCGCGAACCCCGAAACGGAACAGGGCCGGGAGTGTATCCCGGCCCCGTTCCCGAAGGCGACAGTCAAGTCGGCAGGATCACCGGTCCTGAATGATGACGCCGTACCAGCCGAGCCCCTTGTAGGTTTCGTAGCCGGGAGTCAGCGCATAGCCGACCAGCCGGTTCTTGTCGTCGATGTAGTGGCCCATGGTGGAGGCACTGCGGCGCAGCGGCACGGTCTCGGTCAGCAGGCCGCGGCCGTCGGACGAGGCGATCACCCGATGGCGGGCGTCGAGCAGCAGGCACCGCGACTTCTCGCGCTCCCCGGCTTCCAGCCGCACGCCCTCGACCACCGCGGCAGCCTGGGGTTCCCAGTCGAAGAAGATGCCGAGCACGCCGATGGCGTCGCCGTCCGCCTCGCCGTCGCGGCGGATCGCGGTCGCATAGGTGGCGACGACGCGGTCGTCCAGGCTGCGGTTGCGGGCGACGTCGCCGACGGTGAACTCGCCGCCGTTGCGGGTGGCCAGCGCCTGCCGGAACCACGGCTCGTCCGACACGTTGGCGCCGCGCGCACCGGGATAGCGGTCCGGCCGGCCGTTGGCGATGACGTTGCCGTTGCGGTCGGCGATCCAGAGGTCGAGATAGACGGTGTAGGATTCCAGGATCACGCCCAGCCGGCGCGAGGCATGGCGGCGCGCCTCCTCCGTCGGGTCGGCGGCGCAATCGACCACCGCGCTGTCGGTCGCCCACCAGCGCACGTCGCAGGACCGCTCATACAGGTTGCGGTCGATGATCTCGATCATGTTGAGCGACAGGTCGGCCAGCCGCTTGCCGTGCATCTCCTGCACCATGGCGCTGCCGGTGGTGGTCAGATGGTCGACGCGGGCGACGATCTCCGACCGCAGCTCCTTGGTGATGCTGTTGACCTGGGTCGAGATCTCCGACACCTCGTTGGCGACGACGGCGAAGCCGCGTCCGGCGTCGCCGGCCCGCGCCGCCTCGATCAGGGCGTTCATGGCCAGCATCTTGGTGCGCCGGGTGATGTCCTCGATCAAGGACACCTTCTTCGACGCAACATCCAGCACGCCCCGCGACAGCTCGAAAAGATCGGTGCCCGCCATGCTCATCGTCTTGTCCCCCGTCATGACCGTCCCTGCATCCTCCAAATCAAAAGCCGTGCCAACGGTCGCCGGCGCCCCGTGAACGGCCCACCCTCCCGGTTTCCGCGGCGCTTGGCCGCAGAGGGCATGACGCCATCCGGCATTTCGGGGGAGTTGTACGGTTAAGCTGCTGAAACAGCAGGCATGCTGGCGACGGGTTGCTCAACAGGTTGCGAACTTGCCATGGGCGCGGCATCCATGTTGCGGACACGTAACACGAATTCTCCGCAAATTCGCAATAAAAATTCTTATCTGAGCAGGAACACGCCAGATCAATTCCGCATTGCAAAATCCCGTGCACATGCTGTGCACATTCGCCGGGCAGTTGATGCGGAGCGCATCACTGCACCACGGGAAATGCACTGCGGAAAAGCCGTCAGGCCACGCGGTGCATTTCATCCAGGAAACGCTGGACCTCTCGGGTCAGGCGGTCGGCCTCGGCGGCCATGCGTTCGGACGCGGCGAACACCTCGTGCGCGGTGCCGCTGGTGCGGCCGGCGGCGTCGGTGACCTCGCGGATATCGTCGGACACCGCACGGGTGCCGGCGGCGGCCTGTTCCATGTTGACGACGATCTCGCGCACGGCGGAGCCCTGCTGCTCGATCCCGGCGCTGATGCCGGCGGCGATCTGGTTGATCGACTGGATGGTGCGGCCGATGCCGACGATGGCGCCCACCGCCTCGTCGGTGGAGGACTGGATGCCGGCGATCTGGGCGGCGATGTCGCCGGTGGCCTTGGCGGTCTGGTCGGCCAGCCGCTTCACCTCCTGCGCCACGACGGCGAATCCCTTCCCCGCCTCGCCGGCGCGGGCCGCCTCGATGGTGGCGTTCAACGCCAGAAGATTGGTCTGGCTGGCGATGTCGTTGATGAGGGTGATGACGTCGCCCACCGTCCGCGCGGCGCCGGACAGGTTGCCGACCAGCGCGTTGGAGCGCTCGGCCTCGCCCGCCGCGTTTTCCGCGACCTGGGCGACCTCGCCGATCTGGCGCGCGATCTCGGCGATGGAGGCGGACAGTTCCTCCGTCGCGGCGGCGACGCTGCCGACATTGCTGCCGGTCTGGGCGGCGGACGCCGCGACCGACGACGCCTTGCCGGTGGCCTGGGTCGCGTCCGTCTCCATGGTGCGGGCGGAGACCTCCAGCTGGTGGGCGGTGTCGGCCACCTCGCTGCACACGCTCTGGATCTGGCCTTCGAAGCGCTGGGTCACGCCGGCGAAGCCCGCCACCTTCTGCGAGATGCTCTCCGTCGCCGCGTTGATCGTGCGGCTGGCGTGCAGGAAGCCGCCCTGCATGCCGCGGAAAACGATCCGGCGGAAATATTTGTGTTCGGACACCGCGTGCATGGAGGCGGTCGCCTCGCGCACGAAGGCGTCGGTGCGGTCGATGGCGTCGTTGGTGGCATGCATCAGCTCGCCCAGCGCCCCGCCCTCGCGGATGCCGATCACCCGCGCCTCGAAATCGCCGGCGGAGATCGCGCGGTTCACCCGGGTCAGCTGCTCCACCACCGCACAGGCGCGGCGCAGGAACAGCAACGCCCCGCCCAGCGCCGCCAGCCCGGCCAGGGCAAGCCCGGCGCGCAGGGCAAGCCCGCCGATACCCAGCAGGTCGACCGTCAGCAACGCCGCCAGCGCCACCC
Source organism: Azospirillum sp. Sh1 (assembly GCF_008365135.1). Taxonomy (NCBI): domain Bacteria; kingdom Pseudomonadati; phylum Pseudomonadota; class Alphaproteobacteria; order Rhodospirillales; family Azospirillaceae; genus Azospirillum; species Azospirillum sp. Sh1. The sequence goes on along the minus strand of NZ_VTTK01000003.1, from coordinate 176,996 downwards.
CGCCCAGCACCGCAAGGCCGCCGGCCCGCGTCAGCGAAGACGCCTTGGGGGAGGACGACTTAGAGGGAGAAGACGAATTCGTCATACCCGATCCCCTTCTCCGCCAGCAGGGCGAGGACGGCGGCGAAGCCCGCCTCCATCCCCTTCTTGCGGTCGGCATGGCTGTTCTCGATGTCCAGAAGCTGGCGGTAGAGCGGGATCACCTTGTCCAGCGCCGACCGTTCCGGCACCCGGCGGGAGGAGTGATAGCCGATCACCCGACCTTCGGCGTCGAAGCTGGGCGTGACATGGGCGAAGACCCAGTAATGGTCGCCGTTGCGGGCCCGGTTGACCACATAGGCGAAGATCTCCTTCCCCGCCGCCAGCGTGTCCCACAGCAGCTTGAACACGCAGCGCGGCATGTCGGGATGGCGGACGATGGAATGGGGGGCGCCCATCAGGTCGGCCTCCTCATAGCCGGCGACCCGCTGGAAAACCCGATTCGCGTAGGTGATCCGCCCCTTCAGATCGGTCTTGGAAACGATGACTTCATCCGGGTCGAAGAAGCGTTCCACCCCCGTCAGGGGGACGTCGCGTCGTGCCATGTGCCTTCCGGTCTCCCGCTTCCCGGACCCGCGCGGTCCTGCATGCGTCCGCTTGCGGCGCGGACCGGGCGGCAGAACCGGATTATTTCCGGATCGACATGCCGCGCGATCTCCCGCACTGCGAGTACCGCAACGAATTGCACTTTAATGTGACGGAAGCTATCAGGAAAGACCCTACCCATTGCGGTGCCGAAATATTTGGGTGACCATCATCCGGTAGGATGAAATCCGCCTACTCCGGCGGATAGGGGATGGTCAGCAGCCGGCCGGCGGGCGGGTTGTCCACCGTGACCACCGTGCCGTCGGGCCAGCGCACCTCGACCTGCTCCACCTCATGCAGCGCGCCCAGCCCGAAATGCGCGACCGGCTCGCCCTGGCAGAGATAGCCGGACCCGGCGCTGACGACCCGGCGCTGCCGGCGCCCGCCGGCGGTCAGACTGACCACGGCGCCGCGGGCCGGTGCGCCGTAGGGGGTCAGCGGCTGCACGCGCAGCCAGCCATTGTGCGAGGCGGCCGGGCGGTAGATGGACAGCGGTTGCGCCACGGCATCGGGCCCGCCATGGGCGGTACCGTGCGCCAGCACCAGCTCCAGCCGGCCGTCGCCGTCGATGTCGGCCGCGACCGCGCCGGTGCCCAGCCCCTTCGGCTCCGCCGCGTCGCCCAACTCCAGCTCCTGCCACTGGTCGTTGCGCCAGCCGAACAGGCGGTTGGGCTCGCCATGGGCGTGGAAGAACAGCTCCTCATAGCCGTCATTGTCGAAATCGGCGGCGACGACGGTGAAGATGCGGCCGGGCATCGACAGATCGGCGCCGGCCGCTTCGACAAAGGCGCCGCCCATGCGCTGATGGAACAGGCGTTGCGCCCCGTCCCAGGTGCCGACCGCCAGATCGAACAGCCCGTCGCCGTCGACGTCCAGCGCCACGACCGCGCGTCCGGAGGGGCGCGAATCGACGATGCCGCGCTCCTCGGCGATCTCCTCGAAATTGCCGTCGCCCAAATTGCGGAACAGCTGGTTGGGTCCGCCGTCGTTGACCGTCACCACGTCCATATGGTCTGAGACGATGGGCAGGGTGGTGACGCCGCGGGCCGCCCCGATGGAGTCCAGACCGGCCTCCTCCGCCCCATCCTCCAGCCGGCCGCGCCGGGTCAGCTCATAGAGGCGCAACGGCCCGCCGTCGGTCGCCACCAGAAAGCCGTAGCGGCCATGCCCCCAGCGGTCGAGCGCAGCCACCGCGCCGGCGGCCGTGTGGTTGGCCGCCCCGGCATTCTCCGCCTGGGCGAACAGGTCGAGCCAATGCTTACCGAAACAGGCGAACAGCCGGTCGGCCATGTCCTTGGCACCGGTAACGCGGTCGCAGTTGACGACGTAAAGCTCCTCCCGCCCGTCGCCGTCGATGTCGGCGGCGGCCAGCCCCATGGCGGGACTGGAGGGATCGGCGATCAGCGGGGTGGCGATGTCGACCAGACGGCCGTCGACCCATTTCAGGACGAGGTTGGCAGCGTGGTAGCCGGCCACGACCAGCTCGAAGGCGCCGTCGCCGTCGATGTCCGTGACCGCAATCCCGTTCGACGGCCGCGGCGGGTTCTCGGCGAGCAGCGACGAGCAATCGAGGAACATATGCACCCTCTTGTCCCGTGGTCGGTCCACCCTCGCCGCCCGCAACAGGCCTTTGGAGCCATTGGGCTTTCGAGCGGTGTATCCCTGTTGATACCCCGTCCTCGCCCGGCCGTAAACCCGGACGGAGGATCAGGGACGGCCTATGCCCGATGCCGCATCGCGACTCCGCGCCGCACCATCGTCTCCCCGGAAAGCAAAATCCCCCCGGCGCGGTGACGCCGGAGGGATTTCGCCAAGGAAATTTCAGGGAGACGAACGCCGGGTCCGCTCAAATGCGCTTCTTCGCGCCGGCATTGCCGGCCGCACGCTTGCCCGCCGCATCGTCGTTGCCGGCCGGCTTTTCCGCCGGCTTGGCGGCCGCCGCGGCCTTGGCCTGTTCGCGGGCCGGCAACTCGATGTTGACCTCCAGCGTCGAGCAGTCGCCGCCGCGGTCGAGCTTCACCTCGACCTTGTTCTCGTCGATGTTGACGTATTTGGCGATGACCGCCAGCAGTTCCTGCTGGAGCATCGGCAGATAGTCGGGTCCGCTGCGCCCGGCGCGCTCGTGCGCCATGACGATCTGCAGACGCTCCTTGGCCTGGACGGCCGACGCGCGCGGGGCCGCGCGGAAGAAGTTGAAGATGCTCATGCGCTCCTCCGCAGGAGCCGGCTGAACAGGCCCTTCTTCTGGGGGGTGACGAAGCGATGCTCGATGTCCTCGCCCAGGAAGCGGCCGACCGCATCCGAATAGGCGAGCCCGGCGTTGGAGACCTCGTCCAGGATCACCGGCATGCCGACGTTGGAGGCGCGCAGCACCGCCTGGCTTTCCGGAATGACGCCGAGCAGCGGGATCGCCAGGATTTCCAGCACGTCGTCGACCTTCAGCATCTCGCCACGCTCGACGCGCTCCGGGTCGTAGCGGGTCAGCAGCAGCTGCTGCGTCACCGGCTCCAGCCCCTGTTCCGCCCGGCGGGACCGCGAGTTCAGCACGCCCAGGATGCGGTCGCTGTCGCGCACCGACGATACTTCCGGGTTGGTGACGATGATCGCGTGGTCGGCGAAATAGAGCGACATCAGGGCGCCGCGCTCGATGCCGGCCGGGCTGTCGCACAGGATGTAGTCGAATTCCTTCGACAGCTCGTTCAGCACCTTCTCCACCCCCTCGCGGGTCAGCGCGTCCTTGTCGCGCGTCTGCGAGGTCGGGAGGATGTACAGGTTCTCGATCCGCTTGTCCTTGATCAGCGCCTGGTTCAGCTTCGCTTCGCCGTTGATGACGTTGATGAAGTCGAAGACCACCCGGCGCTCGCAACCCATCACCAGGTCAAGGTTGCGCAGGCCAACGTCGAAGTCGATGACGACCGTCTTGAAGCCGCGAAGCGCCAGCCCGGTCGCAAAGGCCGCGGACGAGGTCGTCTTGCCGACACCGCCCTTGCCGGAGGTCATGACGATGATCTTGCTCAACGGAGCCTCTCCCATAATCCCAAAGTTGCCGTCACCGATACCAAACACCGTCCGAAGATTGTCCTCTCCGGACAAGATTCCGTCGCTTCAGCTTTCAGGCGGTCTTCAGCAGGTCCATGCTGAGGACGCCGTCGCGCAGGAAAACCTGCACGGCTTTCTTGTAAAAGTCACTGCCGATGTCTTCGCTGACACGATAATTGCCTGCGACCGATAGCACCTCCGCCTCCAGACTGTGGCAGAAGATGCGGGCGTTGCCGTCGCCGGAGAATCCGGCCAGCGCCCGGCCGCGCAACGCGCCGTAGACATGGATGTTTCCGTCGGCCAGCAGCTCCGCCCCCGGAGAGACGGAGCTGGTAACGATCAGGTCGGTCTTCTCGGCATAGACGCGCATGCCGGAGCGCACCGGCTCGGTCACCACCACGGTCGGGCGGTGGACGACCTCGATCAGCACCTGCGGCGCCGGGATCGGCGTCTGCCCCTGCTGGTGCGGATCCTGCTGCCGCGGATCGGGGGCCTTCACCACCTCTTCCAGCTTGGCGGCGCGGCCCGACGGCATCGGCGTCAGCCCGACGGTCATCGCCGCCTCGCGCACCGGCTGCGGCCCGCCCTGGAAGCCGACCGGCAACAGTTGCAGCGCCTGCACCTGCGACACGAAGGCGCCCAGATCGAAGACGATGCTTTCCGGCAGGTCGTCGAAATCCAGCACGACCGGCGCATTGCGGAAGAAGTTGGGTGCCTGCCGCACCTTGACGTTCAGCTGGGTGAAGAAATCCGGCGATGTCGGGGCGAAAACCTTCAGCACCATCATGGTGAAGGAGTTGCCACGCAACTGGAACGGCGCATCCCGTTCGGCGACCTGACTGGCGCTGCTCACCGTAGCCTTCCCGTTCGTTCCTGCCGCCTCGTGCCGTGCTTCCGGTTCACCCGTAGCCCGCAACCGCCCCAGAGCCGCCGTCGCGCAGCACCGGCATCGAGCCAGCCAATCAGCGCCTTCTAGCCGTCCACACCGGTCGGATTCAAGAGTTTCCCCGTCCGCCGGGATGACAATCGAAAGCCGCGCCGCCGCCTGCCGCGGGACAAACGACCACCCTCCCCGGCCGTCGCCCGAAGCGACGATCCGGAATCGCAGCCCGCCACCGCGGTGGACAGGCCAGGGTTGCAACATGACTTTCGATTTCCCCCGTGACCGACCATAGTAATGAAAGCCCGCGACAGCGGCAAAGCCTTTCGGCCGCCTCCGCCGGAAGGCTATCCCGCGGCCGGTCCGGCTCGGCGGAAAGGGTTACCAAGCCCGCTCTGACGGCTTTCCTGCGGCACCCACACCACATCTGGTATGAATATTTTGCGTCGGCCGCAATTTTGCCTGACGCCGCGCGTTATGACCGGTACAGTCAGGTTGCGTGGCTTTCACCGACGACGAGGTTCTCTTGCACCTTGTTTCGCCCATAGAGCACCTCCCCCGTCGGCCCGCACCGGCATGTCCGGACCCGGCACGCCATCCGGCCGCAGTGCCCGGCGAAGCACCCATCACCGCGCATCCATGCGACCGATCGAGCCTCCCCCCTGCGGGAGGCTTTTTTGTGCCCGGAAACCCTGTTCCAGGGTTTGGCTCCCCCCCCACCATTCGAGGAGATGCGACATGGCCAAGCGTTCGAGCAAAGGCATCGCTGCGGCGGACGACTCCACCGTCCACCCGCTTTTCCCCGGTATGAACGCCCCCGCCGCTTTCGGCTGGGACCCGCTCGGTGGGAACGAGGATCGCCGCGACCAGAGCTATCTCCGCAAGGTGAAGCCGCAGAACCCCAACCAGAAGCTTCTGATGGACGCCATCAAGACGCACAATCTGGTGGTGGCGCTGGGTCCGGCGGGCACCGGCAAGACCTACATCGCCATCTCGTCGGCGGTGGAGGCTCTGGAATCGGGCAGCGTCGACCGCATCGTCCTGTCCCGCCCGGCCATCGAGGCGGGAGAGAGCATCGGCTATCTGCCCGGCGACATGCATGAGAAGATGGCGCCCTTCCTGCGCCCGCTCTACGACGCGTTGACCGACCGGCTGGGGTCCAAGCGGCTGCGCACCATGATGGCCGACGGCACCATCGAGATCGCCCCGGTCGGCTTCATGCGCGGCCGCACCCTGAACAATGCCTTCGTGGTGATCGACGAGGCGCAGAACTGCACCTATGCCCAGATCAAGATGCTGCTGACCCGGCTGGGCTGGCATTCCACCATGGTGCTGACCGGCGACCCCGACCAGACCGACCTGCTGGACAACCTGTCCGGGCTGGCCGACATCGCCCGCCGGCTGGAGGCGGTGGAGGGAATCGCCGTCGCCCGCCTGACGGAAAAGGACATCGTCCGCCACCCGTTGGTCGCCAGCATGCTGACGGTCCTCTGATCCTCCGGGATCGTCCTGTGGTTGCGCGGGAGCTGCGGTCGCCGCATCTCCCGGCAGCCTGCAAGCCGGCCTTCGCCGGGCACACCCCACTATGGTTGCAATAATGACATTCCGTTGAACGAAACGTAAGATATACGAACATTAGCGCTTGACGAGCAGCCCCGATCCGGCAAAAAGTCCCGAAAATTTTATGGACATCGCCGTTTCGTTGCCGAAGGGGTTGCCGCCGTGACCGTTGCCTTGTTCGAACGCATCAGCATCAAGGGCAAGATCGCACTGATCCTGGCCGCGGCCGGCCTCGGGCTGGTTCTGATCGCCGCGGTCAGCCTGATGGGCCTGCGCGCCGAGATGATGGCCGATCGCCAGGACAAGACCCGCAACGTCGTCGAGGTCGCCCACAGCCTGATCGCCCATTTCGAGGCGCAGGAACGCGCCGGCACCCTCCCCCGTGCCGCGGCTCAGGCACAGGCGAAAATCGCTCTCAAGGCTCTGCGCCACGATGGCGACGAGTATTTCTTCATCACCGACCTCGCCCCGCGCATGATCATGCATCCGATCAAGCCGGAGCTGGACGGCACCGACGTGTCGCGCAACGCCGATCCCAACGGCAAGCTGCTGTTCCAGGAGTTCGTCCGGGTTGTGAAGGCCGACGGCGCCGGCTTCGTCGACTATCTCTGGCCCAAGCCGGGATCGGCGCAGCCGGTGGCGAAGCTGTCCTATGTCAAGGGTTTCACCCCCTGGGGCTGGCTGATCGGGTCGGGCATCTACATCGACGACGTCGACGTCGCCTTCCGCCAGGCCGCGCTGCGGCTGGCCGGGACGGGGCTGCTGATCGCGCTTGCCGCCGTGCTGCTCGCCCTGCTGGTCAGCCGCGCAATCGTCCGGCCGCTGGACGGGCTGGGCCGCGTCATGCAGGATCTGGCCGGCGGCAACAGCGCGGTCGCCGTGCCCGGCCTGGACCGCGGCGACGAGATCGGCGCGATGGCCCGCACGGTCGAGGTCTTCCGCGTCCAACAGATCGACCTCGCCCGCCATTGGGACCGGCAGAAGATCGAGCATCGCGTGACCGATCAGCGCGCCCAAGCGCTGAAACGGCTGACCGACCGCTTCGACGCCACCATCGCCGAGACGATCCGCACCGTCGGCAGCGCCGTCGGCACGCTGGAGACCACCGCCCGCGCCCTGTCGGCCACCGCCGACCGCAACCGGCGCGAGGCGACCTCCGTCGCCAGCGCCTCGCAGCAGGCCTCCAGCAGCGTGCAGACCGTCGCGTCGGCGGCGGAGCAGCTGACCGGCTCCATCGCCGTGATCGGCGAGCAGGTGGTGACCTCCTCGGCCATCTCCACCCAGGCGGTGGAGGCGTCGCAGAAGGCGGGCGAGCGGATCGACGGGCTGGGTCAGGCCGCCCGCAAGATCGGCGAGGTCGCCGACCTGATCGCCGGAATCGCCGGGCAGACCAACCTGCTGGCCCTGAACGCCACCATCGAGGCGGCGCGAGCGGGCGAGATGGGCAAGGGCTTCGCCGTGGTCGCCGGCGAGGTGAAGACGCTGGCCAACCAGACCGCCAAGGCCACCGAGGAGATTGCACGCCATATCGGCGACGTGCAGGAGGCGACGCGTGCCGCCGTCGTCGCGATCCACGAGATCGGCGCCATCGTCGCCCGCAGCGACGAGATCGGCACCTCCATCGCCACCGCGGTCCAGCAGCAGGGCGCCGCCACCGGCGAGATCGCCCGCAGCGCCGGCGAGGCGGCGGAGGGCACCCGGCAGGTCTCCACCAGCATCGACGCGGTGTCCGACGCGGCCCTGGAGACCGAACGGTCGGCCGACGCCCTGCTGGAGGCCGCCGGTGGTCTGTCACGGCAGGCACAGGGGCTGCGCGGCATGGTCGATGCCTTCCTGGTCAATGTCGGGGCGATCAACTCCGCGCCGCTCACCGCCCTGCATGACGCGCCTTCGGAAGGGTCGGAGCTGTTCATGCCCTGGACGGAAGGCCTTGCGGTGGGTGAGGAGGCGATCGACACGGACCACATGATCCTGATCGCGCTGATGAACGAGGCGGCCGCTCTCGCACAGCAGGCCAAGGCCGGACCGGCGGGGCGGGAGGGCGGCAATCGCCGGGCATTGGGCGACGCCGTCGGCCGGCTGCTGGCCTACACCGTCCTGCATTTCGAGCAGGAGGAACGACTGATGGACCAGTGCGGCTATCCCGGCACCACGGCCCACAAGGCCCAGCACGAGGCGCTGCGCACCCGTGCCGGCGAATTGCGCCGCCGTCTGGATGCCGGCGACTCCGTGGCGGACGAACTGCTGGCGCTGCTGCGCGAATGGCTGTTCGAACATATCCAGCGCGCCGACAAGCGGATCGGCGAGCATCTGGCGGCAACCGGCCGCGGCATGGAGGCGAAGGCGGCGACGGCGGTGGCGGCGAAGGCGGCCTGACCGGAGCATCGGCTGCGCAATGGCGCCGCGCCCCCTTGACCTCGCCCCTTGACCTCGCCCCTTGACCTGGGTCGCGGACGGCCCCATTCCTGACGGACCATGAAGACACGTCTCCTGCGCATCGCCGCCGCCTCCGTCCTCGCCATCGCCGTGTCCGCCGGTATCGCCTGGTGGCAGGTGCGCAACGCCGCCACCACGGTGGAAAGCGGAACGAAGTCCGCAGTGCCGATCGGCGGTCCCTTCACGCTGACCGATCAAACCGGCAAGTCGATCACCGACGCCGATTTCCGCGGCAAGTATATGCTGATCTATTTCGGCTATACCTATTGCCCGGACGTCTGCCCGACCGAACTTGGGGTGATGACCCAGGCGCTCGACCAGTTGGGGCCGAAATCGGAGCAGGTCCAGCCGATTTTCATCACGATCGACCCGGACCGCGACACTGTGGCGCACATGAAGGACTATGTGAGCCTGTTCCACCCCCGGCTGGTCGGCCTGACCGGCACGCCGGAGCAGGTGCGGGAGGCGGCGCGCGCCTATCGCGTCTATTATGCCAAAGCACCGCAAAAGGATGGAAAAGCCGATGACTACCTGATGGATCACTCCAGCTTTATTTACCTGATGGGGCCGGATGGGAAGTTCGTCGGGGTGTATCCCGGCGGCACCACCGCCGACAAGATCGCACAGGATCTGTCGCCCCGTATTGCGGGCTGAGTGGGGCGGACCGGCCCCGGACCGGGTGAAAAGCGGCGAAAAAGCCCTGAAAAGCGGTCATACCACCGGGTTTTTTCGCATGCTGGAGCGGGACAACGCGCCGCAGCGCGGCAAAATCCGCGAGTTTTCGGCTCTTTTCTTTATTTTTCAAAGGCTTACACCACAGGTTTTGCGACTTGACAGGGTAACGCCCCGCCCGTATGGTCTCGCCGCTTTCGCATGGCTGCGAGCCAAGAGTGATTGAGAGGCGGAATGAACAACAAATCGCCCCCCGATCCCTTGGATGACCTCGAAGCCCGGTTGCGCAAGGCGCGTGAGGGACAACGCGGCTGGTCGGGCGGACCCGGTAGCAAATACCACCGTCCGCCGCAGGGCGCTCTCGCCACCGCCTGGCGCATCGGGACCGAACTGGTCGCCGCCATGATCGTCGGCGTCGGCGGCGGGCTTCTGCTCGATCGCTGGCTCGGCACCGCGCCCTGGGGACTGATCGTCATGTTCTTCCTGGGGGCTGCGGCGGGAGTCCTGAACGTCTACCGGGCCGTCACAGGCTTCGGCATCGCCGCCGGCTACCGCCGGCCCACTGGGGACGACAACGAGCGCCAAGACGGCGACGCACACTGAGCGAGGACGACCTTGGATCCGCTGCACCAGTTCCAAATCAACCCGTTGTTCCAGATCGTGCTCGGCGGCTACGACGTGTCCTTCACGAACTCGGCCTTCTTCATGGTCGTGGCCGTGGCGGCGATCTACGCCCTGCTGGTCATGGGCGTGGCGAACAAGTCGATGGTTCCGGGCCGCCTGCAGTCGCTGGCCGAGATGTTCTACGAGTTCGTCGCGAACCTGGTGCGCGACAACGCCGGCCACGACGCCCGCCCCTATTTCCCGTTCGTGTTCTCGATCTTCATGTTCGTGCTGATCGGCAACATGATCGGCATGATCCCGTACACCTTCACCTTCACCAGCCACATCATCGTGACGTTCGCGCTGGCGGCAACGGTGTTCGTGTTCGTGACCATCCTGGCCCTGATGAAGCACGGCCTGCACTTCTTCTCCTTCTTCATGCCGCATGGCGCTCCGATCGCGCTCGCTCCGATCCTCATCCCGATCGAAGTGATCTCCTACGTGATGCGCCCCGTCAGCCTCTCGATCCGACTTTTCGCCAACATGATGGCGGGTCACACGATGCTGAAGGTCTTTGCCGGCTTCACGGTCATGATGATCAGCGGCATGGGCGCGCTGGGCTTCGTCACCGGCCTCGTCCCGCTGGCGATCAACGTCGCCCTGACCGGCTTCGAGTTCCTGGTGGCTTTCCTGCAAGCCTACGTCTTCTCGATCCTGACCTGCCTGTACATCCGCGACGCCCTGGAACTGCACTAAGCAGCGCCTGACGATCGCCGGACCCTAGTTCACCAACAGTTCCAACAAGTTCACCCTTACCTAGAGGAAGAGAGTACTATGGATCCTCAAGCCGCCAAGTTCATCGGTGCCGGTCTTGCCGTTATCGCCCTCGCCGGTGTCGGCCTGGGTATCGGCAACATCTTCTCGACGCTGATCGGCTCGATCGCCCGCAACCCGGCCGTCCAGCCGAAGGTCTTCCCGATCGGCATTCTGGGCTTCGCGCTGACGGAAGCCGTCGCGCTGTTCGCCCTGCTGATCGCCTTCCTGATCCTGTTCGCCTAAGGCCAGAGCGGCTTTTCAAAAAAACAGCTCTGACGCGGCGCCGGGCTTCCTGATCGGAGTTTCGGCGCCGCTCCTTTGCCTAGGGGGACCGATCATGCCGAACCTGTTGGCCAAAGGCCGGCTGGCCCGCTGGTCGGGAGTGGCGGGCGCTTCGCTCGCTACCCTCACCACGATGGCCGGCACCGTCCTGGCGGCCGCGGCGGAGCACGCTCCGGACGCGGCGCACGGCGGCGAGCACGCTTCCGGCGGCCTGCCGCAGCTCAATCCCGCCAATTTCCCGACCCAGATCTTCTGGCTGGCTCTGACCTTCGGCGTTCTCTACTACCTCATGTCCAAGAAGGCGCTTCCGCGCGTGGCCGAGGTACTGGAAGCGCGGCAGGAGCGCATCTCGCGCGACCTCGCCAAGGCCGCCCAGCTGAAGGAAGAGGCCGAGGCCATCCTGGCCCAGGTCGAGAAGTCCCTCGCCGGCGCCCGCAGCCAGGCCCAAGGCGTCATCGCCGAGGCCAGCGCCGAGATCGAGGCGAACAACCAGGCCCGTCAGGCCCAGCTGAACGCCGATATCTCCGAACGCCTGCGCAATGCCGAAGCCTCCATCGCCGCGGCGAAGGAACAGGCTCTGGCCAACATCCGCGCCGAGTCGACCGGCATCGTCCAGGACATCACCGGCCGTCTGGCCGGCGTCGAGGTCGATCAGGCCCAGGCGGATGCCGCCGTCGCGGCCGTGCTTGAGGAGCGCCGGGGATGAACGCACCTGAATTTTGGGTCTTCGTCGCCTTCGTCATCTTCGTGGCCCTGGTCTGGAAGAAGGCGTCGGCCGCCATCGGCACCATGCTGGATGGCCGCGCCGAGCGCATCCGCTCCGAGCTGGACGAGGCCGAGCGTCTCCACAAGGACGCACAGGCCCTGCTGAACGGCTACCAGAGCCGTCTGGCCGACGCCCAGAAGGAAGCGGAGGCCGTTCTGGCCCACGCCCGCGAGGAAGCCGCCCGCCTGCGCAGCCAGGCCGGCAGCGACCTCGAAGCGTCGCTGAAGCGTCGCGAGGCGCAGGCCATGGACCGCATCGCCCAGGCGGAAGCCGCGGCGCTGGCCGAGGTCCGCAACCTGACGGTCGACATCGCCATCGGCGCCAGCAAGCGCGTCCTGTCCGGCGGCCTGCCCGCCGCCCAGGCCGACAAGCTGATCGAGCAGTCGATCAGCGAACTGCCGAAGCATCTGCACTGATCGTTCCCCCGATCGATCAGCCGGGTTCCGCGGCGATGATTGTTGCGGCGTGAACAACGGACTTTGGAAAAACCCCGGCCTATGCGCCGGGGTTTTCCTTTGCTGGAATGGAAAGGTCGCCAGCCTTCCTCTGCCCTCCCCTATCGCCCGGCCGGAGTTCCGTTCACCGATGTCCGAAATCACCCCGCTCCCTGCCCCGCTCCCTTCCGTATTCGTCTCCCACGGCGCCCCCACGCTGATCCTGGAGACCAGCGCCGGGCGCGACTTCCTTGCCGGGCTGGGCCGCAGGCTTGGACGGCCGAGCGCGATCCTCGCGGTTTCGGCCCATTGGACCACTGAGGTGCCGGCGGTCAGCGGAGCGGCGGCGCCGGAAACCATCCATGACTTCTACGGTTTTCCCGATGCGCTCTACCGCATGCGCTACCCGGCACCGGGCGCTCCGGCGCTGGCGGGGCGGGTGGCGGACCTGGCCGGAGCCGTCGTCGATCCGTCGCAGGGGCTGGATCACGGCGCCTGGGTCCCGCTGATGCTGATGTATCCGGAGGCCGACATCCCGGTGGCGCAGCTGTCGGTGATGCCCGGCCGCAGCGCCGCCGATCACATCGCGCTCGGCCGGGCGCTCGAACCCCTGCGGCGGGACGGCGTGCTGATCCTCGCCAGCGGCGGCGCCGTGCACAACCTGCGGGAGTTCCGCTTCGGCGGCACCAGCGCCGCCCCCTGGGCGACCGGCTTCGCCGGCTGGCTGGACCGGACGCTGGAGGCCGGCGATGCCGATGCGCTCGGCAACTGGCTCGACGCCTGCCCGGACGCCCGCCGCGCCCACCCGACGGACGAGCATTTCCTGCCGCTGCCGGTGGCGCTCGGCGCCGCCGGTCCTCGGCCGAGGACCGAGCGGCTGCATGCCGGCTTCGAACATGGCAGCCTGGGCATGCACGCCTATGCGTTCACCGCCGCCGACACGGATGCCGCCAGGGACGCCGGTTCCACCTGATCTTTGGCGGTACTCCGTCGCACACTTGTCTGTTTGCCTGAGGGGATAGCCAAGCTACAATCCGCGCCGCGCGGCGACCGGCCGCTCATTGGTTGTGGCCGGTCGGACGCGGGAATCGTCAGGCACAGCGCGAGCGGGAGTCGGTGTGAAGCGGAACGGCATTCTGTCCCGGAGCGGCCGCCGGACCCGATTCCGCGACATGACCGTGTCGGCGCGGGTGGGCGCGGGCTTCGGCATCGCGCTTGGGCTGGTGGTCCTGCTGGCCCTGGTCGGGCTCGGCTGGTTCTACGCGGTGTCGCGCGACATCGGCGCCTTCTCCGGCCGCGCCGACCTGTCCCAGGTGGCGGCCGACGCCGACGTCAGCCTGCGCGACCTGGAGGTCGCGGTGCGCGACCATCTGACCTATGGCGACGACCAGAGCCTCCTCGACGCCTCCTGGCGGCACGACACGCTGCGCGAGCGGCTCGATGCGCTGGCCAAGGGCGTGGTGGAGACGGCCGACCGGCAGGCGGTGGACAAGGCCCATGCATCGCTGGAGGATTATTGGGCGGCGGTGCAGAAGCTGATCGCCCTGCGCGGCGAGCGCAACGGCCAGATGACCGGCGTGCTGGAGCCTCTGGTCGCCGAGACCCGCCAGAAGCTGAACCAACTCAAGAATGCCGGCGGTGTCGATTCGACTGCGCTCGCCAGCGACGCCGCCATCGCCACCCTGCTGATGCAGGAACATCTGACTCGCTATATCGACCGTCGCGATCCGCAGGACGCCGAGGCGATGCGCGCCCAGCTGGCCGTCGCCCGCGACCGTCTGGCCGAGATGAACCGCTATTTGTGGGTTCCCGGCACCAAGCAGGCCATCGACGAGGTGACCGCCCTGCTGGCGAAGGCGGGTGGCGTGCTGACGGCGATCGAATCGTCGGTGGTCGAGGAGGACAATCTGCGCGCCGAGGCGATGGCCGCCAACGCCGCCGGCATCGCCGCCAACCTGGGCGAGATCCGGCGGCGGGCGGAGGCTGGGACCCAGGCCCTGCGCGGCACGCTGGGCAACGGCCTGTCCGGCTACACCAACGTCGCGCTGTGGATCGGCGGCCTGATCCTGCTCGCTGGGCTCGTCGCGCTGTGGCTGGTCCAGCGCAGCGTCGCGGTTCCGGTGAGGACGATGGCGAACGCGGTGACGGCGCTGGCCGCCGGCCGCACCGACATCACCCTGCCGGCGCTGACCGGCCAGGACGAGATCGCCGCCATGGCCCGCGCGGTGGAAGCGCTGCGCGGCAACGCCGAGGACACCGATCGCGAGCGTCGCGAGGCGGAGGTCGAACACACCCGCCTGCTGCGCGAAAAGGCGATGGCCGAGGCCGCCAGCCGGGCCAAGAGCGACTTCCTTGTCAATATGGGCCACGAACTGCACGGGCCGCTGACCGAGATCGTCAATGCCAGCCAGACGCTGATGACCGACCTGCACCGGCTGGGTGTCGACGAACTGGCGACCGACGTCGAGCATATCCAGTGGACCGGCGAGCAGCTGACCACCCTTGTCGACGCCATCCTGGATTACGCCAAGGTCGAGGCCGGGGCGATGGACGTCTGCCTGCAGGATTTCGACATCAACCGGCTGCTGACCGAGGCGCGCGAGCGCTCCATGCCCGCCGCCGACCTCTACGGCAACGCGCTGGACCTGTCGGCGCCGGCCGGGCTGGGCCAGATGCATTCCGACTTCACCAAGGTGCGGCAGACCCTGCTGAACCTGCTGGACAATGCCTGCAAGTTCACCCAGGACGGGACGGTGACCCTGGCGGCGGAGAAGGTGGAGCGCGACGGCGCCCGCTGGTACCGCTTCACGGTCGCCGATACCGGACGCGGCTTCCCCACCGCCCAGACCGGACGGCTGTTCCAGCCCTTCGTCCAGGGCGCCGGCAACGGTGCGGTGGCGACCCGCGGCCAGGGCAAGCCGCGCGGCGCCGGGCTGGGGCTGACGCTGGTCGGGCACTACACCGCCATGCTGGGCGGCGACATCGAGGTGGCGAGCGAGCCCGGCCAGGGCACCCGCATCACCATCGCCCTGCCCGCCGTCTATGAACCGCCGGCGGAAGAGCGCCCCCTGCAGGTGGAGGCGGTCGGCAACGCCAAGCCGCTGCTGCGCGTCGCCAGCCTCAAGCCGGCCGGTCATCTCGCCACCAGCACCTCGATGACGCAGATCGGGCCGTAACGCCTGCCGGTCAATAGCGCGGGCGTGCGGTGTCTTCCGGCGCGTCGCCGTCGTCGATCGGCTGGCCGTATTTCATCCGACGCATCTTTTCCGCCACCCGCGCGATCTCGTCGGCCGGCAGGACCACCGGTTCACCGAACTGCTGGGCGTAGAGATACTGGCGGGCCAGGGTCTCCACCTCGACCGCCAGCGACAGGGCGGACTGTACAGTGGTGCCCAGCACGATCATGCCGTGATTGGCCAGCAGACAGGCCAGCCGCCCCTCCAGTGCCGCGAGGGCGTGATCGGACAGCTCCTGCGTGCCGAAGGTGGCGTAGGGGGCACAGCGGATCGAATCCCCGCCGGCCAGCGCCACCATGTAATGGAAGGACGGGATGCCGCGGCCATGCACAGCCAGCGCGGTGGCGAAGGTCGGGTGGGCGTGAAGGACGACCGTCACGTCCGGCCGCGCCCGCAGGATGTCGCGGTGGATGCGCCATTCCGACGAGGGACGGCGGTTGCCGAGATAGGTGCCGTCGAAGCCCATCTCGACGATGTCAGCCGGAGTCATGGCGTCATAGGCCATGCTGGTCGGCGTGACGAGAAAGCCGCGGTCGATCCGGTGCGACAGGTTCCCCGACATGCCCTGATTGACGCCCAGCCGGTTCATGGCGAGGCAACCGTCGATCACGGCCTGACGTTCGGCAAGGTGGCTGGTCATGGCGGGCGCATCCGGGGTGGTGGCTAACCCCCACCCTAACCCTCCCCCGCTGGGCGGGGGAGGGGAGAAATGCTGTTGAAGGAACGCCTTCCCTACTCCGCCGGCGACCCGTGATGCCCGTGCCGCACCTTCTCGCCGGTGACCTCCTCGACCCACAGCGAGTGGTGCTCGCGCGCCCATTGCAGTTCGACCTGACCGTCGCCCATGGCGGCGAAGGCACCCTCCATGCCGATGGAGCCGATGTAGATGTGCGCCAGGATGATGGCGATCATGATGACGGCAATGGCGGCGTGGGCCAGTTGGTAGAGCTGTAGTTCCTCCAGCGTGGCGAAGCTGAAGGGGAAGACCAGCTGAACGCCGGTGAAGCCGAGCGCAGCACCGCCGACCACGGTGGCCCAGAAGATGACCTTCTGGCCGCCGTTGAACTTGTGTGCCGGCGGGTGGACGCCCTTGGAGAACAGGCCGCCCGCCTTCAGGAACCAGGTCAGGTCATGGCGCGACGGGATGTTGTGCCCGACCCACATCACGAAGATCAGCGCCACGCCCAGGATGAAGGCGAAGCCGAGGAAATTGTGCGCCAGCTTGCCGTAGTGGGACAGGGCAGCGAATGGCTCGGGCCCGATCAGCGGCAGCAGCGTGTACCGGCCGTACAGCACATTCAGGCCGGAAATGGCGAGCACGACGAAGCTGCCGGCGGTCATCCAATGCACACCACGCTCGAAGGCGTTGAAGCGCTGGATGGTGCGGCCGGTCTTCTGACCGTCGATGCGGATGCGCCCGCGGACCAGGAAGAACAGCCCCAGCAGGGCCAGGATGCCACCGAGCACCCAGGAACCATACTGGCTGAGCGGGCCGTTGCGCACGGCGCGCCACGCCTCGCCTTCAGACTGGATCAGGACGCCGGCCTGCTTGTTGGGGATCGAGACGGTGCCCTGCTCCCCCAGGCGGATGCCGTGCCAGGTGTCGGCACGGCTCTGCCCCGGGATCTGGGTCGGCACCGGCGGAGCGTCGCGGTCGATCTGCTGCTCCGCCACCGGCCCGCCGACGCGGACGCTGGACTGGGCGGCTGCCGGCAGCGTGACGCCGCCGGCGAAACCGATCCCGAGCAGCAGAGCAGCAACAGCCGACTTCATGCGATGACCTTCCATCGGACGCTCCCTATCGCACAGCCTGATAGGCGGCGCGCTGTTGCAGCGCCCGCACCTGCTCGGCGGTCAACGGCGTGTCGGCCGCACCCTGGTAGACGCCCTTGTCGAGATGGACCGGGCGCGGCGCCCCGTCCTCCTGGCAACCGGCCAGCAGGACAGCGGCGCCGAACGCCAGCAGGACGAGGCGCGTCACCGTCACAGCCCCTGCTTCTGCACAGGCAGGCCGCCGGTCGGACCGCCGGTGCCCTGGAACAGGGAGCCGCCGGGCTGGCCGCGCTCCTGACCCGACTTGGTCTGGTAGGCGGTGCCCCAGCCCCAGGCACCGGAACCGAAGCCGCGGGCGGCCACGCGCTCACGGTAGATATCCGACACCTTGTCGGCGTCACCGGCCAGCAGCGCCTTGGTCGAGCACATCTCGGCGCAGAGCGGCAGCTTGCCTTCGGCCAGACGGTTGCGGCCGTACTTCTTGAACTCCGCCTCCGAATTGTCGGCCTCCGGACCACCGGAGCAGAAGGTGCACTTGTCCATCTTGCCGCGGGTGCCGAAATTGCCGGCCTGCGGGTACTGCGGCGCGCCGAACGGGCAGGCGTAGAAGCAATAGCCGCAGCCGATGCACAGGTCCTTGTTGTGCAGGACCACGCCTTCGTCGGTCTGATAGAAGCAGTCGACCGGACAGACCGCCTTGCAGGGCGCGTCGGAGCAATGCATGCAGGCGACCGAGATGGTCCGCTCCCCCGGCCGGCCGTCGTTGATGGTCACGACGCGGCGGCGGTTGATGCCCCAGGGCACCTCGTTCTCGTTCTTGCAGGCGGTGACGCAGGCGTTGCACTCGATGCAGCGCTCGGCGTCGCACAGGAATTTCATCCGGGCCATGGTTCAAACTCCCGCGCGTCAGGCCGCCTGGATGCGGCAAAGGGTGGTCTTGGTTTCCTGCATCTGGGTCACCGAATCGTAGCCGTAGGTGGTCGCCGTGTTGGCCGCCTCGCCCAGCACGATCGGGTCGGCCCCGGCCGGGTATTTGGAGCGCAGATCCTGCCCCTGATACACGCCGCCGAAATGGAAGGGCATGAAGGCGACGCCGCGGCCGACCCGTTCGGTCACCATGGCCTTGACCTTCACCTTGCCCTTCTCCGGGCCTTCGACCCAGACCAGCTGGCCGTCCTTGACGCCGGCATTGTTGGCGTCGAACGGGTTGATCTCGACGAACATGTCCTGCTGCAGCTCGGCCAGCCAGGGGTTGGAGCGCGTCTCGTCGCCGCCGCCCTCATACTCGACCAGACGGCCGGAGGTGAGGATGATCGGATATTCCTTCGACACGTCGCGGTCCTGGATGGACTTGTAGAGCGTCGGCACGCGCCAGGACTTGGTGTCCTTGTAGGTCGGATAGCTGGCGACCAGATCGCGGCGCGGGGTGTAGAGCGGCTCGCGGTGGATCGGAACCGGGTCCGGGAAGTTCCAGGCGACGCAGCGCGCCTTGGCATTGCCGGGCGGGTTCAGGCCATGCTTGATCGCGACGCGCTGGATGCCGCCGGACAGGTCGGTGGTCCAGGACACGGCACCGATCTTTTCGCCGCCGATCTTCTGGATGACCGCCAGCTCCTCCGCCGTCAGGTCCTTGTCGAAGCCCAGCTTCTGGAGCATCGCCATGGTGACTTCCGGATAGCCGTCCTTGATCTCCGACCCTTCCGGATAGGAGCCCTCGGCCAGCAACGTCACGCCGTTGCGCTCGACGCCGAAGCGGGCGCGGAAGGCGCCACCGCCCTCGGCCACCGGCAGCGAGGTGTCGTAAAGGTTGGCGGAACCGGGATGCTTCATCTCCGGCGTGCCCCAGCACGGCCAGGGCAGGCCGAAGTAATCGCCGTCGCACGGACCGCCGACGGCGCGCAGCGTCGTCTTGTCGAAGGTGCCCTGATGCTGCATGTGCAGCTTCAGCCGCTCCGGCGACTGGCCGGTATAGCCGACCGACCACATGCCGCGGTTCCACTCGCGGGTGATGTCCTCGACCAGCGGCTCGTTGCCGTTGACCTTGATGTTCTTGCAGAGATCCGCCGCGAAGCCGAACTTCTTGGCGAAGAGATACATGATCTCGTGGTCGGTCTTGGCCTCGAACAGCGGCTCGACGATCTTGTCGCGCCACTGCACCGAGCGGTTGGACGCGGTGGCGGAGCCGGAGGTCTCGAACTGGGTCGCGGCCGGCAGCAGGTAGAAGTCGTTCTTGCGGTCGGGCAGCACCGCGGTCATCGTCGGATAGGGATCGACGACGACCAGCAGCTCCAGCTTCTCCATCGCCTTCTTCATGTCGGGCAGACGGACCTGGCTGTTCGGCGCGTGGCCCCAGAAGACCATGCCCTTGACCGGGTTCGGCTGGTCCAGGTTCTCCTTGGCTTCCAGCACGCCGTCGAACCAGCGCGACACCGGGATGCCGGTGCTCTCCATCAGCGCCTTGGAACCAAAGCGCTTCTGGATGTCGTCATAGGGGAGATCCCAGACGCGCGCCCAGTGGCGCCACGCGCCCTCGGCAAGGCCGTAATAGCCGGGCAGGCTGTCCGAGGTGACGCCGAAATCGGTCGCCCCCTGGACGTTGTCGTGGCCACGGAAGATGTTGGTGCCGCCACCCGACACGCCGACATTGCCCAGCGCCAGCTGCAGCACGCAATAGGCACGGGTGTTGTTGTTGCCGATGTGGTGCTGGGTCCCGCCCATGCACCAGACCAGCGTGCCCGGACGGTTGGAGGCCAGCGTGCGGGCGACGCGGTGCAGCTGCGAGCCCGGAACGCCGGTGACGCGCTCCACCTCTTCCGGCGTCCACTTGGCGACCTCGGCGCGGATGTCGTCGAAGCCGTAGACGCGCTTGGCGATGTAGTCCTTGTCCTCCCAGCCGTTCTGCAGAACGTGCCAGAGGATGCCCCAGATCAGCGCCACGTCGGTGCCGGGACGGAAGCGGATGTATTCGTTGGCGTGGGCGGCGGTGCGGGTGAAGCGCGGATCGGCGACGATCAGCGGGGCGGCGTTCTGCTCCTTCGCCTTCAGCACATGCATCATGGCGACGGGATGCGCCTCGGCGGCGTTGGAGCCGATGAAGAACAGCGCGCGCGACTTCTGGATGTCGTTGTAGCTGTTCGTCATGGCGCCGTAGCCCCAGACGTTCGCCACGCCGGCCACCGTGGTGGAGTGGCAGATTCGCGCCTGATGGTCGACGTTGTTGGTGCCCCACAGCGCCGCGAACTTGCGGAACAGATAAGCCTGCTCGTTGCTGTGCTTGGCAGAGCCGAGCCAGAACACCGAATCCGGGCCGGACTGCTCGCGGATCGACAGCAGCTTGGAGCCGACCTCCTCGATCGCCTGGTCCCAGCTGATGCGGGTCCACTTGCCGTCGACCATTTTCATCGGATAGCGCAGGCGGCGCTCGCCATGGGCGTGCTCGCGCACCGACGCGCCCTTGGCGCAGTGCGAACCGAGGTTGATCGGGCTGTCGAAACCGGGCTCCTGGCCGATCCAGACACCGTTCTGCACCTCGGCGACCACGGTGCAGCCGACCGAGCAATGGGTGCAGACCGTTTTGACCTGCTTCACCGGTGCCCCGGCGACGGCGGCGGCCGTGGCGGCGTCGGCCTTCTTCACCATCCCGAAGGGCATGGCCGATGCCAGCGCGGCACCGCCGGCGGCGATGCCGGAGGTGCGCAGGAAGGCGCGGCGGTCGACCGTAACGCCGGTGGCGGTCGCCAGCGTCTGGGTCAAGGTGCGGGCGAGATGGCGGCCGCCGGAGGTGGCCGAGCTTTTCTTGATGAGCATCGGGGCGTTCCTCTTAGAAGCGGCTGACTTCGTAGACCTTCCGGACATGGTCGGTCTCGCGGTAGCCCGTGGAGGTCGTCTCGGCCGGGGCGGCCTCGGCGGTTCCGCTCGTGGCGGTCACGCCGGCCGCGACGGCACCCAGCGCGCCGACGCCGAGGCCGGCGACGCGGAACAGGTCGCGCCGGGCGAGACCCTTTTCCGAGCCCTGAATGTCCGTGTTCTGCTTTGCTGCTTCGTCAGTGGCTTTGACCGCGTTCCGCGTCATGGCTTCGCTCCTCACCTTTACGCCGCAAGGTCGAAGGCGCGCGCCTCGACCGCCAGAAAACTCCGTCCGACCGCACCGACCGCCCGGTAGAAGCGGGCCGACGGCGAGGTCTCCAAATCCGCGAAGAACCGCCCGGCCCAGGAGCCGATGTGGCGGTCGAAAAAAGCCCGCTGCGCATCGAGGCCGGCGGTCCCGCCATCCTCCGGCGCGAACTCACCGGCGATCAGGCCGGCCATCATCTCGCACAGGGCGGCGATGTGGTCCTCCGGCTCCGTCACGCCGTCGGCACGGGCGATGCCCAGCCGCGCCATGTCGACGCGCAGCTCCGCCAGCGGCTTCTCGTTCAGGAAGCCGGTCAGGTAGAAGGAGCCGTAGGGGGTGCGCTCGCTGCCGCCGACGCCGATGAAGAGGGTGGTGAACTCCTCCTCCACCGCCGCCGGGTCGCTGCCGCTCGCCGCGCCGGCCAATTGGTCGAGCGCGGCGCCGAAGTCGCCGCCCTCCCCGGCCAGCTCACTCAGCGCCGCCAAAAATGCCGCATCGGGCGCGCGCGCGAGAAGGCGCGCCAGCAGGGCATAGACCTGCGCGCGAAGCAGTTCCTCCTCCGCGACCGCGGGAGAAACGGTGTGATCGACGGCCTTGGACACGCGCCGCAAACTCCTCCCGGACACAAGACGGGTGCATCGGCGTTCACGGTCCCGCCGCGCGCCGTCCTTGGACCCAAGGTCCTGCACCCCCTTTTGATGCACCTGCGAAAAGCCGTTGCCTTACAGTGGCTTAGCGTTCAGCAGATGGATAATAGAAGGACTGAACCTGTTCTTTTGTCAACCAAGGACGCGCCCGAAAGTGGGGACAAATGAAACTTTATCTTGGCGCTATGTTCGCGCTGGCAGAGCGCCCCTGTGCTTTGAAGGGGTC
Source organism: Azospirillum sp. Sh1 (assembly GCF_008365135.1). Taxonomy (NCBI): domain Bacteria; kingdom Pseudomonadati; phylum Pseudomonadota; class Alphaproteobacteria; order Rhodospirillales; family Azospirillaceae; genus Azospirillum; species Azospirillum sp. Sh1. The sequence goes on along the minus strand of NZ_VTTK01000003.1, from coordinate 154,888 downwards.
CGAACTGGCGCGACGATCCGTCGCAATTTGAAAGTCGTTTTGCGAGGGGGAAAGGTCCCTCTCCCGCCCCGGGAGAGGGAAGGGACCCGCCGCGAAGCGGTGGGAAGGGTGAGGGTGGCGCAAGGATCAGGCAGGTTCAGGACTCTTGGACTGCCCCTCACCCTCCCCGCTTTGCGGGTCCCCTCCCTCTCCCGGGACGGGAGAGGGCTGCTCCGCCTCCCCCGCCACCTCGTCCAACGTGTCGAGGAAGCCCTTGCCGACGCGGTAGAGCGTCTTCACCGGCACCCCGCCGGTGAACAGGCTGGCGTAGTCGTCGGCGTAGTCCTTCAGACCGTCGTCGTTGGCATAGATCGGGTCGGAAGCCCACAGCTTGCGCAGCGCCTGGCGGTGCAGGTCCTCAGGCACCTCGGCACGCAGGAAGGGGGTGAAGTCCGACTCGCCGGTCAGTTCCTCGATCGGCGGGAGGTCCTTCAACGGGTCTTCGGGTTCCGCATCCGGCTGGGCGGAATCGACCGGCATATCGTTGGCAACGGCGACGGGAAGCTCCGCCGCCTCTTCGACCGGCGGCACCTCGACTGGCGCCGGCTCCGGCTTGACCGCCGTGCGTTTCAGACGCGACCAGCGCGACAGGAAGGCTTCGTCACTCACCGTTGCCGGTCCTCTTTCTCGAAATGGCGCTTGCGCTCGCGCTTGTGGAAAGGGACGTCGACATGATGCTGCTCGACGAAATCACGGACCAGCGCGATCACCTCCGCCGGCATCGGCACCGTCTCCACCACATCGGCGCCGACCTGATAGCCCTCTCCCTCATGGGCGGATGCGGTGACGGTAAAGGGCACCAGTTCCTCGCCATCCGTGCCGGGGCCGGCACCGGGGCGCATCACCACCCACAGGCACGGCGGATCCTGCGACAGGTTCAGGCGGTAACCTTCGGTGTCGGTGCGGAACAGTTCCAGCGTCAGGGTGGCGGCGTGGCTGTGCGTCCAGCCCTCCCCCTCCATCAGCACCCGGCCGGGCGGGTCGACCGGGCCGGCGCCGGGGATGACCGACACCGGACGCCAGCTCCAGTCGGCCCAGGCGGTGACGCCGCGGCGGCGCTCCACCACGATGCCCAGCGGCATGGTCTCGATGCGCTCAAGGGATTGGGTAACGGGCTTGTCCGTCATGACGCATGTCCCGCGGCCAGCAGGCGTTCCGCCTCGGCCAGATCCTCAGGCCGGTTGGTGTTGAAGAAGGGATCGACTGGATCGACGGCGAAGTCGGCGACGGCCAGCCGGTAGCGGGCGGTCCAGGCATCGACCTTGCGGACGCCCTCCTCCACCATGGCGCGGCGCAGGTCGCCGGCCAGACGGATCGGCCACAGGCCGAAGACCGGATGCTCCTGCCCGCCCGAGCGGGCACAGGCGAGGTCGGCGCCCTCATGTTCCAGCGCCGCCACCATGCGGGTGACGAGGTCGCGCGGGATGAAGGGCGCGTCGGTGGCGAAGCTGGCGACCCAGCCGATGCCGGGGGCCGTGCCGCGCATCCACTCCATGCCGGTCAGCACGCCGGCGAGCGGGCCGGCATAGCCCTCCACCACATCCGCCGCCACCGGCAGGTGGAGATCGGCGAAGCGGGCCGGATCGCCGTTGGCGTTCAGCACCAGCGGCCCGACCTGCGGCCGGACGGTGGCGACGATGCGTTCCAGGATGCTTCGGTCGCCCAGCGGGCGCAGGCACTTGTCGCCGCCGCCCATCCGGCGCGACAGCCCGCCGGCCAGCAGCACGCCGCCGATGTCGGGATGGCCAATCTCGCCTTTGACTGAATTAGTCGTCATCGCGGCTTCCCTTGCGTCCATGCCGACGATCCTCGTCGTCGGCTCCCGCGGCATCGGTGTCGAAGACCAGCCGGTCGGTGCCGGCCAGCGCGATGAAGCGCTTGCCCTTGGCCCGGCCGACCAGCGTCAGGTTGGCCTGCCGCGCCAGATGCACGCCCCAGGCGGTGAAGCCGGAGCGCGAGACCAGGATCGGAATGCCCATCTGCACCGTCTTGATGACCATCTCGGATGTCAGGCGGCCGGTGGTGTAGAAAATCTTGTCCGACGCTGAAATGCCGTTCAGGTGCATGTAGCCGGCGACCTTGTCCACCGCGTTGTGGCGGCCGACATCCTCCATATAGACCAGCGGCCGGTCGCCCTGGCACAGCACGCTGCCGTGGATGGCCCCGGCCTCCAGATACAGGCTGGGCTGCAGGTTGATCTGCTTGGACAGCGCGTAGATCCACGAGGTGTGGAGCCGGACGTCGGCCGGGAGCTTGACGGACTCGAAGGTCTCCATAACGTCGCCGAAGGCGGTGCCCTGGGCGCAGCCGGAGGTCAGCGTCTTCTTCTTCAGCTTGGATTCATAATCGGTCGCGCGCTCCGTGCGGACGACGACGGTGTCCGTCTCCTCGTCCACGTCGATGCCGGTGATGCGGTCGTCGCGCCGCAGCATGTTCTGGTTCAGCAGATAGCCGACGGCCAGACAGTCCGGATAATCGCCGATCGTCATCATGGTGACGATCTCCTGCCCGTTCAGGTACAGGGTCAGCGGCCGTTCGACCGTGACGGAGGTCTCGATCTCGCGGCCATCCTGGTCGAGGCCGCGGACGCGCTCGGTCAGCTTGGGGTTCGCCGGATCCGGCGCTATGGTGAAGGTCTTCAGGCTCATGGTCGGGCTCATGCGCGCGAGTGTGGGCGAGCGGCGTCCATCGGACAAGCCCTCGCCGGAATGATTTGAAAAGTGATTTGGACTGAATGCAGGATTTTTCCCAAGCCCTCGCCGTCGCTTTTTCCATGATCGTATCGATGGACGACGGGCTGATGCGGATCATCGGCCTGTCGCTGCGGGTCAGCCTGTCCGCCGTCGCCATCGCCACGCTGGTCGGCCTGCCGCTGGGCGCCGCCGTCGCCGCGTTGCGCTTTCCCGGCCGGCGCGCCGTCGCCATCACCTTGAACACGATGATGGGGCTGCCGCCGGTGGTGGTCGGGCTGGTGGTCTATCTGTTGCTGTCGCGCTCCGGCCCCTTCGGGGTGCTGGGGCTGCTGTTCACCCCGGCGGCGATGATCGTCGCCCAGACCGCGATGATCGTGCCAATCGTCGCCTCGCTCGCCCGCCAGACGGTGGAGGATCTGCTGGTCGAGTATGACGACCTGCTGCGCGTCACCGGCGCCGGGCCGATCCGCCGGCTGGCCACCCTGCTGTCGGAAGCGCGCTGGAGCCTCGTCACCACCGTGCTGGCCGGATTCGGGCGTGCGTCGGCGGAGGTCGGGGCGGTGATGATCGTCGGCGGCAACATCGAGCATGTCACCCGCGTCATGACCACCGCCATCGCGCTGGAGACCAGCAAGGGCGACCTGCCGATGGCGCTGGGGCTGGGCATGGTGCTGATGACCCTGTCGCTGGCGGTCAACCTTGCCGCGTCGCTGCTGAAGGAGGCGGGACACAGGCCGGCCTGATCCGGACGCCTGACCCCGAAATGGAAAAACCTGCCCAGGCCATTTGCAATGGCGTCGCGATGCGCTATGCCAGCGAGGCAACAACGCATGTGGGAGGAGTCGAGTGATGCTGCGCCGTTCATTCGTGCTGGGCTGTGCCGCCGCCGCGGCGCTGGCCGGTCTGGTCCAGACCGCCGGCCTGTCGCCGGCACTGGCCGCCGACCGCTTCATCACGGTGGCTTCCACCACTTCGACCGAGGATTCGGGCCTGTTCGGCTCCATCCTGCCGAAATTCAGCGCTAAGACGGGGATCGAGGTGCGGGTGGTCGCCAAGGGCACCGGTCAGGCCATCGACCTCGCCAAGCGCGGTGACGCCGACGTGCTGTTCGTCCACCACAAGCCGTCGGAGGACAAGTTCGTCGCCGAAGGCTTCGCCACCATGCGCAAGCCGGTGATGTACAATGATTTCGTCGTCGTCGGCCCCGCCAGCGACCCGGCCGGCGTCAAGGGCAGCAAGGACGTCGCCGCCTCCCTGTCGAAGATCGCCGAGGCCAAGGCCCCATTCGTGTCGCGCGGCGACGACAGCGGCACGAACAAGGCCGAACTCGCGCTGTGGAAGATCGCCAAGCTCGACCCCGCCAAGGCGGATGGCGGCTGGTACCGCTCCATCGGCCAGGGCATGGGTCCGACGCTGAACACCGCCGCCGCGATGAACGGCTATACCCTGACCGACCGCGGCACCTGGCTGAACTTCAAGAACCGCGGCCCGCTGACGGTTCTGGTGGAGGGCGACAAGCGCCTGTTCAACCAGTATGGCGTGATGCTGGTCAACCCGGCCAAGTTCCCCCACGTCAAGGCGGCCGACGGCCAAGCCTTCGTCGACTGGCTGGTCTCCGCCGAGGGCCAGAAGGCCATCGCCGACTACAAGATCAATGGCGAACAGCTGTTCTTCCCCAACGCCAACGAGCCGGGGGCGTAAGGAGCGTATACACTGCCGGCGGTCACATCCACAGGCCGCCGGCAGGTATCAGCAGTATGGGTTCCATGCGGCGCCAAGGGATGACCCGAACGATCTCGATTGCCGGCGCTTTCTGATAGATCACCGCGTACCAGCGTAAGGCCGTCCAAAAAAAGACGTCGTAGCCGGTTAGATCAGGACGGCGATGTCCCAGGCCGGGGCTGGCGGCAATCTTTTCGAAGGAGTCGTAGAGTAAGTCTAGAAGCCCGTCAGCCGCATCGGCGCCTTCTGCGCCTTCAATGAAGACATGGATCGCATCGAGATCGTCGACGGCCAATGGTGCCAGGGTGTAAAGGCCGCTCACAGCTTGTCCGAACCACCCTTTGCCTGACGGCGAGCGGCAACCCGCTCCTTCGACAGGCGCCGGGCCTCATCCGCGGGTATCCCCTCTCCCCGGTCCAACTGGCCGATGGCGTCGCCGATATCACGGTTCAGCCGCTCCAGCGCACGGTCGTTGGCGTCGTCGATGCGGAAATACAGACGCAGCGCCTCGCGCATCACCTCGCTGGCCGAACCATACAGCCCGCTTGCCACGCGCTCTTCAATGCGCCGTTCCAGTTCGGGGGTAAGGGATACATTCATCGTCCGCCTCCGGATAACCAACTATAGCAAAGCTTGTTATCGTGGCAATCAGTGACAACCCGGCCCCAATAAGATTCCCGTTCCCATCGCGCCGCATTCCCCCATATGAGTGTCCTCAGGCCAGGGGCGTCAGCCCCAAGCGACAGGAGTTTTGGGGACGATGAAGATCGGCGATCGGACGGTGCTCGTCTGCGATTGTGCGCACAGCATCGCGCTGGACGGGGCGGCGCTCGGCAAGGCATGCGGCGACGGCAGCGTTCCCATCGTGCATACCCAGCTGTGCCGGGCGCAGCTCGACCGATTCGAGGCGGCGGTCGCCGCCGGGCAGCCGCTGCTGGTCGCCTGCACCCAGGAAGCGCCGCTTTTCAGCGAAGTCGCGGCGGAGCTGGCGCCCGATATGTCCCTGACCTTCACCAACATCCGCGAGCGCGCCGGCTGGTCGGACGAGGGCGAACTGGCGCTGCCGAAGATCGCGGCATTGCTGGCCGAGGCCGCCCTGCCGATGCCGCCGACCGGCGCCCTGACCCTGACCTCTCAGGGCACCTGTCTGGTCTATGGCAACGACGAACGCGCCATCGAAGCCGGGCGGGAATTGGCCAAGCACCTGGACGTCACGGTCCTGCTGACCAGCGCGAAGGACATCGCGCCGCCGCCGGTGATGGACGTGGCGATCTTCCGCGGCCGCATCCGCGCCGCCCGCGGCTGGGTCGGCGCCTTCGAGATCGTGGTCGACGATTACGCTCCCGCCCTGCCCTCCTCGCGCGGGTCGCTGGGGTTCGAGCCGGCGCGGCAGGGGGCGTCGGCCCGCTGCGACCTGATCCTCGACCTGACCGGCGGCACGCCGCTGTTTCCCGATCACAAGCGCCGCGACGGCTACCTGCGCCCCGACCCCAACAGCCCGGCCCAGGTGGCCAAGGCGCTGCTGGAAATCACCGATCTGGTCGGCGAGTTCGAGAAGCCGCGCTTCGTCGACTTCAAGGCCGATCTCTGCGCCCATTCGCGCAGCCGCAAGACCGGCTGCACCCGCTGCCTGGACGTCTGCCCGACCGGGGCGATCACGCCGAACGGCGACCATGTCGCCATCGATCCGCATGTCTGCGCCGGCTGCGGGTCCTGCGCCGCAGTCTGCCCGACCGGGGCCGCGACCTATGCCCTGCCGCCGGCCGCCACCGTCTATGAGCGGCTGCGCACGCTGCTGGGCACCTACCGGAAGGCCGGCGGCGGCGCCCCCGCCCTGCTGATCCACGACCCGCGCCACGGCGACGCGCTGGTCGGCATGATGGCTCGGCATGGCCGCGGCCTGCCGGCCCGCGTGCTGCCCTTCGCGCTGAACGAGGTGACGCAGGTCGGCTTCGACCTGTTCGCGCTGGCGCTGGCCTATGGCTGTACCCATGTCCGCGTCCTGACCGGGCCGGAGAACGAGGGGGAAACCGCCGGCCTCGCCAATCAGATCGGGCTGGCGGAGGCCGCCTTCAGCGGGCTCGGCTACGGCTCCGGCCGGGTGGCGGTGATCGACGCCGCCGATCCCGACGCGGTGGCCGACGAGCTTTGGAGCCTGCCTGCCGATGCGGTCGAAGCGGGAATGTTCCTGCCGATGGGGCCGAAGCGCACGGTGACCATGCTGGCGCTGCGCCACCTGCACAAGGTGGCCCCCAGGTTGGAGCAGACGGCCCCGGTGGAGGTCCTGCCGCTGCCGCCGGGCGCGCCCTTCGGCCGGGTGGCGGTGGAGGTGGAAGGCTGTACGCTCTGCCTGTCCTGCGTCGGCGCCTGCCCGACCGGCGCGCTGCTGGACAATGCCGACAAGCCGATGCTGTCCTTCGCCCAGGACGCCTGCGTGCAGTGCGGCCTGTGCAAGACCACCTGCCCGGAGAAGGTCATCTCGCTGGTGCCGGAGATCGACTTCCGCGATCAGGCGCGCGGTGCCACGGTGGTGAAGGAGGAGGAGCCCTTCTGCTGCGTGTCCTGCGGCAAGCCCTTCGCCACGAAATCCTCGATCGAGAAGATCGTGACCACGTTGGCGGGCAAGCACTGGATGTTCGCGACGCCGGAGGCCGCCAACCGCATCCGCATGTGCGAGGACTGCCGCGTGCGCGACCAGTTCGAGCGTGGGAACGAACCCTTCTCCCTGGGCCGCCCGCCGGTGCCGCGCACCACCGACGACGACCTGCGCGAACGCGAGGAAGCCGAACGGGAAGCCCGGCTGGCGGAGGCGCGACAAAAGCTGATCTGACGCCGGTCCCTCTTGATCGCAGTCAAAGTCGGCATACCGTGATGTGGAATACGCTTCCGCGATCGTTGCACATCGTACGTGTGACGAACATATAATGCGGTGGCCCGTAATACGGCGGTCCATTTGGGGCCGCCCGTGGAGTACAGCGATGATCGATCCCGTGTCCGAAGCCCGGTCGCCAGCCAGCCTCGCCCCGCTCGTCGACCCGTTCGGCCGCAAGGTGGAGTATCTGCGCGTGTCGGTGACCGACCGCTGCGACCTTCGCTGCGTCTACTGCATGGCGGAGGACATGAGCTTCCTGCCGAAGGCGGAGGTACTGACGCTGGAGGAACTGGACCGGCTGTGCAGCGCCTTCGTGAAGCTGGGCACGCGCAAGCTGCGGCTGACCGGCGGCGAGCCGCTGGTGCGGCGCGACGTGATGCGGCTGATCCGCTCGCTGGGCCGCCACATCGAATCGGGCGACCTGGACGAGCTGACGCTGACCACCAACGGCACCATGCTGTTCAAGCACGCCGCCGGGCTGTTTGATGCCGGGGTGCGGCGGATCAATGTCTCGCTGGACACGCTCGACCCGCACAAGTTCCAGGCGATCACCCGCTGGGGCAAGCTGGACAAGATCCTGGGCGGCATCCAGGCGGCCAAGGACGCCGGGCTGAAGATCAAGATCAACACGGTGGCGCTGAAGGGCGTCAACGACGACGAAATCCACCGCATGGTGGCGTGGTGCGGCGAGGAAGGCTTCGACCTGACCTTCATCGAGGTGATGCCGATGGGCGACATCGGCGAAGGCGCCCGGCTCGACCAGTATTGGCCGCTGACCATGCTGAAGGCCGAGCTGCAGAAGCGCTGGACCCTGACCGAGAGCGACCACCGCACCGGCGGCCCGGCCCGCTATGTCCGGGTGGAGGAGACCGGCCAGCGCGTCGGCTTCATCACGCCGCTGACCCACAATTTCTGCGAAAGCTGCAACCGCGTGCGGCTGACCTGCACCGGCACGCTCTACATGTGCCTGGGCCAGGAGGACGCCGCCGACCTGCGCACGCCGCTGCGCGTCAGCGACGAGGACGGCCCGCTGGTCGACGCGGTGCGCGAGGCGATCACCCGCAAGCCCAAGGGCCACGACTTCATCATCGACCGCCGCCACCAGGGTCCGGCCGTCGGTCGGCATATGAGCGTGACGGGGGGGTGAGGGTTCGGGCAGCGTGAGGTCGCTGGCTTCGATGCCCCCTCCCTAACCCTCCCCCACCTTCGGTGGGAGAGGGGACTGCCGCCGTCCTTTGCTGAACTTTCGCAAAGCTCCTGCCCCCTCCACCGCGAAGCGGGGGAGGGATGGGGAGGGGGCATCACCCGCGAGAACTTCATCCCCCCACAACCAACCAAGAGCGAGCACCGCCATGCCCCTCCCCTTCCTGTCCGGATTGCGCATCGTCGACCTTGGGCAGTATCTGCCCGGCCCCTATGCGGCACAGTTGCTGGGCGACCTCGGCGCCACGGTGGTGAAGGTGGAGCCGCCGGGCGGCGATCCGTTGCGCCGGCTGGGTCCCGTCGACAGCGACGGCACCACCGCCGCCTACAAGCTGCTGAACGCCGGCAAGACCGTGATCCGCATCGACCTGAAATCGGCCGACGGGCGCGCGGCGCTGGAGGGGTTGCTGGCGAAGGCCGACGCGCTGATCGAAAGCTACCGCCCCGGCGTGATGGACAAGCTGGGGCTGGGGCGCGAGCGGCTGCGGGAGATCAACCCGCGGCTGGTCCATGCCAGCCTGTCCGGCTGGGGCTATGACGGCCCCTATGCGACGCGGGCCGGGCACGACCTGAACTACATGGCGGTCGGCGGCGGGCTGGATGCCTCCGGGCTGCCGGACCGGCCGGTCATCAGCTATCTGCCGGTGGCCGATTTCGCCTCGGCCCAGCAGACGGCGCTGGCGGTGGCGGGCGCGCTGCTGGGGCGCGAACGGACGGGAGAGGGCTGCTTCCTCGACCTGTCGATCATGGAATCGGTGCTGGGCTGGCAGGGCATGACCCTGACCGCGGCGGCGCGCGGCACCATGCCCAATCGCGGCGAGGCGCTTCTGTCGGGCGGGGCCGCCTGCTACCGCATCTATCGCACCGCGGACGGCCGCTTCGTCACCCTGTCGGCGCTGGAGGCCAAGTTCTGGGCCGGCTTCTGCGAGGCCGTCGGCCGTCCCGACTGGATCGCCCGGCAGGAGGACCCCCTGCCCCAGGCCGACCTGACGGCAGAACTGGACGCCCTGTTCGCCACCCGGACGCTGGCGGAGTGGAAAACCCTGCTCGATCCGGTCGATTGCTGTTTCGAGGCGTTGCCCGAACTGACGGAGGTGTCGGACCATCCGCACATCGCCGCCCGCGGGCAGGTCCGCGTCTCAGCCGGCCCGGAGCCGCTGGTGGAGACGCTGATGGGCCTGCGCGTCGACGGCGCCCCGCCGCCGGCTCGCGCACCCCTGCGGGAATGCGACGCCGCCGAGGTTCTGTCCGGCTGGGAGTAAGCCTCAGCCCTCCCGCCGGTAGGGCGACAGTTCCTCGTCCAGCGCCTCGATCTCCGCTTCCACGGCGGGGCGTTCCTGCTGAAGGTAACGCTCCACCGCGCGGCGGAAGCCGGGGTCGACGATCCAATGGGCGCTGTAGGTCGGCACCGGCAGATAGCCGCGCTGGATCTTGTGCTCTCCCTGGGCGCCGGCCTCGACGCGCGCCAGCCCACGTTCGATGGCGAAGTCCAGCGCGCGGTAATAGCACGCCTCGAAATGCAGGAAGCGGTAGCGCCCGTCCGAGCCCCAGTTGCGGCCGTACAGCGCGTCGTCGCCCAGCAGGTTCAGCGCGCCGGCCACCCATTCCCCGCCATCCTCGCACATCACCAGAACCACCCGGTCGGCCATGGTCCGGCCCAGCAGGTCGAAGAAGTGGCGGTTGAGATAGCCGCCGCCCCATTTGCGGTCGGCGGTGTCCAGGTAGAAGCGGTGGAAGGCGTCCCAATGCTCCGGCTTCAGCTCGTCGCCGGTCAGGGTGTGCAGGCGCACGCTGCTCTCCGCGACCTCGCGCCGCTCCTTGCGGATCGCCTTGCGCTTGCGGGAGTTCAGCGCCTCCAGGAACTCGTCGAAGCTGCCGTAACCGCGGTTGTGCCAATGGTACTGCACGCCCAGCCGCTTCAGCCAGCCGGCTTCGCCCAACCGGTCCCACTCCCCGCGCTCCGGAAAGGTGACGTGGGCGGAGGAGACGCCGTAACGCTCCGCCACCTGCTCCAGCGCCGAGATCAGCGCATCGGCGACGGCATCGGCCCGCGGACCGGGCGCCACCAGCAGCCGCGGCCCCGGCACCGGCGTGAAGGGCACCGCCACCTGAAGCTTGGGGTAATAGCTGCCGCCCGCCCGCTCATAGGCGTTGGCCCAGGCATGGTCGAAGACATACTCGCCGTAGGAATGGCTTTTCAGATAGGCCGGCACCGCGCCCACCATGCGGCCGGAGCCGTCATAGGCGGCAAGATGGCTGGGCTGCCAGCCGGACTTGCGGCCCGCCGATCCCGACTCCTCCAGCGCCAGGAGAAAGGCGTGGGAGAGGAAGGGGTTGCCGGGACCGGCACAGGCATCCCAGCCCTGCTGGTCCGCCTCGCCGATCCCGGTCAGAACCTTGACGGTGATGGCATCGTTGCCGTCGGGCATGCATGCGTCTCCTTGAACACTGGCAAGGAGGTAGGCCTCATGCCGCACTACAGCAAGACGCCGTCACCGCCGTAAATCCATCGGGGCACTTCCCTCAGGCCACTTCCAGAATCGCGTCGACCTCGACCGCGACGTTGCCGGGCAGCGACGGGGCGCCGACGGCGGCGCGGGCGTGCTGGCCGGCCTCGCCGAAGACGTCGCGCATCAGCTCCGACGCGCCGTTGATGACCAGCGGGTGGTCGTGGAAGTCGGCACCGGAGTTGACGAAGCCGCCCAGCCGCAGCACGCGGGTGACGCGGTCCAGGTCGCCGCCCAGCGCGGCCTTGGCCTGGGCCAGAATGTTCAGCGCGCACAAGCGTGCGGCTTCCTTGCCCTGCTCGACCGTGAAGTCCTGGCCGACCTTGCCGACGAACTTGCGCTCGCCGTTCCAGACCGTCACCTGGCCCGAGATGTAGAGGGTGTTGCCCGAACGGGTGTAGGGCACATAGGCGGCCACCGGGGCGGCAGCCTGCGGCAACTCGATGCCCAGCTCCGCCAGGCGTGCGTCGATCCGACCGGTCATGATGCTTCTCCCTTCCCTGCTTTGGCCCGCGTCGGGGCCATGCGTTCGATGTTTGGGACGTGGTTTGGAGCCCGACCATAGCCGCCCATGTCGGCCGGTGGGAAGATTCTTGCCGCCCCCGGCATCGGCAGAACCGTCCATCACCGGCAAAAGATTCCGGGAAACTATTACGGACGGCGGGCCGGAATGCTTCGGCCCAACCCTGCCCTTTTTGCCGACCTATTTTTATTTCACAGCAAAATCAATCACTTATGGCATTCCTGCGCAGTTGGCACGGCGCTTGAAATAGTGGTGTCAGGAAAACGCACGTTGCCTCGCCGGTCAAATGACCAGGGGCGGGGACAGCCTCAGAAGGAGACTAGGACCATGGCCGGAAATGTGACCCTGACCGCCTCGATGCGCACCAACCTGCTGCAGCTGCAGAGCACGCAGTCGCAGATCGACAAGAAGCAGAACATCCTGTCGACGGGTAACAAGATCAATTCGGCTCTCGATGGTCCCACCTCCTTCTTCGCCGCCAAGGGTCTGAACCAGCGCGCCGGCGACCTGACGTCGCTGAAGGACGCGATGGGTCAGTCGATCAGCACGATCCAGGCGGCCGACAAGGGCCTGACCTCGATCGACTCCATGGTCGACCAGGCCAAGGGCCTGACCACCGCCGCCTATGCGGCGCTCGGCAACGACGCCGCCTCCATCGCCACCCGCAAGTCGCTGGCCGCGCAGTTCAACACCCTGAAGGACCAGATCGACAAGCTGGCCGCCGACAGCGGCTATCAGGGCAAGAACCTGATCAACGGCAACGGCATGAGCATGGACAGCACCAGCGCGTCCCGTGCCGCCGTCAACACCATCGTCGGCGTCGACAACGCCCGCGTCACCAACGTCATCTCCGCCGACACCTATGCGATCCGCATCAAGGGCGACGGCTCGGTCGAAGGCAAGACCGCCGACATCTCCACCGCGGAGAACGCGCATGGCCTCGTCGGGCTGAAGCTGTCGGGCACGATGTCCAGCACGCTGGGCAGCTTCTCCGACGTCCAGATCGAAGTGCGCGGCGCCAACGGCCGCACCCGTGACTTCATCGTCAAGGACGGCGACGAGAGCCGCACGATCTCCTACTTCGACAACACCCAGACGATCGAAGCCAAACTGCAGACGGCGGCGACCTCGACGCAGGCGCAGGTGTCGACGGTGAACGTCAGCGGCACCATCGAGGAAGGCGACATCTTCACCATCACGGTGGAAGGCCAGTCCTTCAGCTACACCGCCACCAGCGGCGACGTCTCCGTCGGCCAGAACGCCGCCGCCAACGTGGCGACCCGGCTGCAGGCCTCGATCACCAACGCCATCGCCACCGGCGGCCGTCTGGCAGGCAAGGATGTCGCCACCGCCTCCGTCGGCTCCAGCGGCACCATCACCCTGACCGGCAACACCACGGCCGGCGTGGTGCGCGAAATGACGGTGACGACCAGCGCCACCAACGCGCTGACCAAGAAGATCTCCGAAAGCTTCGCGTCGGGCACGATCGTGTCCTTCACGGTCGACCGCCGCCTGCTGGAAGCGGCGAACAACCAGGGCAACGGCATCTCGACCATCGAGAAGAAGGTCGACCTGCAAATCCAGGTCACCAACTCCAACGGCGCCCAGGTCACCCGCGATGGCATGAACGGCCGCGGCGACGGCAAGCTGGACAACGGCGAGCAGTCCTTCACCTTCGACAGCGGCACGGTGCGCCTGAACGTCGACGCCAAGACCATCAAGCAGGCCGCCTCGGCGAACTGCTCGGCCAACATCGTCACCAAGCAGATCTCCGACGCCAACACGTCGAACGACATCACCGTCCAGCTGAACGAACGCAATACCAACTCGATCACGGTCAACGCGGTCAACCTGTCGACCAGCGGCCAGGGCCTGCAGATGGATGCGGCGCAGAACGGCTGGATGGACCGCGCCGACATCGACAAGGCGGTCGCCGGCCTGGATCATGCCAAGGCGACGATCCGCTCCGCCTCGCAGAACCTGTCGACCAACCTGAACATCATCACGACCCGCGAGAGCTTCACCAAGGAGTTCAGCGACGTGCTGACGGAAGGCGCCAGCAAGCTGACGCTGGCCGACCAGAACGAGGAAGGCGCGAGCCTGCTGATGCTGCAGACCCGGCAGCAGCTGGGCACCATCGCCCTCTCGCTGGCCAACCAGTCGCAGCAGTCGATCCTGCGCCTGTTCTGATCCGGAACGGCAATCAGGCACACAAAAAGGGGCGTCCCGCCGGGGCGCCCCTTTTCGTTTGTGGACTTCTCCAATCGGCTTGGCCCCAATCGGCTTGGCGCTGGTCAGCGCCGCCGCAGGGCCTCCGCGATCAACGCCCGGGCGTCGTCGGCCAGCGCGGCCCGGCCGTCGCCCCGCGTGTACATCATGTGGCCGCCGGGATGCACCGTCACCGAAACCCGGCCGCGTTCCCCCTCCGGCAATTCCAGCCTGGACGCGACCCAGCGCGATGCCATGTAGGGCGTGATCAGGTCGGTGCGGCCATGGACGATCAGCACCCGCAGCGCCGGCTGCAGGGTCAATGCCGTCTGCAGCGCGTCGACGGCGCTCGGCACCGTCATGCGCGGCCATTCCCAGTTCCGGTTCACCCGGTCGCTGAGCAGCCGGTAAGGCTCGTCCGTCCGCACCCCGAGCGCGTCGTGGACATAGGCGGCGAAGGCCGTGGTGTAGGTCGGGATCGTGCCCTTCAGGAAGGGGTCGAACGGCACGCGCGGCGCTCCCGGATCGGGGTCGGGCGCGGTGAAGGTCCCGTCATAGATGCTGAGGATCCGTTCCCGGTCGCGCAGAAGCTCGCGCGTGAAGACGCCCATCGGAACGCGTCCGCGCTGACGCCGCACGGTTTCCACCGGCAGGCCGGTGATGCGCGCAACCTCGGTGAAGACGTCCTTTTCCGCGTCGAGCCGACCGTAGTCGAGCCGGGCCAGTCCGCTCAGGTAAGGGCCGAGCGCGAAGCGTTCCGCCGTCTCGGCCGCTTGTTCCGGCGTGCCGGCCGTGCGCCCCAGCGCCGCGGCGGAGGCGGCCATCGACGGCAGCTTCAGGGCCGGGCCGAGGATGCCGTCCTCGTCGATGGCGGCGAAATCGACGACCGGCGAAACCAGTATCAGGCCGTTGACCGCAAGCCCGACCCGCTCGATCAGCTCGTCCGCCATTTTGGCGATGCGGAAGCCGCCATAGCTTTCGCCCGCCAGGAAGGTCGGCGACGACCAGCGGCCATTGCGGGTCAGCCACAGACGGACGATCTCCGCCATCGACCGCGCATCGCCCTCCACCGACCAGAAGCGCTTTTCCGTCTCGTCGGGTTTCACCGCGCGGCTGAAGCCGGTGCCGACCGGATCGATGAAGACCAGATCGGTGAAGGCCAGCCAGCTGTCGGGATTGTCGACCAGCGATGCCGGCGGACGCGGCAGGGTTCCGTCCGGCCCGAAGGCGACGACCTTCGGACCGGCGGCGCCCAGATGCATATAGGCGGATGCCGCCCCCGGTCCGCCGTTGAAGACGAAGGTGACCGGACGTGGGTCCTCGGACGGTTTCTTCGGTTCCGCCGGTTCGACGGTGTAGGACACCGTGAAAATGCGGGCCGCCAATTCCTCCTTAGCGCCGTCGCGAAGCGGCAGGAACTCGGCCGTCGCGCTATAGGCCAGCGCTCCGCCCGGCAGCGGCAGGCTGTGCCGGGTGACGCTGCGCTGGGGGTCGAAACCCTGGGGGCTGTCGGCTTTGCGGCCTTCGGAATTATGGCCCTCCGAATTGTGGTCGGCCGGCTTCGCAGCATCCGCCTTTTCCGCTTCGGTCGTGCCGCCTTCCGGCCGGTCCGCCGCAGCGGCGGCACCGGGGAGCAGCGGCTGCATCAGCAGGGCTGGAAGCAGGGCCATCGCCAACAGACGTGACAGGCTGCGGGAGCGGGAAGGCGCGGACAGGAGCGGCATCTGGGAATCCAAGACAGTTTCTGCGGGGCGGTCTCCAGCCACCGCATATTGCGGTCCCGCCCGCGATCCGCAACCGGCCCCGATTCCCGTGCCATTTTCAGGACATATTTTTTCCGGCGCCGGCGCGGCGCCGGACTTGCCGGTTGCGCTGCGTGATACAAACTGATTAACCCGAAAAGGTAACATCTTCCGGGTTAGAGTTCTTTCATTGCCCATCCGGGCCAACTTTGACGGGATCCCGCCGACATGCTCCTACCACGGCATGCCACCATACGCGCACGGCTGTTCCTCGGCTTCGGCGCGGTGCTTGTGCTTCTGATCAGCCTGACCGTCATCGGGGTCCGCGAGGTGAGGAAGATCGATGCCGATCTCACCCGGATCAACGACGTGAACAGCGTCAAGCAGCGCTATGCCATCAATTTCCGCGGCAGCGTGCACGACCGCGCGATCGCGCTCCGCGACGTGGTGCTGACGAGCGATGCGACGACCCTGTCCGCCGTCCTGGCCGACATCGACCGGTTGGCCGCCTTCTATGACCAGGCCGCCAAGCCGCTCGACGCCATGTTCGCGACCATGACCGACATCGAGCCGGAAGAGCGGGCAATGCTCGCCGGCATCAAGGAGATCGAGGCGAAGACCCTGCCGGCGCTCAAGTCGGTCATCGCCGCGCGCAAGGCTGGTGACATGGCGGCGGCGCAGAAGGCCCTGATGCAGGACGCCCGTCCCGCCTTCACCGAATGGCTGAAGCGCATCAATGCGTTCATCGACCTGCAGGAACACAAGAACCAGCAGATCGCCGCCCGCGCCCGCACCGTCGCCAGCGGTTTCCAGACGCTGATGTTGTCGCTGTGCGCCGCCGCCGTGCTGCTGTCCGGCGCCTTCGGCCTGTGGACGGTGGCGGCCCTGCGCCCGCTGCGCCGGCTGACCGACGCGATGCTGATGCTGGCCAAGGGCGACCTGAGCGTCGCCGTGCCGCCGTCCGAGGCCAAGGACGAGATCGGGCAGATCACCGGCGCCGTCGAGGTGTTCAAGGCCAACGCCGTGGAGGCCGACGCCTTCCGCCGCCGTCAGGCCGAGGCCGAACGCGTCGCCGAGGAGCGCAAGCATGCCGAGATGGCGGCGCTGGCCGACCGGTTCGAAAGCGAGGTGAAGGGCGTGGTCGACAGCGTCGCCTCCTCCTCCACCGAGGTGCGGTCGCTGGCGCAGTCGCTGGCGACGACCGCCGACCATACCGAAACGCAGGCGACCACCGTCGCCGCCGCATCGGAACAGGCGTCGGTCAATGTCCAGACCGTGGCCGCCGCCGCCGAGGAACTGGCCGCCTCCATCGCCGAGATCGGCCGACAGATCGGCGAGAGCAGCCGCAAGGCCAAGCAGGCCGCCGATCAGGCCGATGGCACCAACCGCATCGTCGACGGCCTGTCGTCCAAGGCGAACCAGATCGGCGACGTGGTGAACCTCATCAGCTCCATCGCCGGGCAGACCAACCTGCTGGCGCTGAACGCCACCATCGAGGCGGCGCGGGCCGGCGAGGCGGGCAAGGGCTTCGCGGTGGTCGCCAGCGAGGTGAAGAGCCTGGCCAACCAGACCGCCAAGGCGACCGGCGACATCTCGCAGCAGATCGCCGAGATCCAGACGGCGACGGCCGACGCGGTCCAGGCGATCCAGAGCATCGCCGCCACCATCGGCGAGGTGAACGTCATCGTCGGCACCATCGCCCAGGCGGTCGATGGCCAGAACGCCGCCACGATGGAGATCGCCCGCAACGTCCAGCAGGCGGCGGCCGGCACCAACGAGGTCTCCTCCTCGATCGGCGGCGTCCTGCAGGCGGCGTCGGAGACCGGAAGCGGCGCCAGCCGCCTGCTCTCCTCGTCCGGGGAGCTGTCGAAGCAGGCCGAACTGCTGCACGCGCAGGTCGACCGCTTCCTCGGCAGCGTGCGCGGCAAGGTCTGAGGCCGGCGCGGTCTGAAGCGTCCAGGAGGGGGTGGGGCAAAAGGTAGCAAAGCCTACGCTTGCCGGTTGCGGCCGGGGATACTAGGAAATCTCCGGTCGCCGCAGGTTCTGCGTGTGCCATCGGCCGGATGCACCCTTCGACCGCCGCCCCCCTTGACCGCTACTGGGCCCGTCATGATCGACAGCGAGAGCAACGACACCGTCGATTACGGCCGCCTCGTCTGGAGCGACGATCTGGTCCTGGGCGTCAACTCCATCGACGAGCAGCATCGCGAATGGATCGCGCTGGTCCAGGCCTTCGAAAGCGCCGTCACCGAAGGGCGGCCGGCCGAGGAGATGCGCAGCACCCTGGCCGCCGCCGTCGCCTACACCGAGTCGCATTTCGCCGACGAGCAGCAGGTGATGGAAGAGGCGGGCTATCCCTTCCTCGACGACCATATCGGCCAGCACCAGCTCGCCTGGGACCGGGTGCATGCCTTCGCCTCCGGTGAGGGGGCCGGTGAATTGACCGAAGAGGAGATGCGGCGGAGCCTGGCCGAATTCCTGCCGCAGTGGCTGATGCTGCACATCAACACCGCCGACCGCCAATTCGCCCGCTGGCTGAAGGGCACCATGGCTCCCGGCACCGCCCACGGCACCGCGTCCGGCACTGCCCATGGGGACCCGACCGGACCCGACGGCCGGGTGTTCGGCGACATTCCCGTCTGATTCCCGCCCCGCATGGGCTGGATCCGGACCGCCTGCCGTTGCGATTCGCCGGAACCGCCGCTACACAGGGGGCATCCGCGCGAGCCATCCCGTTTTCCGGAGCGTTCTTCCATGTCGACCCTGCCCGATCAGGCTACCATCGCCGCCACCGCGGCCAAGATCCTGCTGGAGATCAAGGCGCTGCACTTCAACGCCGAGACGCCCTTCATCTTCACCTCGGGCTGGGCGAGCCCGGTCTACACCGACTGCCGCCGCATCGTCTCCTTCCCGCGCGCCCGCAAGGCGCTGATGGATTTCGCCGTCGCCACCATCGAGCGCGAGATCGGCTATGAGGCCATCGACGCGGTTGCGGGCGGCGAGACCGCCGGCATCCCCTTCGCCGCCTGGATCGCCGACCGGCTGGAACTGCCGATGCAGTATGTGCGCAAGAAGCCGAAGGGCTTCGGCCGCAATGCCCAGATCGAAGGCCTGCTGACCGAGGGGCAGCGCGTCCTGCTGGTCGAGGATCTGGCGACCGACGGCAAGAGCAAGGAGAACTTCGTCACCGCGCTGCGCAACGGCGGCGCGCAGGTGACCGACACCTTCGTGATCTTCCACTACGGCATCTTCCCGCAGTCGAAGGTCAACATGGACGCCATCGGCGTCCGTCTGCACGCGCTGTGCACCTGGTGGGACGTGCTGAAGGTCGCCCGCGACAACCGCTATTTCGACGAGAACACCCTGTCGGAGGTCGAGAAGTTCCTGAACGACCCGGTCGGCTGGTCGTCGGCCCATGGCGGCAAGTCGAGCATGTGATGCCGAATGGGGGCGGTGCGTGCCGCCCCCTTGACGCCGTTCCCTCAGCCGCGGCGCACGTAGAAGGCGTCGCCCCAGCTGTGATGGAAGGGGCTGATTTCCTCGACCCGCTCGAAGCCGTGGGGGAACAGCAGATCGTCGATGTCGGCGATCCGGCCGCAGCCCTGGTAAAGCTCGGCATAATTCACCTCCACCGCCACGGCGTCGAAACGCCCCAGCAGCGGCCCGCAGCCGGCCAGGATCATCCGCTCCGCGCCCTGGGTATCGATGGCAAGCACATTGTAGCCGTCGGCATCGATGCCGAACTCCGCCAGTATGTGGGGGAGCGGGGCCGCGTCGACCTCGATGGTTCCGGTCAGGGTGATGCCGGGATAGACGTCCAGATGCTCCTTCGGCGGCAGCAGAGAACTGGACTGGCTGCCGCTCATTCGGGAAAAGGGGAGCCGTCCGACCCGGTCCGACACCGCGCGATTGATGCAGACGACATCCGGATTGCCGACGAAGCGGGGGGCCAAGCGGCCATAGGTGTCCGGATCAGCCTCGACGAACAGGATCCGGCGGCAGCCGGCTTCGACATACTGGGCATACTCCTCGCCCTCGTGCGCGCCGACATGGACGATTCCGCGCGGGACGACGCCATACCGCGGAAACAGGTCGGAATAGCGGAACATCGTCCGGTCGCGGGTGAAAAGCCGCTGCACATGGCGCGGCGCGACCGCCAGATGGGTGCAGGCGTCGTCTTCCGCCGACGGTTGCGTGCAGTGCTGCAAGGTCCGGCCGTCGAAACGGAACATCGTATAGCGATGGCGCTGCAACAGGGCATAGAGCGCCGACAGGTCGCCGGCCGCCCCATCACCGTCCCCGTCGAACTGAACAAAATCGATGCGGCGAAGCCGCAGCATCTCTCCGGCGCTTTCCAACACCGGCAGCGCACCGCCCACGCGATGCAGCATCAGCCAATCGACATGCCGCAGGCCAAGCGCGGCGCACCAGTTGTCCACCGGACCGGGTGCATCCCCGGCGATGACGATCCGGTCTTCCGACTTCAGTCCGTCGGACCACTCCTCCGCCCCCTGCCCGGCGGCGAGCAGCGTGACGCGCCCCGTCAGGAAATTCTCCAGCAGAGTGTTCACCGGCGCAGCGCTCATGCTCGTCTCATCTCCAAATCATCGGTCTTCTTGCCGAAGTCATGGTCGGCCGGACACGGGAACGATCATAAGGTCCGCTGTCGGCGAAAATGACAAGCGGCCTCGCATGCTGCCCACAGCCTCCCACCGGAGTTTCAGTGCGCAGCGGTGGCGGCTTCCTGGTCCGGCCGGGGTCGGTGGTTGAAGCGCACGCGGACGATTTCCCACCGCCCATGCGCCCCAGGGATACCGCCGTCGCAGGGGCGGCGGTCCAGCACGTCGAAGGAAAGCGTCGACAGCCCGTCGCCGGCCGGGATTTTCCCGGTGGACCAAAGCTCCTGAAAGACGCGGCGGTTGACCAGCGAGATCGGCGACGGCGCCGCATCCGGCGTGAAACCGTCATTGTCATGGTCGAGCGGCTGGAATCGGCCCTTGCGCCGGCCGGTCGGGATGCGGCGCGCCCGGATGCGCAGCGAGAAGTCGAAGTCCTCGTATCCCCAGCCCCAGAACTGGTTGGAATAGCCGTCGACCTGCCGCATGACGCCGTTCGGCATCAGCAACGCGCCGCCCATCGTGCTTTCCAGATTGGTGGTCACCGTGCGATCCGAGCGTCCCGGCGCCACCGGCCGCTGCTCCGCCCCGAACCAGAGGATGGGGGTGGGGCAATCGGCCCAGGAATAGTCGGCATCGACCGGCAGGTAATCGACGTCGTGCAGACAGGTGTAGTCGCTTTGCCCTTCGCCCAGCAGGAAGCCCGCATTCTTCAACGCCCCCCGGTTGAAGGGAAGGGCGGCCTCCTGCTCCACGATGGTGACGCGATAGTCGATCCTCGGCACGAGCCGGTCGAAATAGGCGCTCACCCACGGAACGAATTGCCGCAGATGGTCCTCCCGATCCCGGTAGGGGACGACGATGTGGAGCCGCGCGTCCGCGCTGTCGCCGGTCGTCATGTCAGTCATTCCCTTCCTGTGCGGCGGATGGCAAACCGCTGCCTCCCTCGGCCGCGATGGCGATCGCGCGCGGCTGTCCGCCCGCAAGATGAATGTCCCACATCGCCCGATAAGCCGCCTCCAGATGCCGGGTGAACCGCGGGGTATCGAACAGCGGGCAGGTCAGCCGATTGCGCACCAGCCGCTCCCGCAGGCCGCGGAGCCGTTGGGGCGAGCGGGCGAGATCGACCGCCGCCGCCTCATACGCCTCCTGGCCGTCGACGATCAGTTCGGGCAGCCCGGCGGCCCGCAGCAGGCTGGCCGCCACGCGCCCGGCAAAGGTCGTGCCCCGCCGCGTCAGTACCGGCAATCCCGCCCACAGCGCGTCGCTGGCCGTGGTGTGGGCGTTGTAGGGAAGCGTATCGAGAAACAGGTCCGCCAGCCGGTGGCGCGCCAGATGCTCGGCATGGGGTATCGGGCCGGCGAAGACGAGACGGCCGGGATCGAGGCCGCGGGCCTCGCCCTCGCGGCGAAGGTTGGCCGCCACCTGCGGATTGCCGGCATAGAGCCACAGAACGCTGCCCGGCACCGCCGCAAGGATCCGCGCCCAGCCGTCGAACAGGGCGGGAGTCACCTTGTAGGCGCTGTTGAAGCAGCAGAAGACGAACCCATCGGCCGGCAGCCCGCAATCCGCGCGCTCCGGAGTGGCGGCGGCGATGGCACGGCGGCGGTCGTTGGGCTGGTAGCAATCCGGCAGCCGCACCACCCGCTCGGTGAAGAATGCCTCCTCGCCCTCCGCGATCACATCGGGGTCGGCGAGGATGTAATCGACATAGCCGGCCCCCAGCGTGCCCGGATAACCCAACCAGTTGACCTGCAGCGGAGCCGGACGGGCAGCCAGGATGGATGTCCGCGAGAAGGTGGTGAAGCCTGTCAGATCGACCAGAATGTCGATACCGTCCGCCGCGATGACCTGTGCCGCATCGGCGTCGCCATGGCGGTACAGGTCGACGAACCGTTCAAGTCCCTGCTCGAACCGACGGCGCAGCGGGCTGCCGTCGTCGGCGCCGGTCGAATAGGCGGTGACGGCGAAACGCGACCGGTCATGCGTTTCCAGGGCATCCACCATCAGGTGGCCCATCGCATGCTCCCGGAAATCCGACGACAGATAGCCGATCCGCAGACGGCCATCCCGCGGAAGAGCGGCGGGCCGATGGGGGGGCCGGGAGACGGGACTCACGCCGCGGGCCTTCGCCGCCGCCCAGCGGGTCGCGGCCGATTGCTGGTCGGCAAGGGTCGAGGCGCAGGACAGGACGTCGAACGGGGATACGCCCTCCACCCCCTCCCGCACCCGGCGGAGAAGCAGCGCCTCCAGACCGTCCAGGTCACGCCAGTCGCAAAGCAGCCTCTGCTGGTGAACCAGTTGGCCCAGGGCCGCGCCATGGCCGGGAACCAGCCGTAGCACCCGCCGGCAGGCCTCCGCCGACACCGCGCTCCAGCCGCTCATCGCGGCGGCCATCGCCAGATCGGCACAGGCATCCGCGTCGTCGGGAGCCACGGCGACGGCATTGCGCAGGGCAGCGACCGCAAGATCGGGGCGGAAGGCCTCCGCCAGAATACCGGCCAGCCGCCGCCATGCCTCGGCGTTCAGCGGCTGCCGGGCGAGCAGGTTTCTCAGGATCGCCAGCGCGCCGTTGGACTCGCGCAGGATCGACAGGATCTGCGCCAGATTGATCTCCGCCGTCGGGAAATCGGGCTGCAGGTCCAATGCCGCGCGATACCCGGCGACGGCCTCGCGCAGGCGGCCGAGTTCCCGCAGGGCGTTGGCGAGATTGTTGTGCGCGGCCGGATCGGACGGCTCCAACCGGACCGCGGCGGCGGCGGCGCGCCAAGCGTCCTCACGGAGGCGCATCGCATGGGCCGCATTGCCCAAAGCCAGCCAGTTCCGCGCACTCGACGGATCGAGCGCGACCGCGGGACGACCGGCGGCGACCGCGTCGGCGGGTCGGCCGACGGCATGGAGCAGGCAGGTCAGGTCGTGCCTGATGTTCGCATCGAGGGGCGCCAGCCCGATGGCCTTGCGGAAAGCCGCTTCCGCCTCCGCATCATGGCCAAGGTGATGGAGCGCCACGCCCAGCCTGGACAGTGCCGAGGCGTCGGCGGGGGAGAGCCGCGCCGCCTCCCGGTGCGCGGCCACCGCCTCAGCGAAGCGTCCGAGATCCTGCAGGGCGACGCCGAGATTGTTGTGGACCTCTCCCAGATGGGAATGGGTCGCCAGAACTTTGCGGTAGTGGGGCTCCGCGTCCTGCGGCCGTCCCTGGCTGTGCAGGGCCAGCGCCAGCCCGTAATGGGCGTCGACCGAATCGGCCGCGACCCGCAGCGCCGCCGCATAGACCGTCGCCGCCGCGTCCCAACGGGCCATGCCGGCCATCGCCGCACCGAAATCGAGATAGACTTCCGGATCCTTGGCGATGGCCAACGACTTCTGGAACAGAACGACCGCCTCGCGCGCCCGGCCCAGCCGCAACTCGACGACGCCAAGCCGGTGCAGGGTCTTCGGGTTCTGCGGCTCGGCCTGCAGGGCTTCGAGGTAACGGGCCCTCGCCTCCTCCGGTTTGCCGGCCTTTTCCGCCGCCATGGCGCGGATGAAGCTGGCCGATGGACTTTTGTCTGCCATAGCCACCCTCAGTCGCGCCAGCGCGTGTGTTCCAGGATGCGGGGGATCCCGGCCGGACGTCTGGCATCACCCCAGTTGGAAATGTCGGGCATCGTGGTCACGCCATAGCGGCGGCCGAGCAGGCTGAGGATGCTCTGGTCGTGGCGATGGTCGCGGAACTCCGGATAATTCGGCAGGCCGCATTCGTTGGGGGCGTCGGTGATCAGCCGGGCATCCTGGGCATAGCGCAGCCATCGGGACATGAAGTCCCTGCTTTCCGGCCCGCGCTCGCAGACGATGAAGCTGGCGAGGATCTGCGGCGCGTCGATGAAGGGAGGCCGGTCAAGCCCCATGAAATGGAAACAGTCGCGCTTCGTCCAGACGCGGTTGCTGTGCCGATCCTCCAGCGTGAACAGCAGCACCGGCAGGTCGCGCCGCCGGCGGCAGAGTTCGATGACCGGATCGACGCTGTGGACGAAATGGGCGCCGCTGTCGCAATAGAACAGCATGTCGCCATCCTGCAGATGCTCCCGCAGCATGAGATCGATGAAGTAGGGCTTCCACAGCCAATAACCGGCCCCGCGCGGCTGATCCAGGATATGCCGGTTCCGTGCGACGAAGGTGGCGTCGATGTGCTGCCGCCCCATCATGGCAACGCCGTCGAAGCCGCCGACGGCAAGGCCGGTCTGCGCATTGTGTTTCTGCGCCGTGGTGAAGGCCCCGTCGGCATAGTTCAGCAGCACCCGTTTCATCGTCCGTCCTCCCGCCGCTCAAAGTCGGCTTTCGATCCATTCGGCCAGACGGAATGCGTCGAAATAGAAATCCTCCGCGCCGAGGAAGGGCGGCGTGCTGCGATAGCGGCGGTAAATGTCGTAGTCGTCATCGGCTGCCAGGATGGCATCGACGGCCTCCTCGTCGGACGCATAGCGCGACACGTCGATGAAGCTGCCGGCGGCGACATCCCGCAGGACCCCCGGATCGCCCCAGTAAAGCGGCACGGCGCCCGCCTGGAAGGCGTCCAGGATCTTCTCCGTCAGATAGCCGGGATGGCTCGCATTCTCGAAGGCGAAGGCGAAGCGGTAGCGCGAGAAGACGCGGATCTTCGGCAGCCAGCCCATCTTCACCACGCTGCCGGTGTTGTTCAGCAGCCAGCCGACCGACTCCACATGGCGCCGGGCGCAGAGCATCTGGAAGAAGTCGTTGCGCCGGGCGCAGTTGGGGTTCTTGTAGAGGAAGGCGCAGAACTTCCGCTTGGCCGCCTCCTCCCGCGTCGGCGGCGCCGGCGGCAGGACGGGATGGCAGAAATGCGGCGTCGCCCCCTCGCGCCTGTGGTCCCAGGCGTGCATGACGTAGAGCGGCAGGCGGTAATGCCGGGGGTCGTCGATGCGGTCGAACGACACCGACATGTCGACGCCGTCGAGCGGCGGCCGCACATTCTCGCCGGTGAAGAACATCGACCGGGCCGTCCGCGCCTCGCGGTGCCGGGTGCCGAACACCGACACGATGGCGAGATCGCAGTCGTTGTCGACGACCGATACGTCGAAGCGGGCGGACAGGATATCCACGAAGAAGTTCGCAGCCGGATCGAACTCCGGCCAGAAATCGAAGAAGGCGATCTTCAGCCGCGGCCTCGATCCGCGCCCGCCGCGGTCCGGCCCATGCAGCAGAAAGCGGTCGAGACGCGCCGGATCCTGATGGGATGAAGCCAGAAATTCCAAAAGGAAATCGCTGGTCCGCTGATCGATCATGCCCAGGACGCTCCCGCACGCACTGATTGCCGCGAGCGGCCCCTTGCCTCGGACAAGCTCGGCGGCCACACCGTAGGTTTGCCGCCGCCCGCTTGCCAGCGCTATTTTCGGAACCATCGTGCGGCATTTGACCGGCGAAGCGGTTTCGCAGTTGCACAGGGCGCATGTGAGCGGTCCTTGACCGCACGGCCCGCGCCGCTAATATCCCGCGCCATGGACGTCTCTGTACGGATCCCGATGATGATGCGCGCACCGGCGCATCGCGCGCGAATTACCGGCCCGGCTCTCTGAGGAGGGCCGGGATCGAGACCTTATGTGCGTCGGGTGGCAGGAACCAGCCGCCCGATGGTGACGCCTTCCCCCAGGGATCCGAATATGACCCGCGATTACAAATCGACCGTCTTCCTGCCGCGCACCGACTTCCCCATGCGCGGCGGCCTGCCGACCAAGGAGCCCGAGCTGCTGAAGCGCTGGGCCGAGATGGACCTGTTCGGCAAGCTCCGCACCGCCGCCAAGGGCCGGAAGAAGTTCGTGCTGCACGACGGCCCGCCCTATGCCAACGGCAACATCCACATCGGCCACGCCGTCAACAAGATCCTGAAGGACGTGATCGTCCGCTTCCGCCAGATGCAGGGCTTCGACGCCGACTATGTCCCCGGCTGGGATTGCCACGGCCTGCCCATCGAGTGGAAGATCGAGGAGAAGTACCGCAAGGCCGGCAAGAACAAGGATGACGTACCGCTCATCCAGTTCCGCGCCGAATGCCGCCAGTTCGCCGAGGAATGGGTCGGCATCCAGGCCGCCGAGTTCCGCCGTCTGGGCGTGGAAGGCGACTGGAAGCACCCCTACGCCACCATGACCTTCCCGGCCGAGGCGCAGATCGTCCGCGAGATCCACAAGTTCGCGGTGAACGGCGGCCTCTACAAGGGCTTCAAGCCGGTGATGTGGTCGGTGGTCGAGAAGACCGCGCTGGCCGACGCCGAGGTGGAATACCACG
The DNA here is from genome assembly GCF_008365135.1 of Azospirillum sp. Sh1. Lineage (NCBI taxonomy): Bacteria > Pseudomonadati > Pseudomonadota > Alphaproteobacteria > Rhodospirillales > Azospirillaceae > Azospirillum > Azospirillum sp. Sh1. The sequence goes on along the minus strand of NZ_VTTK01000003.1, from coordinate 128,484 downwards.
ACCACACCTCCACCACCGTCTTCGCCCGCTTCCCCGTCTGGGGGTCGTCGGCGCCGGAGGTGGACGAGGCCAGCATCGTCATCTGGACGACCACCCCCTGGACCCTGCCGGCCAACCGCGCCATCGCCTATGGCGACGAGATCGAATACGCGACCTTCAAGGTGACCGCCGTCGCCGAAGGCAGCAAGGCCGTGGTCGGCGAGCGTCTGGTGCTCGCCACCGGCGTGGCCGAGGGCGTGCTGAAGGAGGCCGGCGTCACCGAGTGGAAGCAGTTGCACCGCTTCCCCGGCTCCCGCCTTGCCGGCACCTATTGCCGCCATCCGCTGAACGGCAAGGGCTACGACTTCAAGGTGCCGCTGCTGGCCGGCGACTTCGTCACCACCGACGCCGGTTCGGGCTTCGTCCACATCGCCCCCGGCCATGGCGAGGACGACTTCCGCCTGGGTCAGGCCAACGGCATCGAAGTGCCGCAGACGGTGGGCGAGGACGGGCGCTATTACGCCCATGTGCCGCTGTTCGCCGGGCTGGCGGTCTACACCGACCAGGGCAAGCCCGGACCGGCCAACAAGGCGGTGCTGGAAGCGTTCGAGGAAGCCGGGTCGCTGCTCGCCACCAACCGCATCAAGCACAGCTATCCGCACAGCTGGCGCTCCAAGGCGCCGCTGATCTTCCGCACCACGCCGCAGTGGTTCATCTCGATGGAGACGAACGATCTGCGCAAGGTGGCGCTGCAGGCGATCTCCGACACCCGCTGGGTCCCGACGCAGGGCGAGAACCGCATCCGCTCGATGATCGAGAGCCGTCCCGACTGGTGCATCAGCCGCCAGCGCGCCTGGGGCGTGCCGATCGCGCTGTTCGTCCGCAAGTCGACCGGCGAGATCCTGCGCGACGAGGCGGTGTTCGCCCGCATCGCCGACATCTTCCAGCAGGAGGGTGCCGACGCCTGGTTCGCCCGCGACCCGCAGGACTTCCTCGGCAACGCCTATTCCGCCGAGGAGTTCGAACAGGTCCGGGACATCGTCGACGTCTGGTTCGAGTCGGGCTCCTCGCACGCCTTCGTGCTGGAGCAGCGGCTGGAGGAGCTGGCCTGGCCGGCCGACCTCTATCTGGAAGGCTCCGACCAGCATCGCGGCTGGTTCCATTCCTCGCTGCTGGAAAGCTGCGGCACACGCGGCCGGGCGCCCTACAACGCGGTGCTGACCCACGGCTTCGTGCTGGACGAGCAGGGCCGCAAGATGTCCAAGTCGCTGGGCAACGTGGTGGCCCCGCAGGAGGTCTGCGACCAGTATGGCGCCGACATCCTGCGCCTGTGGATCATCAACTCCGACTATTCGGAGGATCTCCGCATCGGCAAGGAGATCATCAAGACCCAGGCCGACCTGTACCGCCGCCTGCGCAACACGCTGCGTTACCTGCTGGGCGCGCTCGCCGACTACACCCCGGCCGAGCGGATCGACGCCGCCCAGATGCCGGAGCTGGAGCGCTGGGTCCTGCACCGCCTGTCGGAGTTGGACGCGTTGGTCCGCGAGAAGATCGAGGCCTATGACTTCCACGCCCTGTTCGTGGCCCTGCACAACTTCTGCGCGGTGGAGCTGTCGGCCTTCTATTTCGACGTCCGCAAGGACAGCCTCTATTGCGACCCGGTCGATTCGGTGCGCCGCCGGTCGGTGCGGACGGTGATGGAGCATCTGTTCTCCACCCTGACCGCCTGGCTCGCGCCCATCCTCTGCTTCACCGCGGAAGAGGCGTGGCTGGCGCGTCCGGATGGCCTCAAGGAGGGGGGCGGCTGGACCGAGGAGAGCGTGCATCTGCGCGGCTTCCCGGAGGTGCCGGCGGACTGGCGCAACGACGCTCTCGCCGCGAAGTGGGAGTCGGTGCGCAACGTCCGCCGCGTCGTCACCGGCGCGCTGGAACTGGAGCGCGCCAACAAAACCATCGGCTCGTCGCTGCAGGCCGACCCGACAGTCTATGTCGACTCGGCGACCAAGGCCCTGCTGGCCGACGTCGATTTCCAGGACGTCTGCATCACCTCCGCCATCGAGGTGACGGACGCCGCGGCGCCGGAGGGGGCCTTCACCCTGCCCGACGTCCCCGGCATCGCCGTCGCCCCGGCCCTGGCCGAAGGCGAGAAGTGCGAGCGCTGCTGGAAGGTCCTGGAGGAGGTCGGCACGGTCGCCGATCATCCGACTCTGTGCGTCCGCTGCTCCGACGCGGTGGCATGAGGCCAGTCGCCACAACCGCGGTCCTATCCCCTCTCCCCCCCGGGGAGAGGGTTAGGGTGAGGGGGTTCGGCCTGCCGGACGCTCCTCGCCGCGCATCCCCCTCACCCCGACCCTCTCCCCGGGGGGGAGAGGGAGGATCCGTGGCAGCATGAACGCCTTCGTCGCCAACCAATCCCGCTCCTACTGGCTGTTCGGGCTGATCGTCGCCGTGGTGGTGGTCGTGCTCGACCAGGCCAGCAAATGGTGGATCCTCGAACAGGTCATGCAGCCGGTGCCGCATGTCGTCGAGGTCACGTCCTTCTTCAACCTCGTGCTGGTGTGGAACTACGGCGTCAGCTTCGGCACCTTCGCCGGCGGCGGGGCGCTGATGCCCTATATCCTCAGCGCCATCGCTGCGGTGATCGCCGTCTGCCTGATCTTCTGGCTGCGGCAGGCCGAACGGCGGCTGATCGCGCTGGCGCTCGGCTTCATCATCGGCGGGGCGGTGGGCAATGTCGTCGACCGGCTGATGCACGGCGCGGTGGTCGACTTCCTCGATTTCCATCTCGCCGGCTGGCATTTCTGGGCCTTCAACGTGGCCGACAGCGGAATCAGCGTCGGCGTGGTGCTGCTGTTGATCGACGGACTGTTCGCGGGCCGCGAAAAGTCGTAAGAGTTCCGTCGCCGGTGGCGTTATAACCGCCGACGAGCGCTGACCATGCGGTCCCGACCTTCGGGCCGGGTCGCTACGACGTGACAGACGACGGGATCTTCCGAACGTGACCAGCATCTCCTCCGCCCTCTCCTCCACCCGGAATCGGCTTCCCGTGGTGCGGCTTCCGCTCATCGGGCTGGCGCTTGCGGCGATGGCCCTCTCCGGCTGCTCGGATGTGCGCCGGTCCATCGGTCTCGACCGCCAGAGCCCCGACGAATTCGCCGTCGTTTCCCGCGCTCCGCTGACCTTGCCGCCCAGCATGCAGGACCTGCCGAAGCCGCGCCCCGGCGCCGCCCGCCCGCAGGACAGCACGCCGACCCAGACGGCGGCCGGCGCCGTGTTCGGTGGCGGCGCGCGCCGCACCGGCAAGGCGGCCGGCGAATCGACCGGCGAACGCTCGCTGGTCGCCCAGGCCTCGTCCCGCGACGGCATCGACCCGAACATCCGCGCCAAGGTCGATCAGGAAACCACCCAGCTGATCGTCGCCGACAAGAGCTGGATCGATTCGTTGCTGTTCTGGCAGAAGCAGGAACAGCCCTACTCGCTGGTCGACCCGGCCAAGGAGCAGCAGCGCCTGCGCGAGGCCCAGGCCCAGGGCAAGTCGCTGGACGGTGCCGCCACCCCGACGATCGAGCGCAAGCGCAAGGCGCCGCTGGAAGGCCTGTTCTAAGCGACGGCCATTCGGACCGCCGTTTCAGCCTTGTCCAAGGCACGACATCACACCAGTTTCCGGGGGCGCCCTTCCCAACGAAGGGCGCCCTTTCGATTCGGACCTCCTGATCCGGGAGCCCTCATGCCTGCCGTCCTATCCGCCCGCCGCCTCGCCGCGGCCGGTCTCCTGGCCCTGACGATGACCGTCGCGGCCCCCCTGGCGCCGACGCCACTCGCCGCACCGTCCGCCCATGCGGCGGAAAAGGGGGTGTTCTTCCCCGAGAGCTTCAGCCTGTCGAACGGCATGCAGGTGGTGGTGATCCCCAACCATCGTGTGCCGGTCGTGACCCACATGGTCTGGTACAAGGTGGGCGCCGCCGACGAGGAACGCGGCCAGTCCGGCATCGCGCACTTCCTGGAACACCTGATGTTCAAGGGAACGGACGTCATCCCGCCCGGCGAGTTCAGCCGGATCGTCGCCAAGAATGGCGGGCGCGACAACGCCTTCACCAGCTACGACTACACCGCCTATTACCAGAACGTCGCCCGCGACCGGCTGGAGATGGTGATGCGGATGGAGGCCGACCGCATGGCCAACCTGAAGCTGACCGACGCGGTGGTCTATCCCGAACGCGACGTCATCATCGAAGAGCGGCGCCAGCGCATCGAGAACGAACCGGCCGACCGGATCGGCGAGCAGATCAACGCCACCATGTTCGTCCATCACCCCTACGGCACCCCGGTGATCGGCTGGCCGCAGGAGATGTCGACCCTGACGCGGGAGATGGCGGAGCAGTTCTACAAGACGTGGTACACGCCCAACAACGCCATCCTGGTGGTGTCCGGCGACGTCACGGCGGCGGAGCTGAAGCCGCTGGCGGAACGCTATTACGGCGCCATCCCCGCCCGCCCGGTGCCGGAGCGCAAGCGCGTGACCGAGCCGCCGCTCACCTCCTCCCGGCAGGTGGTTCTGCGTGACGAGGAGGTGCGGCAGCCGTCGGTCCGCCGCATCTGGACCGCGCCGTCCTACCGCCTCGATCCCGACCATCAGGCTTACGCGCTGCAGGTGCTGTCCGAGATCATGAGCGGCGGCACCACGTCGCGCCTCTACCGCAGTCTGGTGGTGGACCAGAAGCTCGCCACCTCGGCCTGGCTCGGCTACGGCCCGACCGCCTGGGACATGGCGACGCTCAGCGTCGGCGCCAGCCCGGCCGCCGGGGTGCCGATGGAGAAGCTCGAATCGGCGCTGTGGGCGGAAATCGACAAGCTGATGAAGTCCGGCGTGACGGAGGAGGAGGTCGCCACCGCCCGCAAGCGCATGCTGGCCGCCGCGGCCTATGCCCGCGACAGCCTGACCGGCCCGGCCCAGACGCTGGGCGCGGCGCTCGCCACCGGCCAGAGCATCGACGACGTGGAAAGCTGGCCGGTGCGCATCGACGCCGTCACCGCCGATCAGGTCAACGCCGCCGCCCGCGCCGTGCTGAGCCAGACCAACCACGTCACCGGCCTGCTGCTGCCCCCGACCGGAAAGGACAGTTGAGGATGAGCGCGCGTCACATTTCCATGCGGTCGGGCATCGCCGCGTTCTTCCTCGCCGTTGTTGCCGTCGCCCTCCCTGGCGCCCTGCCCGCCCACGCGATGGACATCAAGCGTGTGGTCAGCCCCGGCGGGATCGAGGCGTGGCTGGTCGAGGACCACAAGGTTCCGGTTCTGGCGCTGGAATGGGCCTTCGAAGGCGCCGGCGGCACCGACCCCAAGGGCAAGGAGGGGCTGGCGAACCTGACCTCCACAATGCTGGACGAGGGTGCTGGACCATACGACTCGCAGGCGTTCCAGGCGCGGCTGCAGGACAAGGCCATCGCGCTTGGCTTCGATGCCGGGCGCGACGGCTTCAGCGGTTCGATGCGCACCCTGACCGAGCACCGCGACGAGGCGCTGGAACTGACCCGCCTGTCCCTGACCGACCCGCATTTCGCGCCCGAGTCCCTGGACCGCATGCGTGCCTCGATCACCGCCAGCCTGAGGCGCGATCTCGCCGACCCCAACTACGTCGCACGGCGCCAGTTCTACGCCACCGCCTTCCCCAACCATCCCTATGGCGACGAGATCCGCGGCACGCTGGACAGCTTGCCGACCATCACGCCGGACGACCTGCGCCGCTTCGTGAAGGGGCAGTTCGGCCGCGACCGGCTGGTGGTGGCCGCCACCGGCGACATCTCGCCGGAGGATCTCGGCAAGGCGCTCGACAAGGTGTTCGGCGGCCTGCCGGCGAAGGCCGAGGTGCCGCCCATTCCCGACGTGACGATGTCCGGTCTGGGCCAGACCATCCTGCTGCCGCGACCGACCGCCCAGACGGTGATGCTGATGGGCCAGCCGGGGGTGAAGCGCGACGATCCCGACTGGTACGCCGCCACGGTGATGAATTACGTGCTGGGCGGCGGCGGCTTCGGGTCCCGCCTGATGGAAGAGGTGCGGGAGAAGCGCGGCCTCAGCTATGGCGTCTACAGCTATCTGATCCCGATGGACCATGCGGCGCTGGTGATGGCCAGCGGCTCCACCGTGAACGCCAAGGCGGGTCAGGCGCTGGACATCATGCGGCAGGAATGGGCGCGCATGGCGAAGGACGGGCTGACCGACCAGGAGATGGCCGACGCCAAGACCTACCTGACCGGCTCCTTCCCGCTGCAACTCGGCTCGACCCAGGCCATCGCCCGCATCCTGCTGCAGGTGAAGCGCGACAATCTGGGCATCGATTACCTGAACCAGCGCGACCGCTACATCAACGCGGTGACCCAGGCCGACATCAAGCGCGTCGCCCAGCGCCTGCTCGATCCGGCCAAGCTGCTGACCGTGCTGGTCGGCAAGCCGGACGGCGTCTCGCCGACGCGGACGATCGACGGCGGGAGTTGAGTGTAGGCTTCGAGTGCCCCCTCCCCATCCCTCCCCCGCATTCGGCGGTGGAGGGGGCAGGATGTTTGGCGGCGTAACGTAAATGCCAAAGCGGCGGCAGTCCCCTCTCCCGCGTTAGCGGGGGAGGGTTAGGGAGGGGGCACCGGTTAGCGCCCCCCTCACGCCAAATCGGGCTGGCTCCCCGGAAAGCACGGATCGCTCGGATCGACCGGATGCCCCGGCACCTTGCCGGGAATGATGCCGATCTGATCGGGCCGCGCTGCATCGTCGCGGTCGTTCTGTTCCTCGCGCTCTTCCGACGGTGGGGTGGCGGGCTTGTCGGACATGGTTTCCTCCTGTTGCGAACCCTCTGACCCACAACAATCCGTCCGCCGTCCGGTTGCACCTCTGGCTGCCCCGCATAGGCCGATAAGCTGCACCAACCGCCGCATTTTGGCCCGTGGCCGTCACCGACGGTCGGTGTTAGGCTCCCCACGCCCCGCAGATGGGCCGCGTCAAAGGACCGCTGACGTCAAGGAGTCCAAAGCATCATGACCGCGCTGACCCGTTCCCCCGCCTGGGCCGCTCTCGCCCGCCACCGCCAGGATATGGCCGGCACGCACATGCGCGACCTGTTCGCCGCCGATCCCGGCCGGTTCAAGGCCTTCTCGATGGAGGCCGCGGGCCTGTTCCTCGACTATTCGAAGAACCGCATCACCCAGGACACGGTCGGCCTGCTGCTCGACCTTGCCCGCCAGCAGGATGTGGAGGGCGCCCGCGCCCGCATGTTCGGCGGCGAGCCGATCAACCTGACGGAAAAGCGCGCGGTCCTGCACACCGCGCTGCGCAACCGCTCCGACCATGCCGTGACTGTCGATGGCCGCGACGTGATGCCGGCCGTCCGCGCCGTGCTGGAGCGGATGGACGCCTTCGCCACTTCGGTGCGCGACGGCGAGTGGCGCGGCTACACCGGCCAGCCGATCACCGACGTGGTGAACATCGGCATCGGCGGTTCCGACCTCGGGCCTGTGATGGCGACGGAGGCGCTGAAGCCCTTCGCCCATGCCCATGTGGCGCTGCATTTCGTCTCCAACGTCGACGGCACCCATCTGGCCGAGCAGCTGAAGTGGCTGGATCCGGAGACCACCCTGTTCGTCATCGCGTCCAAGACCTTCACGACGCAGGAGACGCTGACCAACGCCCATTCCGCCCGCCGCTGGTTCCTGGAATCCGCGCAGGATGAGGCGCATGTCGCCAAACACTTCGTCGCCGTCTCGACCAACGAGGCGGAGGTGCGCAAGTTCGGCATCGACCCGGCCAACATGTTCGGCTTCTGGGACTGGGTCGGCGGACGCTATTCCCTGTGGTCGGCCATCGGCCTGCCGATCATGATCGCCATCGGGCCGGAGCGCTTCGCCGAGCTGCTGGCCGGCGCCCATGCGATGGACGAGCATTTCCGCACCGCGCCGCTGGAGCGCAACATGCCGGTGCTGCTCGGCCTGCTCGGCGTCTGGTACCGCAATTTCTGGGACGCCTCCTCCTACGCGGTGCTGCCCTACGACCAGTATCTGCACCGCTTCCCGGCCTATCTCCAGCAGCTGGACATGGAGAGCAACGGCAAGTCGGTGACCCGCGGCGGCGAGCCGGTGGACTACCAGACCGGCCCGGCGCTGTTCGGCGAACCGGGCACCAACGGCCAGCACGCCTTCTACCAGCTGATCCACCAGGGCACCTCGCTGATCCCCTGCGACTTCATCGCGGCGGCGACCACCCACAACCCGATCGGGGCGGAGGCCGGTGCCCATCACCGCATCCTGCTGTCCAACGTCTTCGCCCAGGCCGAAGCGCTGATGCGCGGCAAGACCGCCGACGAGGTGCGGGCGGAGATGACCAAGGCCGGCAAGCCGGCGGATGAGGTGGAGGCGCTGGTCCCCCACCGTGTCTTCCCCGGCAACCGCCCGTCCAACACCATCATGATCGAGAGCCTGACCCCGGCGACGCTGGGCGCCCTGATCGCGCTGTACGAGCACAAGGTCTTCGTCCAGGGCATCGTCTGGGACATCAACAGCTTCGACCAGTGGGGCGTCGAGCTGGGCAAGCAGCTGGCCAACACCATCCTGCCGGAGATGGAGACCGGCCCGGCCGAGGGGGCGCATGACAGCTCCACCACCGGGCTGATGGCATGGTGGCGGGCGCACCGGTAAGGAACGGCCCGGCTTACGCCAAATATTTGTATGTGTGCGAACGCAATCGGGCGGGACAACCTTCCCCCGATGGCGTTCGGAACATTGCGGTTGCGTTCCGGTTGAAGAGGGAAACGGTCTTTGCACCACCCCTCTCCATCGGAGCGATCCAATGTCCACACGCTTGCGCCTCGCCATCCTGATCTACGGCATGATCCAGGGTGTGGTCTTCGGCATCGGCACCGTCCTGGTCCTGGCGGTCCCCAGCTTTTCCGAGCAGGCGATGACGCTGATGCCCACCGTGGTGATCCTCAGCATCGTGCTTGCCGCCCCCATCGCCTGGTTCATGGCGCCGCGGCTGCGCCTGCGTTTCTGGCAGCGTCGGGAAGAGCGGCAGCAGGCGCCGCGCCGGGTCACGCTGTCCTGACCGCTCAGCCTGCCGCGTCTTCCGCGACCATGGCGAACAGCCAGTCGCGGAAGAACGGCGTGGTGGCTGGCGCGCATCGCGCGTGATGCCTGACCATGTGTGAGGAGCGGAGACGCCGCACAGATTCTCAAATAACTGATGGATAAGAAAATACTTAATCTCTTAAAGACACATTCAGTCAGGTCATAAACTTAGAAAGGTAACTTATTAAAAATAAGTCGTCATAATCATGCTCAGAATTCTTGATGCGCCAGTCTCTCGTGCTTAACATCAGAAGAATGCACCGAGGGGCTGTGAGATGACGAAGATCATTGGGTCGCAGATTCTGCTCGACGCAACCACCGGCATGGTCAAGCCCACCGGGTTACCTGCGCGCGCTTCGTCCACCGTCGCTTCTCAGGCTCCCCCGCGCCCGCCCCTTATGGATATCGTGGATCTGTCCGATGCTGCGCGCCGAACAATGGGGCGTGAACAACCGACAGCCCTATCGGCGGAACGTGATCAGGAGATCCGACGCGTCGGCAGCGCAATTCCGGCAATGTCGGATTGGGCCAGTGCGACAAGCGACTATATGGGAAAGGCCGCCGACGCATTTCGCGCCGCCTTCGGCTTATCCGACAGCATCTCGATCACCTCCGTCGGGGCAGGGACGGCCATGATGGACGCCGTCGCCACCAGCCGGGGAATCGCCAAGCCCAAACTGCCGTCCGTGCTGGCAGAGGCCGGCGAGAGCGAGGCGGGAGCAACTGCAGAGGACCGCAAGGCTGATACAGGCTTCATCGGGTTGAGCATCACCGACCGGCAGGATCCACGGTTTGGCCAAAAGCTGGATGTCGCGTTCAACCGTTCCACCGGAATCGCACCGGAGTCCATGACGCTGGTACGGTTGGATGATCCGCGGAATGGCGGCGCGCTGGCCAAGCTGCTGTCGCCCAACGGCGGAGATGATGCCAGCATGTTCGCGGTCACCGATGGCGGCGCAGGGCAGAACGCGAGAGTCGCCGCCGCGATCCGTTCCGTCGGTATGGACGATTTCGCGACTTCAGCGCTGGCAATCGTCAAGGCGGTCGGCCGCTACTTGCCCGGCTTGGCCGAGAGCGGCACAGGTAGCCAATAAAGCAGGGCGGCTGGGAGCGACGTCGGCTGTAGTCCGACGTCGTGCTTTCACCCTGCCCTCTCAAGCTGCCGCATCTTCCGCGACCATGGCGAACAGCCAGTCGCGGAAGACGCGCATGGTCGGCGTCTCCGGCCGCGACTTCAGTGAGGTCAGCCAATAGGCGCCCTTGCAGACGGTGACGGCGAAAGGCTGCTCGATCAGGCCCAGCGCCAGCGGCCGGCGGAACATCGACACCGGGGCCAGCGCCACCCCCGCCCCCTGGATCGCCACCTCCACCATCAGCGAGGAGGAGTCGAAGACCGGTCCCTTGACCGGCGGCATCGCCGACGGCTCGACCCCGGCGGCGGCGAACCAGCCCGGCCACTCGTCCGACCGGTAGGAACGCAGCAGGGTCTCGCGCCCGACATCGGCCGGTTCGCGCAGCCGCCGGGCGATCTCCGGCGCGCACAGGACCGACAGAGGCGCGTCGAACAGGCGGACCGCATCGGTGCCGTGCCACGCGCCGTCGCCAAAGCGGATGGCGTAGTCCAGCCCCTCCGCCGCGATGTCGACGCGGTTGTTGTTGGTGGACAGGCGCAGATCGACGAAGGGATGCGCCTCACGGAAGCGAGACAGCCTCGGCAGCAGCCAGCCGACGGCGAAAGTGCCGACGGCGCCGACCGTCAGCACCTCGCGGAACCGCCCGCCCTCGAATTGGTCGAGCAAGCCGCCGATGCGGTCGAACGCCTCCTCCAGCGTCGGCAGCAGCGCCCGTCCCTCGTCGGTCAGGGCAAGGCCGCGCGGCAGGCGGTGGAACAGGCTGGCGCCCAGCCGCTCCTCCAGCAGCTTGACCTGATGGCTGACGGCGGCCTGGGTCACGCACAGCTCGATGGCGGCGCGGGTGAAGCTGAGATGCCGCGCCGACGCCTCGAAGGCGCGCAGGGCGTTCAGCGGAAGATAGGGGCGGACCACGGGTTCCCCGGACGGATGCTGGCTGTCGGGGGTGAGCTAGCACCGAATGGGGGGCGGGCTCCAGGGGGATGTGGGGGAATCGTCAGCCGACACCCCCACGAAACACTCACCGCCCCGTCAGCACCTTGCGCGTGTGCAGCGCGATCATCCGTTCCTCGTCGGTCGGGATGACGTAGACCGGCAGGCGGCTGGCGGGGGCCGAGATCTTCGTCGCGTTCGCCTCGTTGGCCGCCGCGTCGATCTCCACGCCCATCCAGGCCAGCTTGTCGCCGACCCGCGCCCGCACCGGGGCGGAGCGTTCGCCGATGCCGGCGGTGAACACCACGGCATCCACCCCGCCCATCGACGCGGCCAGCGCGCCGGTCTCCTTGGCGATGCGGAAGCAGAACAGTTCCACGGCCTCCTGCGCATGCGGGTCGCTGCTGTCGAGCAGGGCGCGCATGTCGTTGGAGATGCCGGACACGCCGAGCAGGCCGGACTTGTTGTAGAGCAGCTTTTCGATGGCACCGGCGTCCATGCCCTTGCGCATCAAGTAGATCAGCACGCCGGGGTCGATGGTGCCGCAGCGGGTGCCCATCGGCAGGCCGTCCAGGGCGGTGAAGCCCATGGTGCTGTCGACGCTGCGCCCGCCATGGATGGCGCACATGCTGGCGCCGCTGCCGAGATGGGCGACGACCACCCGCGAGTCGCCCAGTTCCGGCGCGATTTCCGGCAGACGGCGGGAGATGTACTCGTAAGACAGGCCGTGGAAGCCGTAGCGGCGCACGCCCTCCTCCGTCAGCTCCCGCGGGATGGCGAAGGTTTGTGCCTGCCAGGGCTGGTTGCGGTGGAAGGCGGTGTCGAAGCAGGCGACCTGCGGCAGCTCCGGATGCGCCTCCGCCAGCGCGCGGATGGCGGCGAGGTTGTGCGGCTGATGCAGCGGGGCGAGCGGGACCAGACCGTCCAACTCGTCCAGCACGGCGGAGGTCAGCAGCACCGGGACGGCGTGGCGGACGCCGCCATGCACCACGCGGTGGCCGGCGGCGATCAGCGTCGCCCCCTCCAGCCGCTCCTCGATCCAGTCGAGCAGGTAGGACAGCAACGCCGTGCGGTCGCTGGGTTCACCAGCGCCCCAGCTCTTCTCGGCGAGCGGGCGGCGCTGGGCATCCTTGGCCTCGAACACCGGCTGGGTGCCGATGCCCGAGATCTGGCCGTTGACGGTGACCACCGGATCCCCGCCGCCATGATCCCGGAACACCGAGAATTTCAGGCTGGAGGAGCCGGCATTGATGACGAGGATCGCGTTGGACATGGCGTCGGGCTTTCTCACTCGGCCGCGGCGGCGGCGCCACGGCGGCGGGCGGCGGCCGACAGGACGGCCACGGCGCAGGACGCCAGACGGGTGCGCACATTGTCGGCGCGGCTGGTCAGGATGATCGGCACGCGGGCGCCCAGCACGATGCCGGCGGCGTCCGCATGGGCCAGGAAGGACAGCTGCTTGGCCAGCATGTTGCCGGCTTCGAGGTCGGGGACCAGCAGGATGTCGGCCTGACCGGCGACTTCGGACTTGATGCCCTTGGTGATGGCGGCCTCGCGGCTGATGGCGTTGTCGAAGGCCAGCGGGCCGTCGAGGATGCCGCCGGTGATCTGGCCGCGGTCGGCCATCTTGCACAGCGCGGCGGCTTCGAGCGTCGAGGGGATCTTGGTGTTGATGGTCTCGACCGCCGACAGAATTGCGACGCGCGGCACCTCGACCCCCAGCACCTTGGCGAGGTCGATGGCGTTCTGCACGATGCTGACCTTGTCCTCCAGCGTCGGGTAGATGTTGATCGCCGCATCGGTGATCAGCAGCGGACGCGGGTAGGTCGGGACGTTCATGACGAAGACGTGGCTGAGGCGGCGGCCGGTGCGCAGGCCCGTCTCCTTCCGCACGACCTCGCCCATCAGCTCGTCGGTGTGCAGGCTGCCCTTCATCACCGCCTCGCACTCGCCGATGCGGGCGAGACGCACGCCGGTCTCGGCGGAGGCATGGCTGTGGGCGACGTCGACGATGCGGTAACGGGAGATGTCCAGGCCGAAGGTCTCGGCGACGGAGCGGATCTTGGCTTCCGGACCGACCAGAACCGGGTCGATCAGGTTGGCCTCCGCCGCTTCGACGGCGCCGCGCAGCGAGCTTTCATCGCAGGGATGGACGACGGCGGTCGGCACCGGCGGCAGCGACTCGCACTTCTTCAGCATCAGTTCGTGGCCGTCATGGCGGATCACCTGCACCTGCGGCAGTTCCGCCGCGGCGCGGCGGACCTTCTCGGTCGGGGCGATCACCTCGGCGATGCCGGTCGCCACGGTCTTGCCGTCCTGGTTGGCGGCGAGGCAGTCGAAGACGACCGTCTTGCGCGCCGCATCCTTGGACTTGGCGGTGACCGTCACGGTGACGATGTCGCCCAGCAGGACCGGACGCTCGAACCGCAGATCCTGGCCGACATAGACGGTGCCGGGGCCGGGCAGCAGGGTGCCGAGAACGGCGGAGATCAGCGAGCCCGACCACATGCCATGCCCGACCACCTTGTGGTCGACGGCGTAATCCTCGTCGACATGGGACGGGTTGAGGTCGCCGGACACCGTCGCGAACAGCTCGATGTCGGACATGGTCAGGCGGCGCGACAGGCTCGCCTGCTGACCGATGTGGATTTCCTCGAACGTGACGTTTTCGATCATGGGGCTGCCGTTCTTGCCGGTCGGAACGAGGCCGCTGCGACCCGCCGGGGCGGCGGAGAGGGCGGCGATGGCGGTGTCCATACTAGAATGCTCCTGAAAAGGATCGCGGCGCCCGACCAACGGACCCCGCCTCAAGGCGGCGGAAGCCCGAATGCCGGTGACCGGAACGGATGCCCCGTTGGGCCGAAGCATCCGTCGCGGCGGCAGGCCGTATCCTCCCAAGCCCGGTTCCCGTTGCCGTCGGCGCCCTCCGGGGCATGCCATGGCGACGGGCCGGACTCCGTCTTGTTGGGTTCCTTCGAAGCGGAACCTTCGCTCTCCAAGGATTATCCAAGGAGTGTGCTTGTGCGAAAGCAATAGCCCCTATGGCGAGGGGCCCCAATGACCTACATCAATAAAGTCGCCAAGCTATTGTTGCAGCTGGGTTACTGGGATCGTTTCGGTGCAGTGAGCAGCCGCAGCATAACCGAAACTTGCGCGGACGCGGACGGGAAAAGCGGACCCGCCGGCAGGACTGCCACCATTGCGCGCTGCGGCATGGGGGGAACCGGGACAGGAGACGGGGGACAGCGGCTCACTCCGCCGCGGCACTGCAGGGGCAATGCTGCTCGACCAGCGGCACGCTGACGGCGAAGACGGTGCCGCGCCCCACCTGTGACCGCACGGTGACGGGATGGTCGAGCATCTGGGACATGCGGCGCACGATGGACAGCCCCAGCCCCAGCCCCCGGCCGCTGTCGCGCTGGTCGGTGCCGCAGCGGTAGAAATCCTCGAAGATCGCCGTCATTTCCGCCTTGGCGATGCCGGGGCCGGTGTCCCACACCTCGATGGACAGGCGGAACCCGCCATCGGCGTCGGACCGGCGCCGGCAGCCCAGCAGGATCCGTCCCTCGGTGGTGTAGCGCAGGGCGTTGACCAGCAGGTTGCGGACCATCCGCTCCAGCAGGATCGGATCGCTCTGCACCCGGGCGGAACAGTAAACGGTCCGCAGTTGCAGACCGCGGTCGATCGCCTGATCGCCGATCTCCAGCGACAGCCGGGCGAGGATGTCCTGGACGTCGAATTCCGCAACCCGCGGCTTGACGTTGCCAACCTCCAGCGCGGAGGTGTCGAGCAGGGTGGACAGCAGCGTGTTGCCGGCGGTCAGCGCCTCCCCCAGCTTGTTCGCCACCTCCACCTGCTGGGGATCGTCCAGCTTGCTCATCAGGATGTGGTGGAACAGGCTCATCGCCTGGAAGGGCTGGCGGAGGTCGTGGCTGGCGGCGGCCAGGAATCGGCTCTTCGCCTGGTTCGCCCGCTCCGCCTCGGCATGGGCGCGGGACAGCGCCTCCCGGATCTCGACCGATTCCGTCATGTCGATGGCGGCACAGACGATGCCGGCCACCGCCCCGGTTTCGTCGCGCATCGGCTCCACCGACAGGTCGAGCACCCGCCGGCTGCCGCCATAGGTCACTTCCAGTTCGCACCGGGTGCCGGTGCCGCTTTCGATCACGGACCGCTTGATGGCCGACATCCGCGCCGCCTCGTCCGCCGGAAACAGCTCGGCATCGGTCCGGCCGATCATCCGCTCCGGATGCAGGTCGGTGCGTGGGCAATAAATCCACAGATGCCGCAGGTTGCGGTCCTGGCTGAACAGCGTGACCTTGGAATAGCGCAACGCCAGCCGGAAGCGTTCCTCGCTCTCGCGCAGGGCGCGGGCCATGGCGGCACGGGCACGCGCCTCGGTCCGCAGCAGACGCTTGGTGCGCGCTTCCCGCAGGACATAGGCCGCGACGCCCGCGGTCAGGAGAATCCCGCCGATCAGCATGGTCCAGGCCAACCGGTCGTCCGCGCTGAACAGACGCGCCGCGTCCGGCAGCACATAGAGCCGCCACACCCGCCCGGCGAAGGCGATGTCGCGGACGATGGCGTGCGGCGCCATGGCGCCCGTCAACTGCTCGACGGTGAGGGGGTTGACCGGCGGATGGGGCAGTTCCCCGGGACGGCCGATCATCCCTTCCGCGGCCAGCATCCGTGGCGCGCCCATATCCGGCCGGACCGGCGGCTCCAGCAGATAGACGTCGCCGATGGAAAGGCTGACCCGGCGCACCGCATCCCGCAGCAACTGCCCGATATCGAAACTGGTCCACAGGAAACCGGTGAGCAGATCGCAGACGATGGGCTCGATGAGCCGGCCCGGATCATCTTCGACTTCGCGGGTATAGACCGGCAGGTAGAGCAGCACGGAGTTCTCGCCCAGCTCCGCCCGCAACGGCTCGCCTTCGGCCGCGACCAAACGATTGGAGGCGCAGGACCGCACCAGCACGTCGCGCTGGCCGGCAAGACTGCCCATGTCGAGGCCGATCAGCCCGGCAGCGGACTGTGGTTCGGCCAGCACGTTTACGAACCGGTCGGCTGCCATCCCGGCGGTGCCGTGTTCCCGGACGCCTCCCTCACCGGCATCGCGAACCGCGAACGAGGTGTAGCCCGCCGAGTGCATCGCCCGCTCCAGCAGCGGCGCGTTCCGTTCGGAAATCCGCCGCGCCCAGGCGACCGCCCGCAGATTGGGATAGAGCGGCAGCAGCGGTTCGGCCGCCGATGCGAAGCTCGCCTCCGTCACCGGGGCGGGGCCGGCCAGCGGACCGCTGAGCGCACGCAGCAGCATGCTCTGGCGTTCCAGTCCCGCCTTCAGTTCGTCGTGGAGTTGGATCGCCTGTCGGTCGGCCAGGGCGTGTTCGGCTTGGCTTGTCGCGCTGCGGATCAGCAGAAAGGCCGAAAGCGATAGAAACAGCCCGGCGATGACGATCACCGGCAGCGCCGCCGTCCTTCCCCCCGCCCGATATCGCCGATTCATCCGAACGCCCTCCACCCAACCCGTTCGAACAGTCGCTGTTCAAACCGGATCATAACGAAGGAAAAGCATAAATGGGTATGTTTAAGTTTACCATCAAACCAAAGGAAGAGTTCACTCCACCGATAGGAGGAGAGAAATGAGCTTGCCTTGCGAATAAACGTCGCAACCTTGTTGCATTTTGCCGCATCCATCCCGCCTCTGTTTCAGAGTTGTCACTGCACTGCAGCAGGGGCCGAAAGATGCGACTCTATATATTGGGCACGCATCTTCACGAAGACCCGATGTCCGAACTTAATCTTTGTTATCAAAGGGGATCATGTCCGAGCAGGCGGACGACCGCGGCACGCAGGGCGAGCGGCGCGACCGGCTTGTGCAGCAGAGGGTACCCGGACAATCGTGCCTCGCGCAGGCGCTTGGGGTCGGTATCGCCGGTCAGGATCATCCCGGGCACGGGGCGCTCGAACAGCTTGGCGATCTGCCGGATCGCGACGATGCCGTTGGCTGCACCCTTCAGCCGCAGATCGGAAATGATGAGGTCGCAAGGCTCCGGAGCGGGACCGAGCCGTTCGACGGCCATGTCGTAGGACTCCGCCCCGACGACGCTGCACCCCCATTGCCCCAACAGCGCCTCCAGGGCGGCCAGCACCATGGGATCGTCCTCGATCACCAGGATGCGGGTGCGGCTGATGTCGGTGGTGCTGCTGTCCGGCGCCGGGGCCGTGACGGCCTCCTCCCGGCCGGAGGCATCGGTCGCGTCGGCGCCCGTATCGACAGAGAGGGGAACCACGACCGCGATGACGGTGCCCCGCCCCTCCTCGGCGCAGACTTCCAGCCCAAGGCCGAGCTTCCGCGCGAGGCCGCGCACCAGGGTCAGGTCCAGCCCCAGCGACCCCGCCCCTTCCCCGGCCGGCTTCGCCAGTTCCGCCCGCAGGGAAGCCAGACGTTGCGGCGACAGGCCGCGGCCGCTGTCCCACAGTTCGATGCGCAGATGATCGCCGCGCGCGCGGCAGCCCAGCAGGACGCGGCCCCGGACCATGCCGCGCAGGGTGTTGGCAATCAGGCCACGTAGCAGACGTTCGAGC
Organism: Azospirillum sp. Sh1; assembly: GCF_008365135.1. Lineage (NCBI taxonomy): Bacteria > Pseudomonadati > Pseudomonadota > Alphaproteobacteria > Rhodospirillales > Azospirillaceae > Azospirillum > Azospirillum sp. Sh1. Next base: position 110,741 of record NZ_VTTK01000003.1, on the reverse strand, counting down.
AGCGCCGAATCGGTCCGCACGATGGCGGAACAGGGCATCACGGTGAAGCGCAACCCACGGTCGGCGAAGCGCGGCGCCACCTCCATCGCAAGACGCATCAGCACGCCGTTGACCGCGTGGGTGCGGATGTCCGGTTCGGTCAGGCCACTCTCCAGACGGACAAGGTCGAAATGGCCGTCGACCATGCTGCGCATCGATTCCACCGCCTGGGCCATCGAGCGCAGCAGGTCGCGATCCGGCCGGTCATCAAGCCTGCCACCCAGCCTGCCGCCCAGCCTGCCATCGAGCGTGCCGATCAGCAGGGACAGCGCCGCCAATGGCTGGCGCAGGTCATGGCTCGCGGCGGCGAACAGGCGCCCTGCGGGATCGCCCATCGGCGTGGCCGCAGTCTTGCGGGAATTCGATGACGGAGGCGATCCGTCGAACCGCCACACCATGCCGCCGCCGGCAAGCGGCAGGACCGTGTGCTCCGGCATCATGCCGGTTGGCATCACGCCGGTATCTGCACCGGCGGAGAGGTGGGCGCACAGATCGTCTGCCGACAGACCGGCGATCAGGCGGCCGGCGAGCGCCGGCAGGTCAGCTGCCGCGGGCGTCCAGTCGGCCAGCAGTCCGTTGGCACCGAACACCAGAATGGCCGGCACAGTACCGTCGGCGTCATCTTGGCTGCCGTTCACGGTCACACCTGCATCTCATGCCTCATGTTCCGATAGGACTCAACACTATGGAAGGCGCGGCCCGTTGCAAAGCCCGCCATTCGGCAGACTACACGCGAAGATCATAGCGATATTCTCAATCAAACCTTTCGTTGCTTTTTCGGCAAATCCACAGCAATGCTCGAGCAGTCAACCCGCCCTGTTACAATTCGACAAATATTCGATGACCCTCCAAGCCTGGCCTTCAGTGTTTTTTAGGAATGGCCCGCAATGATGGCGGAATGGATTGCGATGCGCAGACTTGTGCCGACGATGGGCACGACAGGGCCGAGGCCGGGAAATTCCCGTCAGTCGATCCGCTGCTGTTCGCCATGCTGCAACTACCGGACGCCGTTGCGCTCTTCAAACCGCACACTGATTGCACCGGCGCGCTGACGGACCTGGAATGGCTGTTGGCGAACCCGGTGGCGGAACGGCTGCTGGGCGTCGCCCCGCTGACCGGCAGGCGGCTGCGCGGGGGTGGCACCGATGCCGCCTGCCCCGGACTGTTCGCCGCGTTGGCGGACGCCCTGCATGGTCCGGTGGAGCGCACCGTCGCCGCCCGGCGCGGGACGACGCCGGTGCGCTGGCGGGTTGCGGCCGGACCGGTCCCCGGCGGGCTGTGCGCCATCCTGACCGATCTCGGTCCCGAGAACCCGTCCGTGGCCGAGGCGCTGGCTGAAAGCCTGACCGCGGCGCTGGAACACAGCGCCGAGAGCTTCGCCCTGTTCGATCACGCGGACCGGCTGGTCCATGCCAACAGCCGGCTGAAGAGGGACCTGCCCGCGCTGGCCGACCGGCTGGTTCCCGGCGTGCCGTTCGAGGAGCTGGCCCGTGGCTTCGCCTCGTCCGATCCGCGCCTGACCACCGAGGAGGAGCGTGCGGCCTGGATGACGGCGCGGCTGGAGCGCCATCGCCGCCTGGAGCCGCCGGTGGTGGTGCCGCTGGCCGACGGGCGCTGGCTGCTCAGCCGCGAGCATGCAGTGCCGGGCGGCGTGCTGGTCCATTACACCGACGTCACCACGCTGAAGCTGAACGAGGAGCGGCTGCGCATCCGTGAGACGGAGGCACGCGCCGCCCGCGCGGAAGCGGAAAGCGCCAGCCGCGCCAAGAGTGCCTTCCTGGCCCAGATGAGCCACGAACTGCGCACGCCGCTGAACGCGGTTCTGGGCTTCTCGGAAATGCTGCTGACGGAGCCGTTCGGGCCGCTGGGCAATCCGCGCTACCGCAGCTATGCCACCGACATCCGTGATGCCGGCACCCACCTGCTGGCGCTGATCGACGACATTCTGGAGCTGTCGCGCCTGGACAGCGGCGGCATGCCGCTGGCGGAGGAAGGGGTGGATCTGGACACGCTGTCGCTGCGGGTCGTCACCGCCCTGAATGAGGTGGCGGCGGAAGGCGCCGTGCGCATGCGCCGGGAGGTGCCGGCCGACCTGCCGCTGCTGCAGGGCGACGCCCAGGCGCTGACCCAGATGCTGACCAACCTGCTGTCGAACGCCGTCACCCACACCCGTCCCGGCGGCGAGGTGGTGCTGACCGTGAATCTGATGCCCGACGGCGGGCTTGGGCTGATGGTGGCCGACACCGGCGTCGGCATCCCGACCGCCGACCTTCCCCGCATCCTCCACCCCTTCGATCCATCGGACTCCACCATCGCCCGCAACTCCCGCGGGACCGGGCTGGGTCTGCCGATCGTCAAGCGGCTGGTGGAGATGCATGGCGGGCGGCTGGAGCTGACCAGCCAACCGGGGGTCGGCACCGCGGTGGTGCTGGTCTTCCCCGCCGATCGCAGCCTTCCGCGCGACCGCTGCCGTCCCGCCGCCCTGCCACCGGTCATTCTGCCAAGCTGATTGGGGCGGACTGACCCGGACGGCCTGATCGCGACCGATTTTTTGCCAATTGGCGGGCTTTTGTCCCTTGGCGGCAACGCGCCGACCGGTCATTGTGAGGCCATGTTCCCTACCCGTTCCCGTTTCGATGGTGGCACCGCGCCATGAGCGACGATATTGCCGTTCCGGTTTCCGACTGCGATTCCGGTCTTCCGGCCGGGGGTGCGCCGCCGATCTTCCGTGGCGTGCGGCGGGCGCTTGCTCTGCGCGGCTTTGCGACCCTGACCGAATTCCGGCTGGCGAGCGGCCGGCGGGCCGACGTTCTGGCCATCGACGAGGCCGGCAGCATCCTGATCGTCGAGGTGAAGAGCGGCGTTCCCGACTTCCGCTCCGACCAGAAATGGCAGGAGTATCGCGACTGGTGCGACGCCTTCTATTTTGCGGTCGACGACGGGTTCCCGACCGAACTGATCCCGGAGGATTGCGGGCTGATGGTCGCCGACGCCTATGGCGCGGAGGTCCTGCGCGAGGCGCCGGTCGCCAAGCTGGCCGCCGCCCGCCGCAAGACCCTGCTGCTGCGCGCCGCGATGACCGGCGCCGGACGCCTGCATCGGATCGAGGATCCGATGTTCACCCAGGCGTCGCCAACGGTCTGATCCCGCCGCCCCCCGACCTTTCCGGTGCGCGACGACGCGGAACCGGGTAGACTGGGCAACCATATCAACCAGGGAGAGCGGACCGGCATGACCGCGGACCGGACGGGCGGAGCAAACCCCTTGCACATCCTGCTGGCGGAGGACGAGACGGTCACCCGCCTGGCCGCCCGCGCCCTGCTGGAACGTGCCGGCCATCGGGTGGTGGCGGTGGAGGATGGACCGGCCGCCGTCGCGGCGGCTGCGCAGGGCGGCTTCGACCTGATCCTGATGGATCTGGACCTGCCCGGCCTGCCCGGCGACGAGGCGGTGCGCGCCATCCGCCGGCAGCCGAACGGCGCCGCCCCGCGCATTCTCATGCTGACCGCCAGCGCCACCGCGCAAGGGCACGCCCGCTGCACCGGCTGCGGCGCCGACGGCATGCTGACCAAGCCGCTGCGGCTGGACGCCCTGTCCTCCACACCCGGTGGCGGACCGGCAGCCGCACCGTCGTCAACCGGGCCGGCCTTCGACGAGGGGGCCCTCCGGACGATGCGGGAAATGCTGCCCGCCGCCCGCGCCGCCGAACTTCTCGACCGGACGGCCGCGGTGCTGGATCAGCATGGGCAGGCGCTGGCCGCCGCGCTGAAGGCTGGGGACCGGGAGACGGCCGGGGCGCTGGCCCACAAGATCGCCGGCGTGTCGGGCCAATATGGCTGTCTGGCCGTGCGCCGGGCGGCCCGTGCTTTGGAGGCGGGCCTGGAGCAGCCGGGCGCCGATCAGGGGCAGCTGACCGTCGAATTGGCCGGCACGCTGGCGCCGGCCCTGGATTTCCTGAAGCGGAGCGCTGCCGCGGCGCGGGAATGAGCCCGGCCGCCGGCGTCTGCCGTCGTCAGCCCCGCTCGCCCGGCGAGACGGCGACGCAATGGTGGCCGTGCTTGCTCAGAACGGCGCAGGCCTTGCGGGCGTCCTTTTCGTCCAACCCGATCAGGCGGGCACGATAGACGGTTTCCTTGCCGGCCTTCGCCTGCACGACGCTGGGCTTGGCCGTCCGCAGCAGGAAAGGCGCCTGCTTGACCGCCTGGCTCACCGCCTTGTTGCCGGCCGCCTTGCTGGAGAAGGCGCCGACCTGGACGCCCCAATGCGAAGAGGCACTGCCTCGACTCGCCTTCTCCTCTTTCGCGGGCGCGACCGGGATCGCCGCCGTCTGCAGCGACGCACGGACCGGCTTCGCCTTCACCACCGGTTCCTCATCGTCGTCCCCCTCGCCGTCGACAGCGTCGGAGCGCGTGGTGTCGAGGCTCGCCATAACCGGCCCGTCCTCGTGACCCCGGCCGGGCCGGCCGAAGGCCTGATCGAGCAGGGCCGCCATCTTGTTGTCGCGCGACACGGCCGACTTTCCGCCCATCACCACGCCGACCAGACGACGGCCATCCCGAACCGCCGAGGCGGCGAGATTGAAGCCGGACGCGACGGTATAGCCGGTCTTGATGCCGTCCATGCCCTCGTAGCGGGACATCAGGTGATTGTGGTTGGCCAGCGTACGGCCGCCATAGACGAAGTTGCGGCGGCTGAAATAGGGGTAATACTTGGCGTGGTCGCGCATCAGCGCGCGGGACAGCATCGCGTAATCGCGGGCGGTCGTCACCTGCTCCATGTTCGGCAGGCCGGAGGCGTTGCGGTAGACGGTGTGGCGCATGCCGATTTCGCGGGCCTTGCGCGTCATCATCTCGGCAAAGCGCGACTCGGTGCCGCCCAGCGCCTCCGCCAGCACCACCGCGGCGTCGTTGGCCGACTTGGTGACGAGGCCGAGGATCGCCGTCTCCACCTTCAGGGTCTGGCCGGCGCGCAGGCCCAGCTTGGTCGGCGACATGCTCTCCGCCCAGGACGAGACCGGCAACTGCTGGTCGAGGGTCAGGCGACCGTCGTCCAGCGCGTCGAAGGTCAGGTACAGGGTCATCATCTTGGTCAGGGACGCCGGATGGGTGATCGCGTCGGCGTCCTGGTCGATCAGCACCTGCCCGGTCCGGGCATCGACGACGATGGCCGCGGCCTTTGCCGCCAGCGCCTCGGCCGCGGACAGGCCGGATCCGGCCGCCACCATTCCCAGCAGCGCGGCAGCCGCGAACAAATTGCGACCCACACCCGCCGAACTCCGCCCCCCGTTCGTATCCGCCGCGCGAAAGGCGAACGGAAACAATCCGTTACGAACGGTGTTGCGCGTTACACTCATGATGGCCCCGCCAACCGCTAGATACTGGTGCTTGGTTCAATGGTAAATTCGTGCGAAATCAGTGTCTAGCATGAATTCGTTAATTTACTGCTTTGGCTTTTCGCAGTTTCTGTGGCCAAAATTGCGGGTCCTGCATGACGAGGGAAAGGACGGCGGACAAGGGCACGGCGGAAGGGTTACGGCAGGGGGCAGACGGGTTACCGGCGCCATCCGACAGGCCGAAGCCCGCCATCCGGGGCTTGCCGCAGCGCCCTTTCTTCTCCACCTACCAGGGGCCGCAGACGCGAGGCAAGCGACAATGAGTCGTGGTCATCAAAGAACCGTTCCGGCCACCCTTTTCCGCCATGGCCTGGCCCGGCGTTTTGCCCGGGGGGCGAAGTCGGCGGCCATGGCCGTCTCCCTGCTGGCGCTCGCCGGCTGCGGCTCGGTGGGGCCGACCGACAATCCGCTGGCGCGCAAGCTGACCTGGTTCAGCTATCTCAACGGCGACGATCTGCGGTCGCGCTGCGGCAAGGACGGCGCCGACCGCTTCCGCCTGATCTTCAACGCCGATTACAATCGGCACGTGCGCACCTATGACGTCGTCGGCGACCCCGACCGCGGCGGCGCGGCGGTGGAGGCGCATGTGATCGAGGCGACGGACCTCGCCCGCATGACGCTGACCGACCCCTTCTCCGCGGCGCGCGGCCGCACGGCGACCCTGCAACTGACCGCGGCGCAGTATGACCGCTTCATCGGCCGCCTGCGCGACGACGGGGCGTTCGACCCGCCGCCCCAGGGGCTGCGGCTGCCGTCCAATGGCTTCTATTGGCTGATCAACGGCTGCCGCGCCGGGCAGTGGTTCTTCACCGCCTTTCCCTACCCGTCCAGCCGCTTCACCGACGCCCGTTTCCCGGAGCTTCTGCGCGGCCTCGACCCGACCGGCGTCGCCTTCCCCGGCCTGCCGGAACCCGACGACGCGCCGCGCAGCCTGCCCTCTTCCGGCCAGCTGGCCGACGGCGGGGTGTTCTTCGAGATTCAGGTCGGTCGGGATGGGTTGGTAGGCCCGACCGCCCCCTTCGGGGCGCTGCTGCTGAGCGCCCTTCCGGGGAACTGATCGCCGGCCGGGCCGCGTCCTTTCAGACCGCCTCTTCGGCGGGTTGGCGCGGACGCATCTCTTCCGGGACCAGCGTCTCGACCCAGGGACCGTCCGGCATGCGGCGGGCCAGCTCCGTCAGGTTGCGGTTCCACCACTGGCGCTGTTCGCTGAGATCGTCATAGTCGTAGTTCGACTGGCGCCAGCTGCGCGACTCCGCATGGTAGGACACCATGTCGATCGGGAAGCCGACGTCGTTGGTGGAGAAGCGGGTGCTGTCGAAGGACAGATAGGCCAGCTTCAGCGCCGTCTGCATGTCGGTGCCGTAGGTCAGCGCGCGGTCCAGGATCGGCTTGCCGTAGGCGGTGGCGCCGATCGACAGGTAGGGCGTGCGTTCGTCCACCTCGATCCAGTTGCCCTCCGGATAGACCAGGAACATGTAGGGTTCGCGGTCCTCGGCCAATTGGCCGCCGATGATGGCGTGCAGGTTGAAGTGCAGCTTGGACGCCTCCAGCGACTCCCGGTCCTCCGCGGCGACTTGCCGCAGGCAGGTGGTGAAGGCCGACACCGCGTCCAGCATGGTGGCATAGGCCTCGCCCCGGCGCTTCTGCATGTCGCGGCGCAGATAGGCCAGCGTCTTGTCGCGGACGCTGCGCAGGCCGGAGTTCATGATGAAGAAGCGGTCGCCGCCGCTGCCCATCATCGTCACCTTGCGGGCCGACGACAGTTGCGATCCGCTGGTGATTCGGCCGTCCGACAGACCGATCAGGCCGTCGCGGGTCTTGATGCCAAGGCAATAGGTCATGGTCGAAATGGTCCCGAAGATGCGGCCTGATGAAGGGATGGCCCGGCGCGCCGCGTCCAAGCGCCGCACCTGACCAATGGCCGAGGCGAATCCCCTCCACGGCCACGCTACACTTGTCCCAGCGCCGGTAAAGTCTTCGTTAAGGACAGTCTCCATCGGAGACTTGCCGCCGCTTCCGCGGCCGCCGCCCCGACCGCAACGAAGGCGGCCATGACGTCACAGGAAATTCACGCTTTCGGGGTACCGTTCGGCACAAGGGAGTAAGCCGCATACCCGCCGAACGGACTGTTGACACCGCGCAGTGCTTAGCCCATAAAACCCTTATATTGCAGTGCAGCATTTTTCGGGGTCGGTCAACGGCCGCCGGGAAAACCGTGACAACGGCTGCACAACGTAAAAACGCAACATACACCGCTGCCGGCCGGCCCCGTGCCACGCTTTGCGGCGGCTGGGTCCACTCTCCATACGCCGGCATCAGCCAGGAAGGAACGCGCGTCATGAACCAGTTTACGCCGAAGTCGCTCGAGACCGTCGCCGCCCAGGCCAAGGAGCAGTACGAGGGTCTGGTGAAGGCCGGCCAGGAGCAGACGGTCAAGCAGTTCGAGCAGACCGCGACCGCCGCCAAGGAGCAGTTCGAGAAGACTGCCGCCCAGCTGCTGAAGAGCTATGAGGACCTGCAGGCCACCGGCAAGGCCAATGTCGAGGCGCTGATCGCCAGCAGCACCATCGCCGCCAAGGGCGCCGAGGATCTGGGCCGCGAGGTCGTCGCCTATGGCCAGTCGGCGCTGGACAAGTCCATCACCACCGGCAAGGCCCTGCTGGCCGCCAAGACCCTGCAGGAAGTGGTGGAGCTGCAGAACGATTTCCTGAAGTCGAGCTTCGACGCGATGCTGGCCGAGACCAGCCGCCTGCAGGAGCTGACCAGCAAGGTCACCAACGAGGCGCTGGCCCCGCTGAACGCCCGCGTCACCGCGACGGTGGAGACCTTCTCCAAGCCGATCGCCGCCTGATCGGCCCGATTGGACGAGACCTGACGGCCGGGGTTCAGCCCTGTACCCCGGCCCCGCAGACGGCCCGGCAACCTCCACGCGGTTGCCGGGCCGTTTTGCGTTCCGGGCTCCGCACCTGCCCGCCGCCGACTTTTGTGCAGTGCACAATATCCATTGACTCCGCGCCCGGATTTCCTTACATTCTGCTCATGTTGCAGTGCAGCATATCTCGGGCGCCCGGTTCTTCGGGGTCCGAGGGTTTCAACCCACTCCGCGCCCGGTCGCCGCATCGTCGGGGCCGCGCGGTTGACCCCTGAGAGCGCGAGGAGCATAGCCATGTCCGACCAGATCGCCGCCGTCACCAAGTCCGTCGAAGACGCCATCGCCACCGCCAAGCAGAACCTGGAAGGCCTCGTGAAGGCCCAGCAGGAGCAGATGGAAAAGGCCTCCGCCCAGGTGATGAAGGGCTATGAGGAGCTGACCGCCCTCACCAAGGGGAATGTCGACGCGTTCGTGCAGTCCGGCACCGTCGTCGCCAAGGGCGCGGAAGAGGCCGGCAAGCAGGTCGCCGCCTTCACCCAGTCCTCGCTGGAGAAGGGCGTGTCGAACGCCAAGTCCATGCTGGCGGTGAAGACGATCCAGGAGCTGGTCGAGCTGCAGAAGGCCTACACCAAGGCCAGCCTCGACGCCCTGATGTCCGAGAGCACCAAGCTGCAGGAACTGACCGTCAAGGTCGCCAACGAGGCGCTGGCTCCGCTGAGCGCCCGTGTCAACGCCACGGTCGAGGTCCTGTCGAAGAAGCCGATCGCCGCCTGACCATACTTACAGACGCTTCGTCCGGAACAGTCCGGCGTCCCTTTATGGGGCGCCGGATTTTTTTTGCCTGCCGGTACGGCCATGCCGAAGGTCGCGCGTAAGGCATACGTGTGCCACGGCGAGCTCACGATTCGCGACCGGCCCAGCCAACGCTCCCACCGCCCCCCTCAGTGGCGGCGGCGCTCCGGCTTCCGTCCTGTTTCCCGATCACTCCAAGCCGCCCAGATGATGACGCCAAAACTACCGCGTCGCTACACACGCATTCCTATGCAAAAAAGACAAAATCATCCGTATTTCCATAGCGAACTCATATGTATTTATTTTATTTCTCTGGATGTTTGTTATCAACAACGACCATCATTAGTACTTATCTCCAAATGTTGCGTATGTATTCTTATATAAATTTGCTAGTTTGTTATAAAGATTCCGTTTGACTCTTAGCGAGCAAAGACTGAGACAGAATATGTTCTTTCAATAACTGACACTGGATTGGATAAATCTATGGCTACCCAAGGCAAATGGATCCTGGTCCCGGGTGGACTGAAACAAGTCTCCGTCGGCTCTCGGCAGTACATCTGGGGCGTCAATGGGTCGAGCCAGATTTTCGACGCTGTCGGCGGCATCGCTTACTGGAGCAACGTTGCGGGAGCGCTGTCCTGCGTTTCCGTCGGCGCCGACGGAACCGTCTGGGGCGTCGACAGCACCGGCAAAATCTATCGTCGGGACGGGAGCAGCTGGACCCAGATCCCCGGTGTCCTGAGCCAGATTTCCTGCGGTTCGGCAACGAATGTGTGGGGCGTCAACTCCGCCCGCAACATCTTCAAATGGGTCAACAACGGCTGGACGCCGGTCCCCGGCAGCTTGGCGAACGTGTCCGTTGCGAGCGACGGGACGGTTTGGGGGGTTGACGCCTCCGGCAACATCTTTCGCTGGGACGGGAGCAAATGGGTGCAGGTGCCCGGCACCCTGACACAGGTCTCCTGCGGCTCGGCGTCGATCATCTGGGGCGTCAACAATGCCGGCAACATCTTTCGCTGGACGGGCAGCACGTGGGATGTGGTGTCCGGCACGCTTGCCAACATTTCGGCTGCTGCCGACGGGACCGTCTGGGGCGTCAACAGCGCCGGCAACATCTTCTATTTCCTGCCCGACGAACCGCTTCTGATCTCGAACCCGGCCCTGTTGGAAAAGAAGCTGGAGCCGACGGAAACGGCGGACTATGGCTTCACAGTGACCAATGTCGCGTCGGGTGTGACCGCGACAAACATCTCGCTCACGCCCGTTTATGACAAGAAGCTCTTCGACGCCAACAAGATCGCCGTCAGCGGCATTCCGCTCACCGTGCCCAGCCTGGCTCCCGGCGCATCCGCCACGCTGAAGTTCACGATCACGACCAACGGCGCGACGGTCGGCCCCTACGCCTTCTACGGGGTGAACGGGACCTATACGCTGACCTCCAGCGACAACACCATCAACGTCAACTCGACCGGCGGCTGGATGAATTTCCAGGTCGAAGAGGATTGATCCAGTCTACGATCCGGCCCCCCGGCAGGCGCCGGCGGGAAGGGTGACGGCAATGCGACAGCGCGGGGACCGGAAACGGTCCCCGCGTTCGTTTGTGGGCACCATGTCGCGCCGAACCGCCGAAACCCTGCATAGGGATTCCCGCCGATTGCGGCCCAAAGGCAAGAGGTGTCTCCTATTTAGGGGTATCGGAAGGCCGACCGGACCAAAGGAGGGTCTGCCAAATGGAGGGAGACCGAAAACGGCCCCTTCCCACCGCGCCCGAAATGACCATATCATTCACAGTGACAGTGCATCGCGATGACATTCGACTGGGACCATGGCCGACTCTGACAAGCAGGGCAACGACGGCACGAACAGCGGCGTGGTCGTAAAGGCCAAGCCAAAGACAAAAAAGCCGTCGATGTATAAGGTCTTGATGTTGAACGACGATTATACTCCGATGGAGTTCGTCGTTCTCGTTCTCGAACGCTTCTTCAGCAAATCGCGGGAGGAAGCGACCCAGATCATGCTGCATGTGCACCGGCGGGGTGTGGGGTTGTGCGGCGTGTTCACCTACGAGGTGGCGGAGACGAAAGTCACGCAGGTGATGGACTTTGCGCGCCAGCACCAGCATCCGCTGCAATGCACGTTAGAAAAGGATTAGACCCACACATGCTGTCGCGTAACCTGGAACAGACGCTGCACCGAGCCCTGGCCCACGCGAACGAGCGCAGGCATGAATACGCGACGCTCGAACATCTTCTGCTCGCGTTGACCGAAGACTCCGATGCTACTGCCGTCTTGCGCGCTTGCGGGATCGACCTCGACCGTCTGCGCGCGGAACTGTCGGATTACCTCGACAACGAACTGGCGAACCTTATCACGAACAGGCCTGATGATGCCAAGCCGACGGCTGGCTTCCAACGGGTTCTGCAGCGTGCGGCCATCCACGTCCAGTCGTCGGGACGTGAGGAGGTGACGGGAGCAAATGTGCTCGTTGCCTTGTTCTCTGAACGCGAGAGCCACGCGGTCTATTTCCTGCAGGAGCAGGAGATGACCCGGTTCGATGCGGTCAACTACATCTCTCACGGAATCGCGAAGGCTCCGGGCCGCTCGGAAACCAAGCGGGTCTCGGGCGCTGACGACGAGGCGGCGGCGGAGAAGGTCGTGAAAAAAGGCAGCGAAGCGCTAGAGGCGTATTGTGTCAACCTGAACAAGAAGGCGTCCGGCGGGAAGATCGATCCGCTGATCGGCCGGGAGCAGGAGGTCGAACGGACCATCCAGATCCTGTGCCGGCGGTCGAAGAACAATCCGCTGTACGTCGGCGACCCCGGTGTCGGCAAGACTGCCATCGCCGAGGGGCTCGCCCGCCGCATCGTCCAGCAGGAAGTGCCGGAGGTGCTGCGCAACGCCACCATCTTCGCGCTCGACATGGGCTCGCTGCTGGCCGGCACCCGCTACCGCGGCGATTTCGAGGAGCGGCTGAAGGCCGTCGTGTCGGAGCTTGAGGCGACGGAGGGGGCCATCCTCTTCATCGACGAGATCCACACGGTGATCGGCGCCGGCGCCACCTCGGGCGGGGCGATGGACGCCTCGAACCTGCTGAAGCCGGCCCTGGCCTCCGGTTCGCTGCGCTGCATCGGGTCGACCACCTACAAGGAATACCGCAGCTATTTCGAGAAGGACCGGGCGCTGGTCCGCCGCTTCCAGAAGATCGACGTCAACGAGCCGTCGGTCGAGGATGCGATCAAGATTCTCCAGGGCCTGAAGCCCTATTACGAGAAGCATCACAAGGTCACCTACACCAACGACGCCATCCGCGTCGCGGTGGAGCTGTCGGCCAAGTATATCGGCGACCGCAAGCTGCCCGACAAAGCCATCGACATTATCGACGAGGTCGGTGCGGCGCAGATGCTGCTGCCGGAGAACAAGCGCCGCAAGAAGATCGGCGTGAAGGACGTGGAGGCGGTGGTCGCCAAGATCGCGCGCATCCCGCCGAAGTCGGTCAGCCGCGACGACAAGGAAACGCTGCTGAACCTCGAGCGCGACCTGAAGACCATGGTCTTCGGCCAGAACAAGGCGATCGACGCGCTGGTCTCCGCGATCAAGCTGGCCCGTGCCGGCCTGCGCGAGCCGGAGAAGCCCATCGGCAACTACCTGTTCACCGGCCCGACCGGTGTCGGCAAGACCGAGGTGGCCCGCCAGCTCGCCATGACGTTGGGCATCGAGCTGACCCGCTTCGACATGTCCGAGTACATGGAGCGGCACACGGTGTCGCGCCTGATCGGCGCCCCGCCGGGCTATGTCGGCTTCGACCAGGGCGGCATGCTGACGGACGCCATCGACCAGCACCCGCACTGCGTCCTGCTGCTGGACGAAATCGAGAAGGCCCACCCGGATCTGTTCAACATCCTGTTGCAGATCATGGACCACGGCAAGCTGACCGATCACAACGGCAAGATCGTCGATTTCCGCAACGTCATCCTGATCATGACCTCGAACGCCGGGGCCGCCGACATGGCCAAGCCCGCCATCGGTTTCGAGCGTGACCGCCGGGTCGGCGAGGACATCGAAGCGGTCGAGAAGATGTTCACGCCGGAGTTCCGCAACCGTCTCGACGCGATCATCCCCTTCGCGCCGCTGACCCAGGAGGTGATCAACCGCGTCGTCGACAAGTTCATCATGCAGATGGAAGCGCAGTTGGAAGACCGCGGCGTGTCCATCGAGCTGAACGAAGAGGCGCGCGAGTGGCTGGGCAAGAAGGGCTACGACCCGCTCTATGGCGCCCGCCCGCTTGGCCGCGTGATCCAGGAGTACATCAAGAAGCCGCTGGCGGAAGAGCTGCTGTTCGGCAAGCTCAGCAAGGGCGGTCTGGTCAAGGTCACCGTCAAGGACGACAAGCCGGCCTTCGACTATGCCGAAGGCAACCGGCCGAAGCGTACCTCCGGCGACGATGACGAGGAGATGGTGTCGGAGATGGTCGAGTAACCTCGGCCGATCCGTTCCATATCGTAAAAAAGGAGGCCGTCCGCGGCCTCCTTTTTCGTTGTGCGGCAGGCGGATGCGCTCTTTTGCATCGCTTCGTCACCGCGCGAAACTTTTGCGCGACTGCCGGACTGCGCTATGGTCGCGGCATGACCGATCCCGTCGCCATGCAGCCCTCCGCTGCGCCCGCCCTTCCCCACTCCGCCGACGCGCAGGCGCCCCTGATGCCCGCGCCCGACGCGCTGCGCATCGCCTTCGCCTGTGCCGACACGGAGGAGGCGCGGGCAGCCCGCACCCGGCTGGTCCATCGCTATGGCAACGCCACCGCGGACGAGGCCGATGTGATCGTCGCGCTGGGCGGCGACGGCTTCCTGCTGGAAACGCTGCACCGGGCGCTGACCCGCGACCGCCAACGGCCGACGCCGGTCTACGGCATGAACCGCGGGTCGGTCGGCTTCCTGCTGAATGTCTACCGCGAGGAGGATCTGGCAGAGCGCATCGTCGCGTCCCAGCATGTCCGCCTGCACCCGCTGCGCATGGTGGCCACACGGGTCAACGGCGAACGGGTGGAAGCGCTGGGCATCAACGAGGTGTCGCTTCTGCGTGAGACGCGGCAGGCGGCAAAGCTGCGCATCACCATCGACGGTGTGGTCCGGCTGCCGGAGCTGATCTGCGACGGCGCGCTGGTGGCGACGCCGGCCGGCAGCACCGCCTACAATCTGTCGGCCCATGGCCCGATCGTGCCGCTGAACGCCGGCGTGCTGGCCCTGACCCCGATCAGCGCCTTCCGCCCGCGGCGCTGGCGCGGCGCCCTGCTTCCCCATGCCGCCCGCATCTGCTTCGACGTGCTGGAGGAGACCAAGCGCCCGGTCAGCGCCGTCGCCGACTTCACCGAGGTGCGCGAGGTCCTGCGGGTCGAGGTGCAGGAATGCCGCGATGTCGGCCTGACCCTGCTGTTCGATCCCGAGTTGAATTTCGAGGAACGCATCCTGAAGGAGCAGTTCGCGCCCTGAGGCGGCCGACGCCCGGTCCTTACGCGCGTCTGGCGACCCAGACGGCGGTCAGGTCGTCGCGCAGCGGCAGGTTGGTGCGGGCATAGAAGCTGTCCATCATCGGGCGCAGCGGATGCTGGCGGTCGCGGGCCAGCCCGTCGCGGACGAAGTCGGGCACCGCGTCCTGCCCCAGCGGGCCGCACTCCTCGCCACCGCATTCGATCAGGGCGTCGCTGTAGAGGAACAGGAAGCCGCCGCGCGGCAGGCGATGGCTCTGGTCGACATACTGCGCCCGGCGCGAGGCGCCCAGGACGAGCCCCGCCGAATCGAGCAGGCGGATATCCGGCGCGTTCCCCCTTGTGGCGGACGGCATTCCCAGAACCGGGTTGGGCGAACCCGCCGCGGCGAAGGTCAGCGTGTCGATGGCGAGGTCGAGGATGCCGAAGAAGGCGGTGGCGAACTGACCGGTCGGCAGCACGTCCTTCAGGGCGGAGTTCAACTGCACCAGCCATTGCGACGGCGCCATGTGCTGCATCGGGAAACGGTCGATCAGCGTGTGCAGGCGGAAGGTGTTGATCGCCGCGGTGATGCCGTGCCCGGCGAAATCGACCATCAGCAGCCCCAGCCGCCGGTCGCCCAGCGGATAGAGGCCCCAGAAATCGCCGCCCAGTTCCGACGAGGTCTCGAAATGCGCATCCAGCGTCAGGCCGTAGCGGTCGGCGACCTCGGCCAGCCGGCGGTTCTCCGGCAGAAGCGAGGTCTGCATGGCGCGGGCATGCGACAGCTCGCGCTGGACCCGCTCGCGGAAGGCGGCAAGGTCGCCGAACAGCTTGCGCTTCTCCAACTGGTGGCGGACGCGGGCCACGCATTCGCCCGGCTTGATCGGCTTGGAGATGAAGTCGCTGCCGCCGGCCTCGAAACAGCGCACCTGCTCCTCGTCGCTGTCGAGCGCGGTCTGGAACAGGACCGGAAGCTCCTCGTGGGTGGCGTTGCGGCGCAGCGCCTCGCACATCTCCCAGCCGTTCATCACCGGCATGTCGACGTCGAGCAGGACGAGGTCGGGACGGAAGCGGTCGACGGCCGCCAGCCCTTCCCGGCCATTCTCGGCAAAGGCGATGTCGGTGATGCCGGCGCGGCGGATCACCAGGGCAAGGGATTTGCGGTTGAATTCGTTGTCGTCGACGATCAGGACACGGCAGTCCGACAACGACAGGGCGGGCCCGGCCATGGACGCTCCGTCAGCGGTCGAACTGCAGGACGGTGCAGCGCCCGCCATCGGTCACCGTCACCCGCGAGGCCAGCGTGCGCATGAAGACGAAGCCGCGGCCCGAACGCGCCTTGTTGCCGCTGATGGCCGGAGCCAGTTCGGTGTCGAAGCCGCCGCCCTGGTCCACCACCGCGATGGCGATGCCCTGCTCGTTCCAGCGGCAGAAGATGTCCAGCCGGCGCCGCACCACGGCGGGATCGCCCAGCCGGTCGCGCATCATCTCGCTGAAGCGGCGGTGGCCGCCGGGCTCCCCCTTCACCGCACTGGAAAGGCCGAGGTTGCCGTGGACGATGGCGTTGGCGACCGCCTCGTGCAGGCAGAGTTCAACATTGGAGCGGCGTTGCGGGTCGAGCGCGCCGCGCCGCGCCAGTTCGTCGCAGACCAGCACCGGGCATTGCAGGCCATAGGCGGTGCCGGTGGTCAGCGACAGATAGAATCCGGGCAGGTCCGGATTGTCCGCCGCCGGTGCGCCCGACCAGTCGTCCAGCAGGGCCGCTGCCTCGTCGGCGCCCTCACCCAGCTCCACCGTCAGGAACGGACCGCGGTCGAAGGCGGCGCGCAGCCGGTCGCGGTCCGCCCGCTCCATCAGCAGCGTTTCCACCACACGTTCCCCCGGCCGTTCCCCCGGCCGTCCGCTTGGCCGCGCGTCCGGGGACGCGGGACCGTCGCCCGGCTGCTGGTCCGTTCCACAGAAGCGCGCAAGGACGCGGGCGGCCATATCGGCGGGCACCCGGTCGCGCAGCAGGCTGAAGCCACGCAAAGCCGCTTCGGCCGGAGGCTCGGCCCTGCGGTCGTGGTGAGCGGCGTCCATGCGGCAAACTCCCATCGGACGGAAACCGGCAGGCGGGCGGGATCGGCCCGGCCGGTCCCGCGGTTCGAATTCGGCCGTTCAGGGCTCGATGGTGATGATCTCGCTCAGCCGCGCGAGTTCGATCGACCGCCTGACGTCTCCCGCCGGGCCGCGAACCACCATCTTGATCTCGTGGTTCTCGGCCTCTTCCTGGAGGATCAGCAGCATGCCGAGACCGGCGGAGTCGATGAACTCCAGCGCCGACATGTCGAGGACCAAGCGACGCCTGCCGGTCTGCGCCATCGGGTCCAGCATCTCGATGATGCCGGGTATCTTGTCGTGGTCGGTGAACTCCAGGCGGCCGGCCAGCCTGACCTCGGTCGCATCGCCTGTATTGGTCGTCTTGAAATCCATAAATCCTCTCAACCGGTCCGCAGCCTTGGTCGCATCCATACGAATGCGCGCGAAACCCAGGCATATTGCTTATGCACAGTAGTGCATTCCGTCGCCTTGTCTCAAGTGCCGATGCTGCAGCTACGCAGTATTTCCCGGAACTGCAACGCTGCTTCCATGATCGGCCTCGGGATTCACCCCCATGGACGGGTTGCACGCAACGGAGTAGAACATATCCGGGAAGGCACGCGCGCCGCGTGTCGAACCGGCGGCGCCGGCTCGATGGGCACCGGTCGCGGACATCCACCGCCGGGCCCCGCCCATTCCGCACGTCCCGTCCAACCGCCCTTACCCAGAACCTCCGGAACGGCAACGCATGACCAGGATCGCTGAGGCGTGGCGTCGTGTCCCGACGGTATCGGCCAAGTTCCTTCTGATCCTCGTGCCGAGTCTGGTGGTCGCCGTCTCGCTGTGCTCCGCCCTGTTCTATTACGACCGCTACAAGGATCTTCAGGCAGGGCTGCGGGAAAAGGTGGCGGCCATCGCCGACGTCAACGCGGCGGCGCTGACCAACAGCCTGTGGACCTTCGACGTCCCGGCGATCCGCAACGTCATCCAGGCCATCGGCGCCAACCGCGAACTGGTCTGCGTCGAGGTCAGCGACGATCTGGCGGAGGGGTGGTTCGTCTGGCCGGGATCGAGCTGCCCGTCCGTCGACGACTCCCATGTCGAGCGCCGTGTGATCCGGGTGCAGAACCTCCAGGTCGGCACCCTCACGCTGCATTACAGCCAGGACGTCGTGCGCGAACAGCTGCGGCAGGAGGTGGTGAACACAGCGGCGCTGCTTCTGCTGATGCTGGCCGGCACCATCGCGGCGGCGCTGGCGGCGTTGCGGCTGACGGTCGGGCGGCCGCTGGGGCGGCTGATCGCCTCCATCCTGGAAGCGGAGCGCGGCGGCGGCCACAAGCAGGTGGACTGGGGTGCCGCCGACGAGCTGGGCCGGGTGATCCAGGCCTACAACGCGATGCTCACCCGGCTGGGACAGGAGGAGGCCGCCCTGCGCAAGAGCGAGCAGCGGCTGGCGCTGGCGATCACCGCGACCCGGTCCTCGGTCTGGGACTATGACCTGCACACCGGGCATTATTGGTGGTCGAAGGAGTTTCCCGCCCTGCTCGGCTATGGCTCCAACGAATTGTCGATGACGGCGGAGACCTGGTCTTCGCTGCTGCACCCGGACGAGGCGGAGCGCGTGATGGCCGAATCGCGGCGGCGCCTGCGCGATTACGCCATGGCCTACACCGCCGTCTACCGCATGCGGCGGCGCGGCGGGCAATGGGCCTGGATCGAGGACCGCGCCACCGCCCAGCGCGACGCCGACGGCCGCGCGCTGCGCCTGACCGGAACCATGTCCGACGTCACCGAACGGGTGCGGGCGGAACTGGATCTGGCGCATGAACGCAACGTGCTGCAGGTGACGCTGGACAACACCGACCAGGGGATCATCAAGGTCGACGGCGACGGGCGGGTGGTCACGGCGAACCGCCGGGCCGCGGAACTGCTGAACATCTTGCCGGAGGTGCTGTCCGGCAATCCGCGCTTCGCCGACATCGTGGCGATCCAGCGCCGCCAGGGCGAATTCGGCGAGATGGGCGACGATCCCGACCTGTATCTGAGTTTCGGAACCGGCCCGGGGGGCGCCGGCATGGCCGCCGCCGGAGCGGGTCCCGACGATGAGTTCGGGATCCCGCTGGGCGAGCCGGCGGGGATGATCGACCAGCCCTTCACCTTCAAGCGCCGCCGCCCCGACGGCCGCATCGTCGAGGTGCGCACCAACCCGCTGCCGGAGGGCGGCTTCGTCCGCACCCTGACCGACGTGACGGTGGAGGCGCGCTCGGCCGAGGAGATCTTCAATGCGATGCAGGAACTGGAACGCGCCTATGCCGACCTGAAGGAGACCCAGGCCAGTCTGGTCCAGGCGGAGAAGATGGCCTCGCTTGCCCTGCTGGTCGCCGGCGTCGCGCACGAGATCAACACCCCCATCGGCATCGCCTTCGGCTGCGCCACCCACCTGTCGGGGCGGACCTCGACGCTGGCCGAGGCGTTCGAAAGCGGCACGATGAGGAAGTCCGAACTCGCCGCCTATGTCGCCACCGCCGGCGAATCCTCCCGCCTGATCGAACAGAACCTGACCCGCGCGGCCGAGCTGATCCAGAGCTTCAAGCGCGTCGCCGTCGATCAGACCAGCGAGGAGCGGCGCCGCTTCGACCTGCTGGCCTATCTGGAGGAGGTGGTGACCTCGCTCGGCCCCACCCTGCGCAAGAGCCGCCACCGGGTCGCCATCGCCTGTTCGCCCGGCATCGTGATGGACAGCTTTCCCGGTGCGCTGAGCCAGGTGGTGACCAATCTGGTGATGAACGCGCTGACCCACGCCTTCCCGGCCGACTGCAAGGGACACATGGTCATCGACGTGGACGAGACGGCGGACGGCGAGGTGGAGGTCCGCTTCGCCGACGACGGCGTCGGCATCCCCGCGGAGAACCTGCCGAAGGTGTTCGAGCCCTTCTTCACCACGCGGCGCGGGTCGGGCGGCAGCGGGCTGGGGTTGCACATCGTCTTCAATCTGGTGACGCAGTCGCTGGGCGGGCGGATCTCGGTTGACAGCGTTCCCGGCGATGGAACTACCTTCACCCTGCGCATCCCGAAGACCGCAGCAACCGCCTCGACCACAGCGCCCCCCACCGCCTCGGCCCCCACCGCCACCGCCACCGCCATGACGACGCCCGTATCGCTGGAGAAGGAACCCGCATGAGCAGCGGCGCCTACGACGACGACGAGATTCTGTTCGCCGACGAAGAGGCGGACGGCGCCGCGGCCGGGCATGACGCGGTGGCGGCGCGCGCGGCCATCTTCGACCCGGCGGCACCGCCCTGGCCGATCCTGGTGGTCGACGACGAGTCGGACGTGCATTCCATGACCGGACTGCTGCTGGCCGACGTCTCCTTCCAGCGGCGGCGGCTGGACCTGATCAGCAGCTTCACCGCGGCGGACGCCCGCAACGTGCTGGAACACCGGCGCGACATCGCCGTGATCCTGCTGGACGTGGTGATGGAGGAGGACGATTCCGGCCTGAAGCTGGTGCGCTGGATCCGTGACGAGCTGGGCAACCGCGACATCCGCATCATTCTGCGCACCGGCCAGCCGGGACAGGCGCCGCAGCGCGACGTGATCGTCGATTACGACATCAATGACTACAAGCCGAAGGCCGATCTGTCGGCCGAAAGCCTGTTCACCGCGGTGATCGCGGCCTTGCGCGCCTTCGACCAGATCCAGTCGATCGAAACCCGGGTGGCGGAGCGCACGCGCGAGCTGCGCGAGAGCCGCGAACAGGCGGAAGAGGCGACCAGGGCCAAATCCGCCTTTCTCGCCACGATGAGCCACGAGATCCGCACGCCGATGAACGGGGTGCTGGGGATGCTGGGCCTGCTGGAACGGACCGACCTGGACGAGCAGCAGCGCGATACCGTCGGCACCATGCGCGAATCGGCCAACGCCCTGCTGCGCATCATCGACGACATCCTGGACTTCTCGAAGATCGAAGCCGGGAAGATGGATCTGGAGCGGGTGGCGCTGTCGGTGCCGGCCCTGGTCGAAGGGGTGGCGGAAACGCTGGCGCCGGCCGCCGGGGCCAAAGGACTGACACTGCTGACTTATGTGGACGCGGCAATTCCGCAGTCGGTGCTGGGCGATCCGGTGCGGCTGCGCCAGATCCTGTTCAATCTGGCCGGCAACGCCATCAAGTTCACCGAGGCGGGCCGCGTCGTGCTGCGTGCCGAGCTGGAGCCGGCCGGCGCCCAGAACGACGCGGGCGAGGCCGAGCCGCTGCTGCGCATCGCCGTGTCCGACACCGGCATCGGCATCGCCGAGGCCTCGTGCCAGCGCCTGTTCCAGCCCTTCACCCAGGCCGAAAGCTCCACCACCCGGCGTTTCGGCGGCACCGGACTGGGGCTGTCGATCAGCCGCCGGCTGGCGGCGCTGATGGGCGGCGAGATCGGGGTGGAGAGCAAGCCCGGCGAAGGCTCCACCTTCTGGCTGCGCCTGCCGTTGGACCGCGCCGCCGGTCCGGCGTCGGCGGAGGACGGCCAGGACGCCATCGGGCTGGACGGGCTGACGGTCCTGCTGGGCGTGCCCGACGACATGGAGCGCGGCTTCCTCGCCCGCTATCTGGAGCAGGCCGGCGCCCGCGTGCTGCCCGCCGCCTCGCCGCCCGAACTGGCGGCCCAGGCCCGCATCGCGCGCGAGGCCGGCTGCGCCGTCGGCGTGGTCGCCATCGACGAGGCTCTGCACATCCCCGCCGCCGCCTGCGCACCGGAGGAGCTGGGCCGCCGCATCGGCGAGGCCCGGCCGCCGGTGGTCCTGCTCTGCCACGAAACCGGCGGAAAGGCCGGTCCCGATTCCCTCCCCGGCACGCGGGGAGCGGAGCCGGGCACGATGGTGCTGAGCCGGCCGCTGCGCCGGCTGGTGCTGCTGCGCGCGGTGGCCGTCGCCGCGGGGCGTCTGTGCCCTTCCCAGCCGGCGGCCCAAACCAGTTCCCACCGTCCCGCGACGGCACAGTCCTCGAACAGAGCCGGGCGCGGCCAAGCCGGCTCCGCCAACGGCCCGGCTGCACCCGGCGTCGAGGAGGCGATGGCCCAGGGGCGGCTGATCCTGGTGGCGGAAGACAATCCGGTGAACCGCAAGGTCCTGCAGATGCAGCTGCAGGCACTGGGCTATGCCGCGGAGATGGCGCCGGGCGGGGCGGAGGCGCTGGCGGCGCTGGACGCCATGCGGCAGGGCCGGCGCCGCTACGCCATGCTGCTGACCGACGTCCAGATGCCGGAGATCGACGGGTTCGAACTGACCCGTCAGGTCCGCAGCGACGAGGTGTCGGCCGGCGCGGGCAACCGCCTGCCCATCGTCGCCATCACCGCCAACGCCGCACCGGCCGACATCGAGAGCTACCGCGCAGCCGGAATGGACGATGTGCTGAGCAAGCCGCTCGAACTGTCGCAACTGGCGGTGACGCTCGCCCGCTGGATGCCGCCGGCCCCCGCCGATGCAGACATGCCCGATGCCGCCAAGCCCGACGCCGCCATGACGCCACCTGTATCCACCGCCGCCACCGCGGCCGGCAGCGGCGCTTTGGTCGATCTCGGCAATCTGCGCGCGCTGTGCGGCGGCGATGAGGCGATGCTGGCGGAGTTGCTGAACGATTTCGTCACCATCGGCCGGGGCGTGCTTGCCGACCTGGGGACGGCGCTCGGCAACGGCGACCGTGACTGGGTGCGGGCCTGCGCCCACAATCTGAAGGGCTCCTCCCGCAACGCCGGCGCCAAGCCGCTGGCGGAGGCGGCCCGGCTTCTGGAACAGGCCGCCACCGAAGGCGCCCCGCCCGACCGGCTGACGGAGGCGGCCGACCGGCTTCGCGACAGCTTCGCCGCGACCTGCGACGCCATCGAACAGGAACTTGCCGGAACGGAGCAGTCGACGGCATGAGCGATCCGACGGATTTCCGACCCGGCCGGCGGGAGGCCCTCGGCCTGCTGCTGGGGACCGCCGCCACGGCCGCCGCGCCACGCGCCTTCGCCCAGGGCGCTCCGCCCGATGTCGCTCCGCCCGATGTCGGCGTGCCGCGGCTGGGCGAGGAGTTGACGCCCTTCGGCGCGGTGCGGGCCGGCAACCGCACGCGGGCGATCCCGCCCTGGACCGGCGGCCTGACCGGGGCGCCGCGCGGCTATGTGCCCGGCCGCCCGCCGCCCGATCCCTACATCGAGGATGTCCGCTGGTTCACCGTCGGCGCCGCCGACGTCGAGCGCTACAAGGTCCGGCTGACCGCCGGCCAGCAGGCGCTGCTGACGAAATATCCGGAAAGCTTCGAACTGGCGCTGTTCCCCTGCCACCGCAGCGCCGCCGCACCGCAACGGATCTATGACGCCACGCTTGCGAACGCCGACCGCGCCGGATTGGAGGGAAACGGGCTGGCGTTGCGCGATGCGTCGGTCGGCGTGCCCTTCCCCATCCCCGCCAACGGCGTGCAGGCGATGTGGAACCACAAGCTGCGCTGGCGCGGCGGCAGCGTGTCGCGCACCAGCCTGACCGTGGTCCAGTCCGGCGACGGCAGCCGTTCGATGACGAAGCTGCGGGAGGAGTTCGTCTCCCCCTATGCCGACGGCGACATGGCGGCACCGCCGCTGCTCTATCGCCGCACCATCCTGGAACCGAAGGAGCAGTCCGGCAGCAGCCTGATCCTGCAGGGGACCCTCGACCCCATCGCCGCGCGCACCCATGCCTGGGCGCGGGAGGGGGAGCGTGGCCGCGTGGTGAGGGCGCCGGACTTCGCGTATGACACGCCGGACCCGGTGACGGGCGGCATCTGCACCGCCGACATGCTGGACATGTTCAGCGGCGCGCTCGACCGCTTCGACTACACGTTGGTGACGCGGCGCGAGATGTACATGCCCTACAACGCCTACCGGCTGTCCAACCCCGGCCTGACGTTGCGGGACATCCTGTGGCCGGGGCATCCCAACCCGCAGTTCCTGCGCTATGAGATGCACCGGGTCTGGGTGGTCGATGCGCGGCTGAAGTCGAATTTCCAGCACACCCTGCCCGACCGCACCTATTACCTGGACGAGGACAGCTGGCAGATCCTGGCGTCGGAGCATTACGACGGCAAGGGCAACCTGCTGCGCTACGCCGAGGCGCACCCGGTGCAGCATTGGCAGGTCCCCGCCCTGGTGCCGGCGGTGGAGTTCGCCTTCGATCTGACCGCCGACCGCTACACCGCCCGTGGCTTGGACAACGGCCTGCCCCCGCCGATATTCGGCGCGCCGCTGACGCCGCAGGATTTCACCCCCGACGCCCTGGTCCGCCGCGGCCGGCGGGGTTGACGGATCCCCGGCGCGATCACTGCGGAGCGATCACTCGGATCCGGTCTGGCGGACCTGATGGACCTCGGCCGGATGGGCGGCGTGGCGGTTCAGGACCTCCAGCGCGATGCGTTCGCGCGCCGCGTCGCCGACATTGACCCAGAGCAGGATGCCGCCCTTGTCGAGCTGCTGCAGCATCGGCTCGTTGCGCTTGTCGGTGATCCATTGCGACAGGAAGGACCCGGCCGCGCCGCTGCCCACCCCGGCGGCCGCGGCAGCCGCGGCGGCGGCGAGCGCCGTGCCGCCGGTGGCCAGCACCGCGCCGGTGGCGATGATCGCACCGACATAGGCGGGGAAGCCGACCGCGGCGCCCTTGCCGCTGCCGACATCCTCCGGCGAAATATAGGCTTGGCGCGGGGCGTTGGGATCATGGGCGAGGCTGCCGACATCGCCGGGCACGCCGCCCAGACGCTCGCGGATCGTCTCGTCATTGGCCAGCACGCTCAACTCGTGGCGCTGGAATCCGGCCAGGCTCAGGTCGTCGATGGCGCTCTGCAGGGCCTCGCGGCTGTCGAAGACCGCCACGGCCTCGCGCACCGCGGCATCGGTGCTTCCGGTGTCTCCCGTCCAGGCACTGGAATCGATCGTGGTCGGGTTCTGGTCGCGGCTCTCGATCATGCCTCCACCCCTTCGCTTCGCAGGAAGTCCGAACAATCCGGATCCAACCGGAATTCGGGCGCAAGGTTCCGCTCAGGGGCGCGACGATGTGACCGGCGGCGGCATCATGCCGCGCGGCTCCGGCATGGCGCCCAGGAACCACCAGAGGCCCAACCCGATCAGCACGGCCTTCACCAGCAGGAACAGCGCGATGTGGCGGGCCAGCGGATTGCGGAGCATGAGCTTCAACCTGTCGACGCAGCAGGCACGGCGATGAATGCCGATCTGGCAAAAGCACCTGTCTTTTGGCTAGTATCCGGCACCCCTGCTGTCAAGGAAGGATACCCGCCATGAAGCGGCTCCTGCTCGCCACCCTGTTCGCCGCCGGCCTGTCGGCCGGTTCCGCCGCCCCGGCCCTCGCCCAGATCAGCCTGTTTCAGGACACCGGGCTGATGCAGGCGGTCAATGACGGCGACGTCGCCAAGACGAAGGGCGCCCTGTTGCGGGGCGAGAACCCCAATCAGGCCGACATCCACGGCAAGACCGCCCTGCTGGCCGCCGTCGACCGCTCCAGCCCGGCCATCGCCAAGCTGCTGCTGGAGGGCGGCGCCAACGTCAACCGCGCCGACAAGGCCGGCAACACCCCGCTGCTGGCTGCGGCGGAGAACGGCAATCCGGAACTGATCGACCTGCTGCTGAAGAAGGGCGCCAAGGTCGACATGGAGAACCGCGAGGGCATGACCCCGCTGATGGTCGCCGCCCGCAGCGGCCGGGCCGACGTGGTGGACCGGCTGCTGAAGGCCGGGGCGCAGGTCGACCGTTCCGACTTCACCGGCCGGACCGCGCTGAACTGGGCGCAGGACAGCCGCAACGCCCGCGTCGGCACCCTGCTGCGCCAAGCCGGCGCGCGCTGATTCCCGTCCGCTGGCGGTCGGACCCTACTTCGCGGAGACCTCATGTTCGGTTCGGCCTTCGGCGGTCCCGGCCCGCTGCTGCTCCTGCTGCTGGCACTGGGGATCGACGCGCTGTTCGGCGACTGGCTGGACCGCATCCTGCCCGATCCGGCGGGGTTGGCGCGGCGATTCTGCAACGCCGCCGACGCCCGGCTGAACCGGGCGGAGCGGGGCAAGTCGGCCCAGGTGATCCGCGGGGCGCTGGTGGTGCTGGCGCTGGTGCTGATCGCGGTGGCGGCCGGGCTGCTGGTCGAGTGGATCGGCTCTATCGGCCGCGGCTGGATGGTGGAACTGCTGGCCCTGCTCTGCGGCCTGCGCGGCCGGGCCGCCTGGACGCGCATCCGCGCGGTGCGCCGCGCCCTGGAAAGCGGTGGGCTGGTGCCCGGCCAGGAGGCGATCCAGTCGCTGACCCGCCGCCATGTCTATGGCCTGGACGAACACGGCATCGCCCGCGCGGCGGTGGAAGCCGCCGCCCGCGCCTTCGACCGCAAGCTGGTGGCGCCGGTCTTCGGCTATGCCCTGCTCGGCGTGCCCGGCCTGTTCGTCTGGACCGTGATGGACGGCGCCGACGCCGCGCTGGGCAGTCCCGGCGTCCGCCATGGCCGCTTCGGATCGACCGCGGCGACGCTGGACGACGCGCTGAACGCCCTGCCCGCCCGGCTGGCCGGGCTGCTGCTGGCGCTGGCCGCGCCCTTCATCGGCACCGCCAAGGCCGGCGCCGCCCTGCGTGCGCTCGGCCGCGATGCCCGCAAGCATCCGTCGCTGAACATGGGCTGGCCCATCGCCGCAATGGCGGGCGCGCTGGGTCTGGCCCTGGGCGGGCCGCACCGCGACGGCGGCGTGGTCATCACCGAGAACTGGATCGGCGACGGCCGCGCCCGCGCCACCCCCGCCGACATCGGGCGAGCGCTCGCTCTATCGGCCGTCGCAGCATTGCTGCTGGTCGGATTGGTGGCGCTGCTGCTGTGGGGCGTGGCGGGGATTTAGGAACGGAGTCAGCCGGCCGCCTGCGGCCCGACATCCTCCACCATATAGAAGGGCCCCCGCCGGTCGCGTTCGACCCGCAGGATGAAGCGGCTGATCCCGCCGGCCTTGATGGTCCAGAGATCGTCGCCCTCATCCAGCGGACGAAGCTCCAGCTCGTCCGGCACCGGCGCTTCGCCCAGCCGCTTCAGGATGCGGTCGGCGCGGGTGCGGTCGATGGCGGGCAGGCTCTCGACGGCGCGGGCGTCGAAGCGGTCGCTCTTCACATAGCGGGTGCCGGCGCCCTGGATCGGGCTGGACGGCCGGCCCGGCTGCAGCCGCGCCCGCGCCGCCATCAGCTGCCAGCGCGCCGTGCCGCAGGCCAGCACCGCCGCGGCATGGACGGCGGCGACACGCTCGATCAGGTCGGGGAACAGCGGCATCAACTCGCGCCGCTTGTAGGCGACGCGGCTCATCAGGTCGTGGATCGAGCGTTCGGCGGTCGCGGCGGCGTCGGGCAACTCCACCGTTTCCGCCGCCAGCAGGGCCGGGATGGCGTCGAGCGCCGCTTCCCTCACCAGCGCGTCGATGCGGGCCAGCGCCGCCGCGCCGGCCGCATCGGTGCGGGCGATGGCGTCGGCCACCACCGGGCGGGCGCGGTCGAGCGCCTCCGCCCTCGGCACCTCGTCCGACAGGGCGGACAGCCAGCCGGCGTCGAACAGGGTGCCGTCGGGGAAGGGAGGAAAGGCGCTCAATCGCTCAGGATCCGATCGTTGGCCTGTCAGCCGTCCGCGCGCATGCGGGCGACGATGGCCTCCAATACCTCTTCGGCCCGGTCGTTGTCGACCTGGCAGGTGCCGGCTGCCTGATGGCCGCCGCCGCCATATTGCAGCATCAGCGGGCCGATGTCCGACTTCGAACTGCGGTTCAGGATCGACTTGCCGCAGGCCAGCACGGTGTTCTGCTGCTTCAGGCCCCAAAGCACATGGATCGACACGTTGGTGTCAGGGAACAGCGCGTAGATCATGAAGCGGTTGCCGGCATAGATCGTCTCCTCCTTGCGGAGGTCGAGCACGACGACGTTGCCGCGCACGGTGGCGCAGCGCTTCAGCTGGTCGACGAACAGTTCGGCATGCTGGGTGTAAAGCTCCACCCGCTCCTTCACGTCGGGCAGTTCCAGGATCTGCGCGATGGAGTGGCTGCGGCAGTAGTCGATCAGGTCCATCATCAGCTGGTAGTTCGACACCCGGAACTCGCGGAAACGGCCCAGGCCGGTGCGCGCGTCCATGATGAAGTTCAGCAGGGTCCAGCCGGTGGGGTTCAGGATGTCGTCGCGCAGGTACTGCGCCGAGTCGGCCTGATCGACCGCCAGCATCATCTCGTCGGAGATGGTGGGGAAACGCTCCTTCCCGCCATAGTAATCAAAGACGACGCGGGCGGCCGACGGTGCCTTGGGGTCGATGATGTGGTTGGGCTTCTCGCCGACGCGCATGGTCTCCGACAGGTGATGGTCGAACACCAGATGGGCGCCTTCGACATAAGGCAGGTTGGTGGTGATGTCGCGGCCGGTGATCTCGATCTTGCCGTCCTGCATGTCCTTGGGATGGACGAACTTGATCTCGTCGAGGATGCCCAACTCCTTCAGCAGGACGGCGCAGACGAGCCCGTCGAAGTCGGACCGGGTAACGAGGCGGTATTTCGCGGCGTCGGACATGCAAACTTCCCCTGGCGACCGTCATGGTTGAGCGCGTGCCGGAAGGGTAGTCGCCTACCCCTTCGGCGCGCAATGCTTTACCAGAGGCGCAGGGCCGAGATCAGCCCCGGATCAGCCCCACGGGCCGCGGTGGTTCTGCGGCATGAAGCCGCCCTGCCCACCTTGGCTGCCGCCCTGCGGCGGAGCCCCCCAGGGCGAGCGGCCGTCGCGCGGCGGGGTGTGGCCGCCACCGAAGCCGCCGGTAAAGCCTCCGGTCTGGGGCGCCATGGCGCGCAGCCGCGCCACCCGCTCGCCCATGTCGGGGTGGGTGGAAAACAGGCTGGCCATGCTGGCGCCGCTGAGCGGGTTGGCGATGAACAGGTGGGCGGTCGCCGGATGCGCCTCCGCCTGGTAATTGGGGATGTGGTTGGCGCTGTTGTGGATGTTGGTCAGCGCATCGGCCAGCCAGTTGGGACGGCCGCAGATCTCGGCGCCGATGCGGTCGGCCTCGAACTCGCGGGTGCGGCTGATCGCCATCTGCACCAGCGTCGCCGCGATTGGGGCGAGGATGGCGGCCAGGATCGCCCCGACCATGCCCAGCGGGTTGCCGCCGCGCTCGTCATTGCTGGAGCCGCCGAAGAACAGGCCGAAGTTGGCGAGCATCGACACCGCACCGGCGATGGTGGCGGTGATGGTCATGATCAGGGTATCGCGGTTCTTCACATGGGCCAGTTCATGCGCCATCACGCCGGCGATCTCCTCCGGCGTCAGGCGCTGCAGCAGGCCGGTGGTGGCGGCGACCGCCGCATGCTCCGGATCGCGGCCGGTGGCGAAGGCGTTGGGCTGGTCGTTCTCGATGATGTAGACGCGCGGCATCGGCAGGCCGGCGCGCTCCGCCAGCCGGGCGACGATGCCGTGGAATTCGGGGGCCGAGTAGCCATCGACCTCGCGGGCGCCGTACATCGACAGCACCATGTCGCCGGAATTCCAATAGCTGAACAGGTTCATGCCCAGCGCGAAGACGAAGGCGATGATCAGGCCGGTCTTGCCGCCCAGCAGGAAGCCGACCGCCATGAAGATCGCCGTCAGGCCGGCAAGGAGAATGGTGGTCTTCAGATAGCTGGTCATGATCGCCATATCGGTTCAGGATAAGCCGAGGCGGGGTAACCCGCCCTGATCCGAGATATGGGCCCGATCCGCGCCCCCGTTCAAGATGCCCGCAGCAGTGCGATGGATATGATGACCGAACCGACCAAGCCGCAGCAGGACGCCGCCGAGGCGGTGACCGCCACCGAAACCACGGAGATTACGGAGACCAAGGGTCCCGAACAGAAGCCCGGCGAGATTGGCGGCCCGAAGGGGCCGGAACCGACCCGCTACGGCGACTGGGAGTTCAAGGGACGCTGTTCGGACTTCTGATCGGAGGCATCACTCCATCCGGCGCCCGGTCACCGCGTCGAACAGGTGCAGGGCGCCGTCCTGCGGGGCGACCGTCAGACGGTCGCGCTCGCGCACGGTGGGGATGCCGGCCATGCGGACCAGCAGGCTCTCGCCGTCCGGCAGGCGGCCATAGACCACGGTGTCGGCCCCCAGCGCCTCCACCAGCTCGATCTCGATGGAAAAGCCTTCCGCGGCGACGGCCATATGCTCCGGCCGGATGCCGAGCTTCACCGGACGGCCGGCGTCGGTCGCGCGCGGCTGCGGCAGGGGCAGACGCTGGCCACCCGGCAGCAGCACCGCCTCGCCGCGGTCGTCGATGCGGCCGTCCAGCACATTCATCGGCGGCGAGCCGATGAATCCTGCGACGAACAGGCTGGCCGGGCGCTGGTAGACCTCCAGCGGCGTGCCGATCTGCTCGGCCACGCCATGGTTCATCACCAGGATGCGGTCGGCCAGAGTCATCGCCTCCACCTGATCGTGGGTGACGTAGAGGCTGGTGATGCCGAGCCGGTCCTGAAGCCGCTTGATCTCCACCCGCATCTGGGTGCGCAGCTTGGCGTCCAGGTTCGACAGCGGCTCGTCGAACAGGAAGGCGGCGGGTTCGCGGACGATGGCGCGACCCATGGCGACGCGCTGGCGCTGGCCGCCCGACAGCTGGCTCGGCCGGCGGTCGAGGAAGCGGGCGAGTTCGAGGATGTTCGCCGCCTTGTCGACGCGGGCGCGGATCTCCGCCTTCGGAATGCCGCGGATCTTCAGGCCGTAGGCCATGTTGTCGAAGACCGTCATGTGCGGATAGAGCGCGTAGTTCTGGAACACCATCGCGATGTCGCGGTCCTTGGGGTCCAGGTGATTGACCACGCGCCCGCCGATGGCGATCTCGCCGCCGGTGATGCCTTCCAGCCCGGCGACCATGCGCAGCAGGGTGGACTTGCCGCAGCCGGACGGGCCGAGCAGGACGAGGAATTCGCCGTCCTGGATCGCGATGTCGATGCCCTTGATCGCTTCGACCGGGCCGTAGGACTTGCGGACGTTGCGGATTTCAACGGTTGCCATTGTTCTTTCCCTTCGCCCGCGCTTACTTTTCGCTGTCCATTATTTTTCACTATCAACTAGGCCTTTGACGAACCAGCGCTGCATGAACACCACCACCGCCACCGGCGGCAGCATCGCCAGCACCGTGGTCGCCATGATGATGTGCCAGTCGTTGGCCGATTCGCCGGTGCCGATCATCTTGGTGATGCCGGTCACGATGGTTTCCATGTCGCCGCTGCTGGTGACCAGAAGCGGCCAAAGATACTGGTTCCAGCCATAGATGAAGAGGATGACGAACAGTGCCGCGATGTTGGTGCGCGACAGCGGCAGCACAACGTCGATGAAGAAGCGCACCGGCCCGGCGCCGTCGATCTTCGCCGCTTCCAGCAACTCGTCCGGGATGGTCAGGAAGAACTGGCGGAACAGCAGCGTCGCGGTGGCCGAGGCGATCAGCGGGATGGCCAGCCCGGCATAGGTGTTGATCAGGCCCAGATCGGCGACGACCTTGTAGGTCGGGATGATCCGCACCTCCACCGGCAGCATCAGCGTGATGAAGATCAGCCAGAAGAAGGCCATGCGCAGCGGAAAGCGGAAAAAGGCGACCGCATAGGCCGACAGGATGGAAATGGCGATCTTGCCCAGCGCGATGGACAGCGCCATCACCAGGCTGTTCAGCATCATCTTGCGGACGGGCGTGTACATGGCGCGCTCGCCCGCCTCGCCGACCCAGGCCTGGGCGTAGTTGGCCGCCCCCTCCCCGCCCGGCCACAGCGGCAGCCCGCCGCGCCCGATGGTGCCGGCGTCCCAGGTGGAACCGATCAGCGTCACGTAGATCGGATAGGCGAAGATCAGCACGCCGGCGATCAGGACGATGTGCGGCACCAGATCGATGAAACGGGTCTGCTTCATGAGTAATGGACCTTGCGCTCGACGAAGCGGAACTGCACCGCGGTCAGCGCGATGACGATCACCATCAGGATCACCGACTGGGCCGACGACCCGCCGAGGTCGTTGTTGACCACGCCGTCCTGATAGACACGGAAGATCAGCGTCTCCGTCGCCTTGCCCGGCCCGCCCTGGGTCAGGGCGTGGATGGTGCCGAAGGTCTCGAAGAAGGCGTAGACCATGTCGACCACCAGCAGGAAGAAGGTGGTCGGCGACAGCAGCGGGAAGGTGATCGTCCAGAAGCGCCGCACCGGCCCGGCGCCATCGATGCTGGCCGCCTCCATCACCGAGCGCGGGATCGCCTGCAGCCCGGCCAGGAAGAAGATGAAGTTGTAGGACACCTGCTTCCAACTGGCGGCCATGATCACCATCACCAGCGCCTGCCCGCCGTTCAGCCGGTAATCCCAGTCATAGCCGAGCGACCGAAGCGCACGGCCGAAGGACCCGATGTCGGGATTGAAGATGAACATCCACAGCACCGCCGCGACTGCCGGAGCCAGCGCATAGGGCCAGATCAGCAGCGTCTTGTAGGCGCTGGCGCCCTTGATCTTCGAGTCGGCCAGCACCGCCAGCAGCAGCGCCACGCCCATCGCCAGCACCGTCACCGCGACGCTGAAGATCACCGTGGTCTTCAGCGTGTCGAGATAGTTCGGATCGCCCAGCACATGGGTGAAATTCTCGAACCAGACGAACTCGCTGCGGATGCCGAAGGCGTCCTGCAGATGCACCGACTGCCAGATCGCATTGGCTGCCGGCCAGATGAAGAACACCAGCGTCACCGCCACCTGCGGCGCAAGCAGCAGATAGGGCAACAGCCGGCTGTCGAAGGTGACGCGACGCTGCAAAGGATGGTCTTTCTATTTTATGCCCTCTCCCGCCCCGGGAGAGGGAGGGGACCCACCGCGAAGCGGTGGGGAGGGTGAGGGGCATTCCAGACATGGATTCTTGATCCTTGCCTCAACCCTCACCCTTCCCGCTTCGCGGGCCCCTTCCCTCTCCCGGGTCGGGAGAGGGAAATTTACGTTCAGCCGAAATCAGCCCTTGTTGGCCCGCTCGAAGTTGCGGAGCACGGTGTTGCCGCGCTTGATCGAGGCGTCCAATGCTTGGCGGGCGTCCTGCTGGCCCTGGAAGGCCTTCTCAAGCTCTTCCTGGATGATGTTGCGGATTTCCGGCAGGTTGCCCAGACGCAGGCCCATGCTGTTCTCGGTGGTGGGCGTGCGGGTCAGCTGCGCGGCCGGCACGTCGGCACCGGGGTTCTTTTCGTAATAGCCCTGCGCCTTGGCGATCTCGATACCCTTCAGCGTCACCGGGACATAGCCGGTGTCCATGTGCCACTTGGCGTCGACCTCGGGCTTGGCGAGATAGGTGAAGAACTGCGACACCGCCTTGTATTCGGCCGGGGTGCGCTTGGGCGAGGTCATCACCCAGAAGGCGGCGCCGCCGATGATGCCGTTCTTCGGGTCGTTGTTGGCGAATTCCGGCCAGTAGGGCAGCGGCGCGGCGCCCCAGGCGAAGGTCGCCTCCTTCAGGATGCGGCTGCGCAGCGAGGACGACCCCTGGATCATCGCGCACTCGCCCGACGGGAACAGCGCGTCCGGCTTGTTGTCACGGCCGCCGTACTTGAACAGCCCGTCCTTCTGCATGTCGATCAGCGTCTGGACATGCTTGACGTAGAGCGGGGCATCGATCTTCAGCTCGGCGTTCAGCCCGCCATAACCGTTCGCCTGGGTGGCGAAGGGCGTGTTGTGGATTGCGCCCAGCTGTTCAAGCTGCACCCAGGTCGGCCAGGAGGTGGTGAAGGGGCAACTGGACCCCGACGCCTTCAGCTTCTTCGCCGCATCGATCAGTTCCGGCCAGGTCGCCGGCGGCTTGGCGGGGTCGAGGCCGGCCTTCTGGAAGGCGTCCTTGTTGTAGAACATGATGGCGGTGGAGCTGTTGAACGGCAGCGCCATCATCTTCCCGTCCTTGGACGAGTAGTAGCCCTTGACCGCCGGGATATAGGCGTTGGGGTCGAAGGACGCGCCCGTTTCCTGCATCAGCTGATAGACCGGCTTCACCGCCGGGCCGGCGGCCATCATGGTCGCGGTCCCGACCTCGAACATCTGCACGATGTGCGGCGCGTTGCCGGCGCGGAAGGCGGCGATCGCCGCCTGCATCGTCTCCGGATAGCTGCCCTTGTAGGAGGCGTTGACCTGGACCGTCTGCTGGCTGTCGTTGAAGTCCTTGACGATCTGCTCCAACTGGCCGCCCAGCGGCTGCGGCAGACCGTGCCAGAAATCGATCACCGTCTTGGATTGCGCCAGCGCGGTGCCCGGCAGGGCGGCGGCGAACAGCAGCGCGGTGGCGGTGGCGGCGCCCGTCAGGAGGGCAAGCTTGCGGCGGGTCAACATGCGGTGGGTCTCCCTATCCCGGTATGGTGCGCGGTTGTCATGAGGGCAACGGGTTGCCGTCCCGCGACGCTTTCGTGAAGTTTTGGTGGCAGACGCATTCGGCCGTGTGTGCGATTGCGAAAAAGACCGGCTGCCCGATGGTCGCTTCCGAAATTGTTTGGTTGCTCTAAGCGTCACACTGCGCACGCATACCAGGGTCTGTCAAGACGCCGCTTTACAGTTTTATGACGTGAAAACCTAAGCGGTGAAATGTTGCGGAGCGAAAATGCGCAGGCGCGGAATGCCTAACGCGGGCAAGCGGTGTTGCAGGCGGTGTCGGCTCGCCGTCCGCCGGTCAGGAGGGCTCCCCGTCCGGCCTTCAGGCTGTGGCTCAGCAGGCGGCGCAGGGCGGCGGGGTCGCAGGGCTTGTGGACCAGGGGAAAGCCGCTGCGGTCGACGCTGCGCAGCCGGTCGGGATCGGTATCGCCGGTGACGATGACGCCCGGCACCCGCCGGCCGCAGCGGGCGCGCACGGCCTGGATGGCGTCGATGCCGGTCTCCGGCCCCGACAGCCGCAGGTCCGACAGCACGAGATCGGGGGGCGCGGCCCCCCCATCCAGCCCGGCGCAGGCCTCGTCGATGCCGCGGGCGGGGATGACGGCATAGCCCCAGCCCTGCAACAGCAGCCCGATCCCCTCCAGCTGCATCGCGTCGTCCTCGATCACCAGCACCGTGCCGGCGACCGAGGAAGCGGCGGCGGAAGCGGACTGGCCGACCGCCGGGTCAGGGTCGTCGCTGTCGGCGGACCCGTCGTCCGACCGGTCGCCGTCATTGCCGGCCAGCGGGACCTCCACCGCGAAGACGGAGCCTTTGCCGGGCTTGGAGCGCACCGTCACCGGATGCCCCAACACCTGCGCCAGCCGCCGCACGATGGCAAGACCAAGGCCCAGCCCCTGCTTGCGGTCGCGTCCGGGATTGCCGAGCTGGTGGAAGTCCTCGAAGATCACTGTTTGGTTGGACGGATCGATGCCGACGCCGGTGTCCCACACCTCGATGCGCAGGTTCTCACCGCGCCGCCGCGCCGCCAGCAGGATGCCGCCCTTCAGGGTGTAGCGCAGCGCGTTGGCCATGATCGGCCGCAGCAGCCGCTCCATCAGCACCGGATCGCTGGTCACCTGGGCATCGAGCGGGTGGACGTTGAAGCGCAGCCCCTTGGCCTCCGCCTCCGGCCCGAACTCCTCCAGCATCTTGGCGAGCAGTTCGTCGACCGGGAAGGTCTGCGGATTGGCGGTGACCAGCCCGGCTTCCAGCGCCGAGACCTCCAGCAGGGCGCGCAGCAGGGTCTCGCCGCCGATGATCGCCTGCTCCAGCTTGTTCGCCAGCTCGATGGAGGCCGGATCGGTCAGCCGGCCGCTCAGCAGATGGTGGAACAGGTGCATCGCCTGGAAGGGCTGGCGCAGGTCGTGGCTGGCCGCGGACAGGAACTTGCCCTTGGCGGTGCGGGCGCGTTCGGCATCGGCACGCGCCTGCGCGGTCTCCGCCCGCGCTTCGGCCAAGGCGGCGGCAATGACATCGGCAGCAGGGGCATCGGCGCTCAGCGCCACCGCGCGAATCCGCCCGCCGGCATCCGCCACCGGGGTCAGCGCCAGCGCAGACGGCAGGCCGGGAAACGGGCCGTCTGCGCCGGCCGCCATGCCGGCCGGCATACCTGTGGTCATCACCTGCCGCCGCAGCCGCTCGATTCCGTCCGCGGTGCCGGCGGGCAGACCGGCCTCCGCCAGGGTCCTCCCCTCCGCCGCGTCCGGCGGGCAGCCGAGAGCGTCGGTGAAGGCACGATTCGCCACCAGCACACGCCCATCCTCGCCAAGCAGGGCCTGGGGTGATCCGCCGGCCGACAGCAGGGCGTCCAACCAATCCTCGCGCGTCGGCATTTGTTCTGGGATGAGAGGCATCGGCATGTACTCGGCAAGGCTACGGGAAAGACCAACAACAGGAAAACGGGCGGCAGGACCGGCGATAAAAGGGAGGTCCACAGACCACTGCGTTACCTCTGCTTTATCTTGTGCTCCAATCGATCGTGTCAAATGTGACCTCAGTCCACCCCATGGCCTAAGTTCGTTCGAAAGCCTTAAGACTTAGATCAGAAGCCGGGCCGCCGCGCCATTCCGACAAAGGGCGGAGGACGCTTCCGCATCCGGCGTCGGCCGCGCTATAAGACGCCCATGGTGCAACGCCGCCCCGCCCCGTCCCGTCGCCGCAAGCGATCCACCGCCCGACCGCCGCAGCCGCCGCGGGCGCTGGAGATTTCCGGCCTGCCGATGCCGCTGGAGCTGCGGGAGAGCGCACGCGCGACCCGCATGACCCTGCGCGTCGATCCCGGCCGCGGGCTGGTCCAGGTGGTGGTGCCGGTCGGCGTGTCGGAAACCGACGCCCGCCAGTTCGTCGGCCGGCATGACGGCTGGCTGCGGGCGCGGCTGGCGGCGATGCCGCCCTCCCTGCCCTTCGCCGACGGCGCCAGCGTCCCCTATCTCGGCGTCGAGCATGTCATCCGGCACGACCCTGCCCTGCGCGGTGCGACCAGGATCGAGGACGGCGCCCTGCTGGTCGGTGGCCAGCCGGAGCATATCGCCCGCCGCATCCGCGATTTCCTGACCGCCGAGGCCAAGCGCGAACTGGCGACCCGCGCCCGGCTGAAGGCGGAGACCATCGGCGCCCGCGTCGCCGCCGTCACCATCCGCGACACCAAGAGCCGCTGGGGCAGCTGTTCATCCACCGGCCGGCTGTCCTTCTCCTGGCGCCTGATCCTGACGCCGGAGCCGGTGCTGGACTATGTCGTCGGGCATGAGGTGGCGCATCTGCGCGAGATGAACCATTCCCCGCGCTTCTGGGCGCTGTGCGCCAGCCTGACCGACGGCACCGGCGTGGAGTGGCCGCGGGCATGGCTGAAGGCGAACGGCACAAGGCTGCTGCGGTACGGGTGATGGCAATGCAGGTGAAGGCCGCCCTCTAGTCCACCACCTCCGCCACCCGCAGTTCGGACGCGGCGACATCGCGGCGGACGAACTCCAGGAAATCCTCGTAGGGCATCGGGCGGCCCAGCAGATAGCCCTGGCACTGGTCGCAGCCCATCGCGGCGAGGCAGTCGTACTGCTCCTCCGTCTCCACCCCTTCGGCCAGCGTCTGCATGCGCAAGGACCGGGCCATGCCGATGATCGCCTCGGCGATGGCGCCGCTGTCCGGGTCGTCGGCGCGCAGGCCGCTGACGAAGCTGCGGTCGATCTTCAGCTTGTCCACCCGGAAGCGCTTCAGATAGGCCAGCGAGGAATAGCCGGTGCCGAAATCGTCGATGGCGAGCGGCACGCCCATCTCGCGCAGTTGCGAGAAGGTTTCCGACACCACGTCGGACTCGTCCATCAGGACGCTTTCCGTCACCTCCAGCTCCAGCGCCGATGGCGGGATGCCGTAGGCCGACAGCCAGCCCGCCACCCGCTCCGCCAGTCCGGGGCGGCGCACCTGCACCGCCGACAGGTTGATGGCGATCAGCAGGTCGCGGTGGCGCAGCAGTTCCGACACCCGGCGGCAGGCCTCGCCCAGCACCCAGTCGCCGAGCGGCAGGATCAGGCCGGTATCCTCGGCCACCGGAATGAACTGGCCGGGCATGATCAGCGTGCCGTCGGGCTGGCGCCAGCGCACCAGCGCCTCCGCCCCGACCAGCCGGCGGTCGTCCAGCGAGAACTGCGGCTGGAAATGCAGCTCCAGCTCGTTGTTGGCCAAGGCGCGGCGCAGGTTGTTTTCGGTCCACATGCGATCCGACGCGCGGCGGTTCAGCTCCGGCGTGAAGAACCGGTAGGTCGCGCGCCCGGCTTCCTTGGCGGCGTACATCGCCATGTCGGCGCTCTTCAGCAGCGCGTCGATGCCGGTGCCGTCGTCGGGATAGACCGCGATGCCGATGGACGGCGTGACCTGCAGCTCGTGTCCGTCGATCAGATAGGGTTCCGACAGGGCGTGCAGCACCTTGCGCGCGACGATGTCGGCGGCGTCGGGGCTGTCCATGTCGCTGATGAGGATGATGAACTCGTCGCCGCCCTGCCGGCTGACCGTGTCGCTGGCCCGCACGGTGCCGGTCAGCCGCACCGCCACCTCGCGCAGAAGGCCGTCGCCGACCTGATGGCCCAGGCTGTCGTTGATGGTCTTGAAGCGGTCGAGATCGACGAACAGCAGCCCCACCTTCGTGTCGTGGCGCCCGGCGGCGAGGATCGCGCGCTGCAGCCGGTCGCGCAGCAGGAAGCGATTGGGCAGGTCGGTCAGGAAATCGAACTGGGCCAGATGGCGGATGCGCTCTTCCTGCGCCCGGGTCTCGGTGATGTCGGTGAAGGCGGCGATGTAGTTGGCGACGGCGCCGTCCTCGTTCCTCACCAGCTTGACGCTCAGCCATTCCGGAAACACCTCGCCGTTCTTGCGGGTGCTCCAGATCTCGCCGGCCCAATGGCCTTCGGTGCGCAGCTGCGCCCAAAGCTCGTCATAGAATTCCGGCGGGTTGCGGTCGGAGCGCAGGAATTCCGGGCCGCGGCCCAGCACCTCGTCCCGCCCATAGCCGGTGATGCGGGAGAAGGCGTCGTTGGCGGCGACGATCTGCCGGTGTTCGTTGGCGACGAACATGCCCTCCGCCGCGTTGTCGAACACCTTGGCCGACAGCCGCAGCTGCCATTCCGCCCGCTTGCGCTCGCTGATGTCGCGGGCGATCGCGGAGTAATAGACGTCGCCCTCGTAGGTGATACGGCTGGCGGTGACCTCAAGCTCCAGCATGCGGCCGTCGGCGGTGAGATAGGCGGTCTCGTAATGGCTGGCCGCGTCCTCCCCCTCCGCGGCGAAGCGCTTCAGCAGGTCGGCCTGCCCCATCACCAGATCGTCCAGCCTGCCGCCCAGCGCCTTGCAGCCGAAGGGATTGACATAGGCGATGCGCAGGCCGGCGTCGGCCAGCACGACGATCTCCGACACATGGTCGATGAAGAAGTTGGCGAGATAGAGCTGGCGCGCCCGTTCGCGCAGCATGCTGTCGCTGTGCCGGACCCGCAGCTGGTAGCTGCCGACGATTCGCCGGATCCAGCCGGTGACCAGCCACGACACGCCCACCGATGCCGCCAGCGCCACGCCCAGGACGGCGACCGTGGTCCAGACCCGCTGGTTGACGCCGCGGCTGATCTCCGCCCGGCGGGCCTCCATCTCCCGGCCGACATCGTCGATGTAGGAGCCGGCGACCAGGATCCACCCCCAGACGTTGGGGGCGGAGACATAGGCCATCTTCGGCGTCGGCCGCGCCGAGACCGGATGGATCCAGTCGTAGCGCAGCTCGCCGCCGCCCTGACGCCCGAGGTCCAGCATGCGGGTGACGATGTCGCGCTCCGTCTTCCACGGCAGGTCGCGGGCGCTCATTCCCTCCGACGCCGGGGCGGTGGGCGACAGCAGCACTTGCCCGTCCTGGCGCAGCACGCCGATGAAGCCGGTCTCGCCGAACCGGAAGGAGCGCAGGCGATCCAGCGATTCATGCTGCAGCCGCGTCTCCACGGCGCTCAGCGAATCGCTGGCTCCGATCAGCCAGTCATAGGGTTCGAACAGGCGGACGAAGGCCAACTTGTCGACGGTCTGCGTCTGATCGTCGGACTGGCTCACGCGATAGCGGGCGAAGCCGCGCCGGTTGGGATCATGGGCCGCCCGCATCAGCTCGCCCACGACCGAATCCTCCGTCGTGTCGGGCGCGGCGGAGGGCGACGTCCCGTCCTTTGGCGCCCCCTCCCTCGACGGGTCAACCGGCATCAGCACCGAACTGCCGTTCATGTCGTGGATGAAGTAGTAGCCGCGTCCACCGGAAAAGCGCAGCGGCCGCAGGGTCTGCTTGATCGATTCCTTCACCGCCGCTTCGGGCAGGATGTTCCGTTCGCGGTCATGGACGCTGCGGGCGATGGCATAGGCCTCGTTCACCTGGGTGCGCAGATGGTCCTTCAGCAGCGGCTCGACGCGCGAGCGCATGTAGGCCAGATAGGACTGCGCGTTCTCCACCTCCTGCACCAGGGTCTGACGCTGCTCCTGGAGATAGCGCGCCTCGCTCTGGCGCAGGTCGTGCTCCAGGTCCGCCCAATGCTGCCAGACGAAATAGAAGCCAAGCCCGAGGACGAGCGCCGACACCAGCGCCATCGACGCGAGGAACTGCAGGCGGTAGAGCCGGGCCTCGTCGGACGAGCGCGACGGCGCACGGACCAGTTCGACGACGGGGTCGGACAAGAAGGGCTCCCTTCGGATGGGCTTTCCGGATGCGGGCTTGGGCCGGCCCCGATGCGCTGTGCAAGTGTTGCTTAATGCTCGCACCGATTCAACTGCAAGCGAATCAAATCCACTGCGGCGCGACTCTTTGACTGTTTTCCTCTCCCCTGGATCGCCACGGGGTGGCGCTTCGGCGAACCGACAGGGAATTGGCGGAAAGTCGGTCCACTGAACCTTAGGCGCGGATTCCCTTCGGCCGGCAACGATTCGACCGCGAAGATTAATGACGCCGCCGGATGCCCTTGGGGCCGCCGCCGGGGCCAAGTCGGGGCCGGGTCGGGCACGGCGCATCGTGAGGCTTTAAAACGCCCCCCGGCACGGCTATGGTCGCGCGCGCGTGGCTTTGAGACCCGCAAGCCACCCCCGACCCAGCGCCCGAGACCCAGCGCCCGCATCTTCCGGAGAGTGCCGATGATCCCCCGCTATACCCGCCCCGAAATGGCCCGCATCTGGGAGCCGGAAAACCGCTTCCGCATCTGGTTCGAGATCGAGGCGCACGCCTGCGACGCGCAGGCCGAGCTGGGCGTGATCCCGAAGGACGCGGCCAAGGCGGTGTGGGAGCGCGGCAAGTGGGAGATCGACCGCATCGACGAGATCGAGCGCGAGACCCGGCACGACGTCATCGCCTTCCTGACCAACCTCGCCGAATATGTCGGCCCCGAGGCCCGCTTCGTCCACCAGGGCATGACCTCGTCGGACGTGCTGGACACCTGCCTCGCCGTGCAGATGACCCAGGCCGCCGACCTGCTGCTGGCCGACATGGACGCCCTGCTGGCCGCGCTGAAGCGCCGGGCGTACGAGCACAAGAACACCGTCACCATCGGCCGCAGCCACGGCATCCATGCCGAGCCGACGACCTTCGGCCTGAAGCTGGCCGGCCATTACGCCGCCTTCGTCCGCGGGCGCGAGCGTCTGGTCCAGGCGCGCAAGGACATCGCCACCTGCGCCATCTCCGGCGCGGTCGGTACCTTCGCCAACATCGACCCGCGGGTGGAGGAGCATGTCGCCGCCAAGCTGGGCCTGTCGGTGGAACCGGTTTCGACCCAGGTCATCCCGCGCGACCGCCACGCCTTCTACTTCTCCGTGCTGGGCGTGATCGCGTCGAGCATCGAGAATCTGGCGACGGAAATCCGCCACCTGCAGCGCACCGAGGTCCGCGAGGCGGAGGAGTATTTCCACCCCGGCCAGAAGGGCTCGTCGGCGATGCCGCACAAGCGCAACCCGGTCCTGTCGGAAAACCTGACCGGTCTGGCCCGCATCGTGCGCTCCGCCGTGGTCCCGGCGCTGGAGAACGTCGCGCTGTGGCACGAACGCGACATCTCCCACAGCTCGGTCGAGCGGATGATCGGCCCCGACGCCACCGTCACGCTGGACTTCGCCCTGGTGCGCCTGACCAGCATGATGGAAAAGCTGGTGGTCTATCCGGAGCGCATGCAGAAGAACCTGGACGACCTGGGCGGTCTGGTCTTCTCGCAGCGCGTCCTGCTGGCGCTGACCCAGGCCGGCATGAGCCGCGAGGACAGCTACAAGGCGGTGCAGCGTAACGCCATGCAGGTGTGGGAGAAGGGCGGCAACTATCTGGACCTGCTGTCGAACGACCCCGACATCGCCAAGCACATCGGCCGCGACAAGCTGGAGCCGATGTTCGACATGTCCTACCACACCAAGCATGTCGACACCGTGTTCAAGCGCGTGTTCGGCGAGTGACCTGCTGAGGATCCGGGCCGTTATCGCGTCTTCCGCAGGGCGGCAAATACTTGCCGGTGGATGACAAACGGCCCGGCCGCACCTAATCTATCTCGAGAAGCACGTGCCCGGGCGGGGCAATCCTGAACAGAGCGAGGACTGGACCCATGGCGATGGAAGCCGCCACGATCGAAAAGCTCATCAAGGAAGGCATCCCCGACGCGGTCGTGGAGATCGCCGACCTGCGGG
Source organism: Azospirillum sp. Sh1 (assembly GCF_008365135.1). Classification (NCBI taxonomy): domain Bacteria; kingdom Pseudomonadati; phylum Pseudomonadota; class Alphaproteobacteria; order Rhodospirillales; family Azospirillaceae; genus Azospirillum; species Azospirillum sp. Sh1. Next base: position 68,521 of record NZ_VTTK01000003.1, on the reverse strand, counting down.
GCGATGGCGACCACTATGCCGCGCTCGTCACCTCCGCCGCCTTCAAGGGCAAGAGCCGGGTGCAGCAGCACCAGATGGTCTACGCGTCCCTGCAGGGCAAGATGGGCGGCGAACTGCACGCCCTGGCGCTGACCACCGCGGTGCCGGAAGGCGCCTGACTATACCTCACATTGGACTGGGTCCCGGCACAGCCGGGCCGAATCGGAAGGGTTATCGAGCCATGGTCGATCAGAACGTCGTCGAGCGCATCGAGCAGGACATCAAGAACAACGATGTCGTGCTCTACATGAAGGGCACCCCGGTGTTCCCGCAGTGCGGCTTCTCCGCCGCCGTCGTCCAGGTGCTGAGCCACACCGGCGTCAAGTTCAAGGGCGTCAACATCCTGGAGGATCCGGGCCTGCGCCAGGGTCTGAAGGAATACTCGAACTGGCCGACCTTCCCGCAGCTCTACGTCAAGGGCGAGCTGGTCGGCGGCTGCGACATCGTCCGCGAGATGTACGAGTCGGGCGAACTGCAGACCCTGATGGCCGACAAGGGTGTCGCTACCGCCGCCTGATCTGGCTGCGGCCCTTAGGGACCGAAACGAGAAACCCCGCTCCGGCGGGGTTTTTTGTTGCGCAAAAGGGGCGAGAGGCGGGAGTGATGCCGGTTGCGCAGCCCGGCCATGTTCGTCCACCCGCTGCCGGATTGCACAAACAATGTGCTAAACGGACGGTATGGTTCAGACCCCGCCGCCCGCCAAGGCCCCGACCTCCACAACCGCGGCGTTCGTCGCGGCGCTGGCCTCATACCTGATCTGGGGGCTGGTCAACCCGGTCTTCTTCAAATCGCTGGGTGATGTCGGGGCGGTGGAGATCGTTGCGCACCGCGTCGTGTGGACGGTGGTGCTGGTCGGCATCGGCGTGCTGGCGACCCGCGGGCCGGCGGCCGTCGTCGCCGCGGTGGGCAACTGGCGCCGGCTGGGCATCCTGGTGGTCACCACCCTGCTGGTCACCGTCAATTGGACCGTCTTCATCTGGGCGGTGGTGAACAGCCGGCTGGTCGAGGCCAGCCTGGGCTATTTCATCAACCCGCTGGTCAATGTGCTGCTGGGTGTGCTGTTCCTGAACGAACGGCTCAGCCGCGGCCGGATGCTGGCGGTCGCCATCGCCGCGGCCGGCGTCGGCAGCCTCGTCGTCAGCTATGGCGCCGTGCCCTGGGTGGCCCTGTCGCTGGCGCTGTCCTTCGGCTTCTACGCCCTGGTGCGCAAGAAGGCGGCGATCGACCCGGTGATCGGGCTTCTGGTGGAAACCGCCCTGCTGCTGCCGGCCGCGCTCGGCTATCTGCTGTGGCTGGGCGGCGACGGCGCCTTCGGGCATGGCTGGGGCGAGAGCACGCTGCTGGTGCTGGCCGGGCCGATGACGGCGGTGCCGCTGGTTCTCTTCATGATCGGCGCGACGAGGCTGACCATGACCACGCTCGGGCTGCTGCAATATGTCGGGCCGACCGGACAGCTTCTGCTGGGCGTGCTGGTCTATGGCGAGGCTTTCACCCGCAGCCACGCCATCACCTTCGCCTGCATCTGGGTGGCGCTGGCCGTCTTCACCGCCGACGCGGTCCACAGCCACCGCAGCAGCACCCGCGCCGCCGCCGCGGAGTGACCACGGCTTACCGCGGCGTCAGGCCATGGGCGATGGTGTGGGCCAGCGTGCCGACCATCGCGCAGATGCCGGCATCGTCGCGGCCAAACACCACCTGATCGAGGAAGCCCAGCCCGAAGCTGAGCGTCGCGATGCCGGCCGCCACATTGGCGAGGTCGGCGTCTGCGGCGATGGCGCCCCGCGCACGGAAGCCTTCCAGCCGTCTCAGCAGGCAGGGGATGCGGCTCTGCGACAGGGTGCGGGCCATCTCGTCCGCCACCGCCTGATCGACCAGGGCGCGGGCCAACACCACGCGGGTGAAGTCGCGGCATGCCCAGCTGTGCTTCAACTGGGCATGCAGGAAGCGGGCGAGGTCGGTCTCCAGATCCTCGTGCGGCGGCGGCAGATCGCAGCCGCCCGATTCCTCGCGCCAATAGCGCTCCACCACCGCCAGCAACAGCCCGCTTTTTCCTGAGAAATAGCGCTGGATCAGCTGTTCGTTGACACCGGCCCTCCCGGCGATCTCGCGCGTCGTCGCCGCATCGAATCCACGCTCCGCGAACACCAGCTTGGCAGCATCGAGCAGCGCGCCCTCGGTCGCGGCGCGGTCGCGCTTGCGCCCCCCGCCCTCGCAGGCTCCCTCGGTGCCGTTGCCGGGGCAACAGCCGTCATCGTCCTTGCTTGCGTCCAAAGCCCGTCCCTCTCCCGTGCGTCCCGTCAGCTTCATAATAAGTATGCAGATACATACTTGACAAGCGGCGGGCGCCGGTTCAAGTATGTACTCACATACATACAAGCCGATTTGCCCAACAGGGGCCAATAGGGAGTAGTCCCGCCATGCCGCAAAGCACTGCAAAGCCTGACCTGTTCACCCCGCTGCGCCTTGGCGCCATCGAGCTGCCGAACCGCGTCGTCATGGCGCCGATGACCCGCAGCCGCGCCGGCGAAGGCAACTGCCCGACCGCGCTCACCGCCGAATATTATGCGCAGCGCGCCTCGGCCGGCCTGATCATCACCGAGGCGACGCAGGTCTGCGACACCGCCCAGGGCTATCCCAACACGCCGGGCATCCACACCGACGCCCAGACGCTGGCCTGGCGCGCGGTCGCGGACGCCGTGCATGACGCCGGCGGGCGGATCGTCACCCAGCTCTGGCATGTCGGCCGCATCTCCCACCCGCGCTTCCAGCCGAACGGCGCCGCCCCGGTCGCCCCGTCGGCCATCGCGGCGAAGGGCCAGCTCTACACCGGCGCCGGCATGGAGCCCTTCCCGGTGCCGCGCGCCCTGGAAACCGCCGAGATCCCCGCTCTGGTCCGCCACTTCGCCGATGCGGCGAAGCGCGCGGTGTTCGATGCCGGCCTGGACGGCGTCGAGATCCACGCGGCCAACGGCTATCTGATCGACCAGTTCCTGCGCGACGGCACCAACACCCGCACCGACCAGTATGGCGGGACGGTGGAGAACCGCTGCCGCTTCCTGCTGGAAATTCTGGAGGCCACGGCCCATGCCGTCGGCGCCGACCGCATCGGTGTCCGCCTGTCGCCGACCGGCGTGTTCAACGACATGACGGACAGCGAACCGCTGCCGCATTTCCTGGCGATCACCAAGGCGCTGAACCCCTTCAACCTCGCCTATCTGCATGTGATCGAGGGCCGGCCCGGCCACCATATGGCCCCGCCGGAGGGCGCGCCGCATGTGGCATCCGCCCTGCGCGCCGCCTTCAAGGGTCCGTTGATCCTGAACGGCGGCTACAGCCGCGGTGACGCCGATGCCGCACTCGCCAACGGCGAGGCCGATGCGGTCAGCTTCGGCGAGGCCTTCATCTCCAACCCGGACCTGCCCGTGCGCTTCCGTGCCGGTGCGTCGCTGGCCGAGCCGGACCGCACCACCTATTACGGCGGCGACGCCAAGGGCTACACCGATTACCCGGCGCTGGAATCCGTCGCCGCCTGACGAGTTTGCGGCCCCGAATTCCCCAATTGGGGCCGCAATTCCTCTCGACGTGAGAGCGCGTCGTGAGTGCGTCGTGAGACGCAAATCCCCGCTGCCCCCGGCCCGGTTCCCCCCTGGGCCGGGGGGCTTTTTTTTGGGAGCAGCCTTATCGGACCGGGTGGCTATGCCACCCCGCCCTCTCCATCCATCCCATTGTCCAGTCCGCGTGCCAGTGCCGCGATGGTGCCGTAGCCGACCTGGTCGGCCGGGTCGATCTCCGCCATCTTGGCGAGGATCGCCAGCGCCCTGTCGCGGTTGTGGCGGCGCAGTTCGATGAAGGCCAGCGCCTTCATGGTGAACAGGAAGAAGCGCGCCGGCCCGGCCGCCGTCCAGTCGGTGGAACCGGCGGTCAGCTGCGACCAGTCGGCGGGAAAGCCGCCCTGGAGTGCGGCGGCATCCAGCCCGATGCGGGCCACCCGCTCCGCCTCCCCCAGTTTCTTGCGGTTGAAGTAGAATTTGTAGAGCGCGTAGAAGACCGGCAGCACCCGCGGCCCCTTGCGGTGAGCCTCCCACAACAACGCCTCGCAGGTGTCGGGCACGTCGCGGGCCTTCACCGCTTCCCGCAGCAGTTCGTCGATCAGTTCCGGCACATCGCCGAATGCCATGCGGCCGTTCGACATCCTGAGTTCGATCGGTTCGTCGCTCATCGCTTCCCTCGCCTGTATTTCCTGCTGACGCAATCAATCATCCGACGCACCGACGACGTCCCATGGTACGCGCGCAGGCGCGGGGAAAGACCATATTATTTTTGTGCGGCGAAGTGTCGCGGCTGTCGCAAAGGCGACACGCACCAAACCCGACAAAAACGTTGGAAGACGAAACATTGTCGGACTCTCGCCACGCCATTTCGGCCTCACAATCCATGAAAATCAACTATTTACCGTCTTGGCACGGTCCTTGCTCTACTTCCCGTCAGATCGGCCGGCATCCCCGGCAACGCGGCTTGAGGAGGCGGGACATGGTGACTCTGACGGATGCGGCGGTTTCCACCCTGGAACAGGTCCTGGCGAAGTCGGGCGGTGCGGCCGCCGGCTTGCGGATCGCCGTGACCGACGGCGGCTGCGCCGGCCTGAAATACCAGATGGGCCTGGAGGCGGCGGCCGGCGACGACGATGCGGTGCTCAGCTTCGGCCCGGTCACCATCTTCGTCGACGCCAACAGCCAGCCCTTCCTGAGCGGCGTGGTGGTCGATTTCGTCGAGGGCATCGAAGGCTCCGGCTTCAAGTTCGACAACCCGAACGCGACCAGCAGCTGCGGCTGCGGCAAGTCCTTCTCGGCCGGTGAAGGGGGTGGCGGCTCCTGCTCGACCTCCTCCTCCAGCTGCGGATCGTCGGCCCCCTACTCCACCCATTAATTGGGGCCACTGACACCGCCCCCGGACACTCTTCCCCTAGGCGCGCACCCCACGGAAAGGCAGCAGCGACATGTGGAACTACACCGACAAGGTCAAGGAGCACTTCTTCAACCCGAAGAACTCCGGTGTCCTGGACAGCGCCAACGCGGTCGGCGAGGTCGGCTCCATCACCTGCGGCGACGCGCTGCGTCTGATGCTGAAGGTCGATCCCGACACCCAGATCATCCAGGACGCGAAGTTCCAGACCTTCGGCTGCGGCTCGGCCATCGCCTCTTCCTCCGCGCTGACGGAGATGATCATCGGCAAAACGGTGGACGAGGCGCTGACCCTGACCAACCGCGACATCGCCGAATATCTGGGCGGCCTGCCGCCGGAAAAGATGCACTGCTCCGTCATGGGTGCCGAGGCACTGCGCGCCGCCATCGCCAACTACAAGGGCGAGGCGTGGGAAGACGACCATGAGGAAGGCGAGCTGGTCTGCAAGTGCTTCGGCATCGACGCCGCCATGATCGAGCGCGCGGTGACCGTGAACGGCCTGACCACGCTGGAGGAGGTCACCCACTACACCAAGGCCGGCGGCTCCTGCCAGACCTGCCATGAGAAAATCGAGGAGGTGCTGGAAGAGGTGCTGGCGAAGACCGGCGCCCTGAAGCCCGCCAAGAAGCACGCCCCCGGCACCGTCGGGCTGGACGCCATCAAGCCGCTGGAGCCGAAGGCCGAACCGGCCGCGGCGCCCAAGCTGACCAATGTCCAGCGCATGCAGGTCATCATGGGCGCCATCGAGGAGATGCGCCCGCAGATCCAGCGCGACGGCGGCGACGTGGAGCTGGTCGACATCGACGGCAAGGACATCTATGTGCGGCTCTCCGGCGCCTGCTCCGGCTGTTCGCAGTCGGCCGGCACGATGATGGGCGTGCAGATGAAGCTGGTCGAGAAGCTCGGCGAGTTCGTGCGGGTCAAGCCCGCGTCCCTGATGCCTGTCGGAGCATAAAGCCATGAGCCAGGGAATCTATCTCGACAACAACGCCACCACCCGCGTCGATCCGGAAGTGCTGCAGGAGATGCTGCCGCTCTTCACCGAGCATTTCGGCAACCCGTCCTCCATGCACGGCTTCGGCGCCGCGGTGGGCGGCAAGATCGAATGGGCGCGCAAGCAGGTCCAGGCCCTGCTGGGCGCCGCCCATGACAGCGAGATCGTCTTCACCTCCGGCGGGACGGAAAGCGACAACACCGCCATCCTGTCGGCGCTGGAGGCCTATCCGAAGAAGCGCGAGATCGTCACCAGCGTGGTCGAACATCCCGGCGTGCTGGCGCTCTGCGAGTATCTGGAGAAGAAGCGCGGCTGCAAGGTCCACCGCATCCCGGTGGACAAGCGCGGCAACCTCGACATGGAGGCCTACCGCGCCGCGCTGTCCGATCAGGTCGCCATCGTCTCCATCATGTGGGCCAACAACGAGACCGGGACGATCTTCCCGGTGGAGGAGCTGGCGCGCATGGCCAAGGAGGCCGGCGCCCTCTTCCACACCGACGCGGTGCAGTCGGTCGGCAAGATCCCGATGAAGCTGGCGGACAGCGCCATCGACATGCTGTCGCTGTCCGGCCACAAGCTGCACGCCCCCAAGGGCATCGGCGCGCTCTACGTCAAGCGCGGCCTGCGCTACCGCCCGATGCTGCGCGGCGGCCATCAGGAACGCTCCCGCCGCGCCGGGACGGAGAATGCGCCGGGCATCGTCGGGCTGGGCGCCGCCGCCCAACTGGCGCTGGTCCATATGGGCGACGAGAACACGCGGGTGAAGGCGCTGCGCGACAAGCTGGAACAGGCGATCCTGGCGGCGGTGCCGAGCTGCTTCGTCACCGGCAACCCGGACAACCGCCTGCCCAACACCTGCAACATCGCCTTCGAATATATCGAGGGCGAGGCGATCCTGCTGCTGCTGAACGAGGCCGGCATCGCCGCATCCTCCGGCTCCGCCTGCACGTCGGGCTCGCTGGAGCCGAGCCACGTCATGCGCGCCATGGGCGTGCCCTACACCGCCGCCCATGGCGCCACCCGCTTCTCCCTGTCGCGCGACACGACGGAGGAGGAAATCGACCGGGTCATCGCCGTGGTGCCGGGCATCATCGCCAAGCTGCGCAGCCTGTCGCCCTACTGGCAGCAGGAAGCCGGCAAGCCCAAGGAATTCGCACCCGTTTATTCGTAACACCGGAATCGCAGGCCGGGTCGATGGCCCGTCCCGGCACCCCGCCCGACGACACCCCGTCGGGGCGGGTCCCCGGCCCGGCCTGCGACACTTCTGAAGGGGGCAATGCTTGCCCCCGCGCGCGAGGTGCCCCCATGCCCACCACCTTCGCCACCATCAACGACACCACGCTGCGCGACGGCGAGCAGACCGCCGGCGTCGCCTTCACGCTCGACGAGAAGATCGCCATCGCCAAGGCACTCGACGCCGCCGGCGTGCCGGAGCAGGAGATCGGCATCCCCGCCATGGGCGAGGAGGAGCGCGAGGGCATCCGCGCCGTGGCGTCGCTGGGGTTGAACGGACGGCTGATGGTGTGGTGCCGCATGCACGACACCGACTTGAAGGCGGCGCTGTCCTGCAATGTCGGCTTCGTCAACCTGTCGATGCCGGTGTCCGACATCCACATCACGAAGAAGCTGAAGCGCAGCCGCGCCTGGGCGCTGGCCGAGATCGAGCGCCGGGTGAAACAGGCGCGTGACCATGGGCTGGAGGTCAGCGTCGGCGGCGAGGATTCGTCGCGCGCCGACATGGATTTCCTGATCGCCGCCGCCACGGTGGCGCAACAGGCGGGCGCCCGACGCTTCCGCTTCGCCGACACGCTGGGCGTGCTCGACCCCTTCCAGACGCGCGCCTGCATCGAACGGCTGCGCCGGGCCACCGACCTGGAGATCGAGATCCACGCCCATGATGATCTGGGCCTCGCCAACGCCAATTCACTGGCGGCGGTGCTGGGCGGCGCCACCCACGTCAACACCACGGTGAACGGACTGGGCGAGCGCGCCGGCAACGCCCCGCTGGAGGAGGTGGTGGTGTCGCTGAAACACCTCTACCACATCGACAGCGGCGTGGAGACGCGGTCGCTCGGTGCCATCAGCGATCTGGTGGAGCGGGCCTCCAACCGGCCGGTGGCGGTCAACAAGTCGATCGTCGGTTCCGCCGTCTTCACCCACGAGGCCGGCATCCATGTCGACGGGCTGCTGCGCGACCGCGCCACCTACCAGAATTTCGACCCGGCCGAGGTCGGGCGCGAACACCGCATCGTGCTGGGCAAGCATTCCGGCACCGCGGCGGTGAAGCTGGCCTATGAGCGGCTCGGCATCGCCTGTGACGACGCCACGGCCCAAGCGGTGCTGCCGCGTGTCCGCGCGCTGGCGACCCGCGCCAAGCGGCCGCCGACGCCCGAGGAGCTGCACGCCTTCCTGGAGGCGGCGACATGACCCGACCCAAAAGCTCTCCGGGCATTCTGGCCCTGCTGCGCGAGGACGTCGCCTGCGTGTTCGACCGCGACCCGGCAGCGCGCAACGTCTTCGACGTGCTGACCTGCTATCCCGGCATCCACGCGCTGGTGATGCACCGCTTCGCCAATGCAGCCTGGCGGCGGAAATTGCGCTGGCCGGCGCGCTTCCTGTCCTATGTCGCCCGCGCGGTGACAAACATCGACATCCATCCCGGCGCCAGCATCGGCCGCCGATTCTTCATCGACCATGGCGCCGGCGTGGTGATCGGCGAGACGGCGGAGATCGGCGACGACGTGACGCTCTACCATGGGGTGACGCTGGGCGGCACCTCCTGGACCAAGGGCAAGCGGCATCCGACGCTGATGGACGGCGTGCTGGTCGGCGCCGGCGCCAAGATCCTGGGGCCGATCACCGTCGGCGCCAATGCGCGGGTCGGCGCCAATTCGGTGGTGACCAAGCCGGTGCCGGATGGCATGACCGTGGTCGGCATTCCCGGCCGGGTGGTGCGGCCGGAAACGCAGCAGCAACTGTCCGGCCGCAGTCTTTCGGGACATGGCATCGACCTGGAACATCATCTGATGCCGGACCCGGTCGGCAAGGCCATCGCCTGCCTGATCGAGCACATCAACCGCATCGAAGCGCGGCTGGATGCTCACACCGCAACCGTACCGTCACAGATTCCTGATAAGAACATCCGCCTGTCGGAAATTCGGCTGGGCGATCTGCATAGCGATGTCCGTCTGGACGGCGTCGCCTGCAGCGCCTGTGGCAACATCTGCGACCAGGAGGGCTGCGGCCCCTCCCCTTCCACCCAGCAGCATGCGTGAGGAGCCTTCGACGATGAGCGATTTCACCGACGACCTCGACGATCTGGAAACCGCGGAAGACTTCCTGCGCTTCTTCCACGTCACCTACGACCAGCGCGTGGTCAACGTGAACCGCCTGCACATCCTGCAGCGCTTCCACGATTACCTGTCGGCGGACAATGGGATGGAGGGGCTGGACGACGACGGCATGTCGTCGCGCTACCGCTTCCATCTGGAACGCGCCTATCAGGATTTCGTGGTGTCCAACGCCATCGCGGAAAAGACCTTCAAGGTCCACAAGGAGGAGGCGCGCAAGATGGCCGACCGCTTCGTCCCGCTGGACAGCCTGCTGGGATCGCCGGTCGGCTGAACCGCCGGTGCCAGCGCTTTGACGGAGGGGGCGTCTTGCGGCGCCCCCTTTGCCGTCAGTGGATCTTGCTCTCGTTCCGGCCGCCGTCGCGCCGATAGACATGGACGTGATAGGCCGCCATCGGGTTCTCGTCGATGTAGCGCAGCAGTTCCTGCTCCGTCCGTGGCGTGGCGTCGCGGATCAGCACCTGCCAGGCGGGCTCCATCGTCGCGCGCTCCGTCTCGTCATGCGGCAGCATGATGAAGCCGGCCCATTCCGGGTCGAAATCCGCGAGATAGCTCTTGGTGTAATGCTTCATCATCGCCGCGTCGTTGACGTTGACGCTTTCCATGTTTTCGAAACAGACTCGCAGGTCCATCGCCGGTCTCCTCATGGAAAAGGGAGCGGCCCCGCCGACCATCCGTAATGGACAGGCACGGGTCCGCAATGCTCGCTGGTGAAAACAGCCCTTGGACAGAGATGGTGCGTCCCACAGGTAAAAAACAAGGGTGCGGCGACATCCTGCGACGCTTCCGCCCCGTCACCCATGCATCCGGCGCAGGCTGCGCCATTGGTCATAATCCTGCGCTTTTTGGTTTGCCGATCACTCGGCTCCTGTAAAATCGCTGTGACAGCCTCCATGCGATCACGATGACAGATCTCACGCCTGCCTCCGACGCTCCCCTGCGCATCCTCATCATTGAAGACGAGAGCCTCGCCGCGATGGCATTGGAGGAGATTCTCGGGATGCTGGGATTCGCCGTCGTCGGGATCGAGGACAATGCCGATGACGCGGTCGAGGCGGCCGAACGGCTGCGGCCGGACGTCGTGATGATGGACATCCGCCTGCTCGGTCCGCGCGACGGGATCGAGGCGGCGGCGGCGATCCGCGCGCGGACCGGCATCCGCTGCATCTTCACCTCCGCCTTCGGCGACCCCGAGACCCGCCACCGCGCCGCGGAGTGCCAGCCGTTCGGCTTCGTCCGCAAGCCTTACTTCCCGGCAGAACTGCAGCGGGCGCTTGGACAGGCGGCGGAAGCGTTGAGGGGACGCTGACCTGCCCCCACCAAACAAGTCGGCCCCCGCGCAAGATTGCGCGGAGGCCATCGAGTTCCGGGGGAAGACACCGAACAGACCAGATCAGCCGAACTTGTAGCTGATGCCGTAGCCGCCGCGCGGATAGTCCCAGGCGATGTTGCCCTTGTCCTGGCAGACGACGCGGCAGGTGCCGCATTCCAGGCAGCCGTCGGTCACCAGCGTCACGCCGCCCGTCTCGTTCTTGCTGTAGCAGGCCGCCGGGCAGCAGAAGGTGCAGGCCTGGCGTTCGCAGCTCTGGCAGGCCTCCTCGCTCTTGATCTGGATGTGCGGGCGGCTTTCATCGACGATGTAGCGGTTCTGATAAAGCTTCTCTTCGACCTTGACCATGATGCTCATCGCACGGCCCTCACCAGCTTGATTGCGTCACCGACCAGTCCCATCACCGAGCGGCGCTTGATGAAGGACTTCATGATCTGCTTTTCCTTCGACTTCTTGTCGATGCTGTCCACGGTGAACCAGTTGTGGGCCGCCGCGGTGATTTCGTCGGGATAGGCGCCGAAGAACTGCTTGTTGCCGTGCATGATGCCGGGCAGCTCGCGATATTTCTTCAGGTCTTTCATGATGAAGCTGTCATCCAGCTTCTTCTTGTAGGCGGCCAGGTTCGACGCGCTATAGCCCTTGCCGGCGGCCTTCAGCTCGACCACCGTCTCCGCCGCCATCCGGCCGGACGCCATGGCGAGGTTGGAGCCTTCGCGGTGGGCGGCGTTGTTGAAGTGGGCGGCATCGCCGACCACCATCCAGCCGTCGCCATAGAGCTGCGGAACCGCCTTGTAGCCGCCTTCCGGGATCATGTGGGCGGCATATTCCTTCATCTCCGCCCCTTCGATCAGCGGCTTGATGACGGGATGGTTCTTCAGATCCTCCAGCATCTTGTAGGGCGGGCAGTCGCCGTTCTTGAAGTCGGAGATCAGGCAGCCGATGCCGATCGTCAGCGATTCCTTGTTGGTGTAGAGGAAGGCGGTGCCGACCATCCCCTTGGTCACCTTGCCCATGATCTCGATGACGACGCCTTCGTCCTCCTTGATGCCGAAGCGCTGCTGGATCAGCTCCGGATCGATGAAGAGGATTTCCTTCACCGCCAGCGCCACGTTCTCCGGCGCCGCCTCCACCTGAAGACCGGAGCGCTTGGCCAGCAGGGCGTTGACGCCGTCGGCCATGATGACGACGTCGGCGTGGATTTCCCCGCCCTCGCGGTCGGTGCGCACGCCGATCACCTTGCCCGACGGGTCGCGGATCAGCTCCGTCACCGTGGTCTCGCAGATCTGCAGGCCGCCGACCTTGCGGATCTGCTCGCCCCACCATTTGTCGATGTTGGCGCGGATGATGGTATAGCGGTTCGGCTTGTCGCTGTTGAAGGCTTCCGAGCGGTAGTTGGTGCCGACATAGCTGTCGTCGCCCAGCAGCCAGACGCGCTGTTCGATGATGTGGCGCTCGGTCGGGCAGTCATCGCGGAAATCCGGGATGATCTTTTCCAGCTCATGCGAATACATGATGCCGCCCTGAACATTCTTGGCGCCGGGATATTCGCCGCGCTCAAGCTGCAGGACCTTCAGTCCCTGCTTGGCCAGCGTGTAGGTCGCGGCGTTGCCGGACGGGCCGGCACCGATGACGATGGCGTCGAACTTTTCGACCATGTCGACAGGCTCCTTTCTCGTCCGGCGGTCAGCCGGCCATGCGGTTGACGGACAGGCGGCGGCCGAAGGCGTCGGTCAGCGCCGGCAGGATCTTCAGCGCGTCGCCGACCAGCCCGAGATGGGCGAAGTCGAAGATCGTCGCGTTCGGATCGGTGTTGATCGCCAGGATCAGGTCGGACTTCTCCATGCCGACCCGATGCTGGATGGCGCCGGAGATGCCGGCGGCGATGTAGAGCTTCGGCCGCACCGTCTTGCCGGTCTGACCGACCTGACGGTCGTTGGTGGCCCAGCCGGCCTGGACCAGCGGACGGGTCACCCCGACCTCGGCGCCCAGGACCCGGGCGAGGTCGAAGACCAGCTTCATGTTCTCGACCTTGCCCAGCCCCTTGCCGGCCGACACGATGATGTCGGCGAAGGCCAGTTGCGCCTCGTTCTGCTCGCGGTCGGCGATGAAGTTCAGGACCTTGGTGACAATGTCCTCTTCGCGGAGGTCCGGCTGGATTTCGACGACGCGGCCGGTGCGGGCGTCGTCACGCTCCGGCATCGCCATCACGCGCGGTCGCACCGTCGCCATCTGCGGCCGGTAGGCCAGCGTCTGGATGGTGCAGAGCAGCGTGCCGCCGAAGGTCGGCCGGGTGGCGGCCAGCGAGCGGTTGTCGGCGTAGATGTCCAGTTCGGTGCAGTCGGCGGTCAGGCCGGTCGCCAGCGTGGTGGCGATGGCGCCCGCCAGATCGCGGCCCAGCGTGGTGGCGCCCAGCAGCACGATCTCCGGCTTGTGGGTGTTCACCACCTCGGTCATGACGCGGCAATAGGGGTCGGTGCGGTAGTCGGCCAGCGCCGGGTCCGTCACCTTGTAGACGATGTCGGCGCCATAGCTGATGGCGTCGCCGCAGATGCGGTTCAGGTCGGGGCTTTCGGCGCCCAGCACCACGGCACCCACCTCCACACCCAGCTTGTCGGCCAGCTTGCGGGCTTCGCCCAGCAGTTCCAGCGACACGGAGTGGACGATGCCGCGCTCCTGCTCCACGATCACCCAGACGTTCTTGTAAACCTTCAGGTGTTCGGGAAGCTGGAACTTGCGGCCCTGGGGCTTGCTCGGTTCGCTCATCGTCGGGTCTCCCGCGGATGGATCGTCAAAGCCCGGCCGCGGCGCGGGCGAGCAGATCGTCGGCCAGCTTGGGCTGGGCGGCGAAGATGGCGTCGATGGCGGCGGCGGCCATCGCGTCGGGGGTGTCGGATGCGGCCACGATCATCTTGGCCTTCTCCGCCCGCGGCTTCGGCACGAACACCTTCGACACCACGGTCGGCGAGCCCTTCAGGCCGACGCGGCCCTCCTCGGCGCCGGTGAAGTCGCGGCTCCAGGTCTTCAGGTCGTAGCGGGCGGCGCGGAACAGGTCGTCCATCTTGCCGAAGCGGATGGTGTTGGTGCCCTCCAGCATGGTGATCATGCAGGGCAGCTTGGTCTTCAGCACCTGCACGCCGCCCTCGGAACGGCGCTGCACCACGATCTCCTTGGACGCCGTGTTCAGGTCCTCGATCTTGGTGATGTAGGTCAGCTGCTCGAAACCCAGGCGGGTGGCGATGCCGGGACCGACCTGGGCGGTGTCGCCGTCGACCGTCTGCTTGCCGCAGAAGACGATGTCGACCGGCTCCTCCTCCGCCAGCTTCTGGATGGCCGAGGTCAGGGCGTAGGAGGTCGCCAGCGTGTCGGAGCCGGCGAACTTGCGGTCGGTCAGCAGCACCGCGTCGTCGGCCCCCAGCGACAGCGCCTTGCGCAGCGAGGTCTCCGCCATCGGCGGCCCCATGGTCAGCACGGTGACGCGGGCGCCCACCTTGTCCTTCAGCCGCAGCGCCTCTTCCAGCGAGAACAGGTCGAAAGGGTTGATGATGGCGGGCACACCCTGCCGCATGATGGTGTTGGTGACGGGATGGATGCGGATCTGGGCGCTGTCGGGCACCTGTTTGATACAGACGACGATGTGCATCCCGTTCTCCTTGGCTTCCGCTCTCGCTGTGACGCGCATGTGGGTTTGGGGCCGGCACCGGGCCGGGATACACCCAGAACAGCAAGCGGCGTGCCAGCCGGCGAATGCCGGCCAAGCCACGGGAAATAAAGGATTTTTCTGAAGGTCGTGATGCGTCGCACACTTGTCGCAAAGGCGACAAGGGGACGCTCATGTCGGTTTCGCTACAGCCGACGCGGGAAGCTGCAAAGCCCGCGCATTTGGCTGTACCGCAATGCTCCAGAGGGACACAATCATCTCTCGGCCGTCATTCCCGCGAATGCGGGAATCCAGCCGTTTCAAGGTCTCGCTTCGGAAGCCTGGATCCCCGCCTTCGCGGGGATGACGCCGACTTCCGTTCATCCCGGCACCTTAAGCCGCATCCGGGGACGGTCGGCAGGAAATCAGACCGCCTCGATATGGGCGACGACGCGGTCAAGTTCGATGCCGACGCGGGCGACCAGGGAGGCGATGCCCTCCAGCCGGTGGTCGATCACCGCCAGTTCCACCGCATCGGCGGCGGCGGCGAGGTCGCGGGCGCCGACGGTGCGCGAGGACCCCGCCAGCTTGTGGGCGGCCTGCCGCACCTCGTCCCAGATCTCGCCGGCCAGCGCGTCCATCAGCCAGCGGTGCGAGGCGGTGTTGGAGGTGACGAACTCGCCGAGCAGATGCCGGACGAACTCGCCGTCGCCGTCGAACAGCGCGGTCAGCGCCTCCAGGTCGAGCGGCGGCAGGTCGGCGACCGCGGGGGGTGGCGGAGATGCCGGCCGAGGGTCGGGTTGCTGCAACTCGGCGGTCACCGTTTCCGTGCTTTCCGAAGGTTTGCACGGCTCCTCCCCCTCCCGGACTTCGCCATCCGTCGGGGGCAGGAAATGGTCGACCACCCGGCGCAGGTCGGCGAGGCTGACCGGTTTGGCCAGCGTGTCGTCCATGCCCGACGCCAAACACAACTGCGCCTCGTTCTCCGTCGCGTTGGCGGTGATGGCGACGATGGGCAGGCGGGTTCCGGTCGCCGACTCGGCGGCGCGGATGCTGCGGGCCAGTTCCATGCCGTCCATCTCCGGCATCTGGCAGTCGGTCAGCAGCAGGCCATGGCCACCGGCCCGCCACATGGCCAGCGCCTGGACACCATCCTCCGCGGTCTCCATCACATGGCCGAGAAGGGTCAGTTGACGCTGGATGACCTGACGGTTGGTCGGATGATCCTCCGCCACCAGGATCAGCCGGCCCTGCGCCCGCGCCTCTTCCACCGTCGGCAGGCGGCGCCGGTCGGCCGCCAGGGTGGCGGGTTCCGGTTCGCGATCGCGATCGGTACGGCCGCCCTCCCCCGCCGCCATCCGACCGGCGGCGGCCAGGATGGCACGGACCAGCCCGACCCGCCGCACCGGCCGGCCGAGAACCACGGTCCCGGCGCCGGACGCGCCCAGTTCCGCCGCGTCGCCCGCGGTCAGCGCGTCGCCGCCGATCAGCACCCGCCCGCGCACCCGGCCGCGTGGGTCATTGTCCAGCGCAGCAATGTCGGTGCCCAGCGTGGAGACCAGCACGTCGCAGGCGGCGGTCGGCAGCAGGGTGCGCAAGGCCGCATCGGCGTCGGCCGCCTCCACCAACTGGGCCCCGTCGGCGTTCAGATAACGGGCGAGGAAGCCGCGCTCCTGCGCATCCGCCGCCAGAAGCAGCACGGTCACCCCCTGCAGCGGCGCCCGCTGCATCACGGCGGGCTCGACGGCCGCCGGGACCAGATCGGCGGCGAAGGTGAACCAGAAGGTGGAACCGACATTGACCTCGCTGGTGACGCCGATGTCACCGCCCATCAGTTCGGCCAGACGCCGGCAGATCGACAGCCCCAGCCCGGTGCCGCCGAAACGCCGGGTGGTCGATGCCTCCGCCTGGGTGAAGGGGCGGAACAGGCGCACCTGATTTTCCTTGGAGATGCCGATGCCGGTATCGGTCACCGCGACGCGGATGGTGACGCGGTCGCCGTCGAATTGCGCCAGTTCCACCCGCATGGTCACCGAACCGGACTGGGTGAACTTCACCGCGTTGCCGGCGATGTTGAACAGCACCTGCCGGATGCGGACCGGATCGCCGACGACCTCCCCCGGCAGATCGGGGTCGATGTAGGTGACCAGCGACAGCCCCTTGCCCCGTGCGCCCGGCGCCAGCGTTTCCGCCACCCCCTCCACCACATTGGCGAGGGAGACCGGCACCCGCTCCAGGTCGAGCCGCCCGGCCTCGATCTTCGAGAAGTCGAGGATGTCGTTGATGATGGTCAGCAGCGCGCCGGCCGATTCCCGCACCACGCTGACCAGTTCGCGCTGGTCGCCAGTCAGGCTGGTGTGTTCCAGCAGTTCGAGCATGCCCTGGATGCCGTTCATCGGCGTGCGGATCTCGTGGCTCATCGTCGCCAGGAACAGCGACTTCGCCTGGTTTGCCGCCTCCGCCTCCGACCGCGCCGCCTCCGCCGCCTCGCGTGCCGCCACGAGGTCGCGCGTGCGTTCCGCCACCTGCCGTTCCAGGCTGCGGTTCAGCTCGGTCAGTTCCTCGTACAGGTGGACGTTGTCGAAGCCGATGGCGACCTTGGCGCAGAACACCTCCAGCAACCTGCGCTCGTCCGCCGTCAGCGCCCGCCCATGGCCGAGATAGACCGCGGTGTCGTGGTGCCGGGTGGCGGAGCGGAAGACCAGAACGCTGTGGCCGCGTTCGTACCGGTTGCGTCCGTCGGCCAGCGCCGCCGTCACCGCCTGCACCGCGTCGGGCGGCAGGGCGAGGAACAGCGGCGTCCCCTCCATCCCGACATGGCAGCCGGCGCCGCCGAGCACCAGCGGCTCCGCCGGCCGCGGCCCGTCGGTCAGGCGGCTGACCAGGGCCACACCATCGCCGGGCGGGCAGACGCCGACGATTTGCGCCACGGCATGGCGCACGAACTCCGCCATCGTCCGCTTGCCCAGCAGGGTGGACGAGGAATCGAGGATGCGCTCCAGCCCCTCTCGGTGGTCCTCGATGGCGGTGATGTCCTGGTAGCCGCGGAGCGCGGCGACGACGGAGGTGAACAGCTTCTGCGCCGTCAGCTCCGTCTTCGATTTGTAGTCGTTGATGTCGTAGCTGAGGATGACGTCGCGTTCCGGCGCCTGCCCCGGCTGGCCGGTGCGCAGGATGATGCGCACACGGCGGTTGCTCAGTTCATTGCGGATGTAGCGGACCAGGCGCAGGCCGGCGTCGTCGGATTCCATCACGACGTCCAGCAGGATCACCGCGATGGCCGGGTTGTCGCGCAGAACCCCGCGCGCCTCCGCCGCGGTGGCGGCCGACAGGAACTGCGCAGGGCGTCCTTCGAAGGCGAAGCCGCGCAGCACCATCTTGGTGGTGGCGTGGATGGCGGGGTCGTCGTCGACGATCAGGATCAGCCAGGGTTCGACCGGTTCGGCAGCCTCGGCCGCCGTCTCGACGGCGGGTTCCTCCTCCGCGAACAGGAATTCGTCGCTCATCACGGTCCCCCGGCGAAACAACCGCGCTTTTTCCACCCCGGCGCGCGGGCGACCTTACCATATGTCGGGGAATGGCCGCCAGTTCGGCCCCCGGCAGGCACCATCAGGTGATGCCTACAGGTGGAAAGGGTGGATTTGCCGGGCGGCAGCCGCCATGGTGGCGCCGTTTTCCATCGCGCATGTGCCGTCATGAACCTGCTTGCCTGCATCCACGACAAGGCCCCGCTGATCGAAGCGCGGGATCCCGACCTGGGCGACCTGTTCCCGCCGGGCTTCCTCGACCTGTACGAGGTGCACAGCTACCGCAATGCGGCGCGCATCCTCGCCCATGCCTGCACGGCCGAGTTCCGCGAGATCACCGAACGGCTGATGGAGTTCCGCATCCGCACCGAGGACATCGTGGCGTCGGGCGGCAACAAGTCGCAGATCGCCAAGACGATGGAGCGGATGCTGAACCCGCTGGGCTGGAACGAGACGCGCATCCGTGGCGACCTGTTCATCACCAAGATGATCGTGACGCACGAGGAGAAACGCCGCGTCGCCGGCAAGAACCGCGGCCAGACGGTGACCGAACAGCGCCAGCGCGAGGAGCTGTACAAGGTCAACGGCTTCATCGACGGGCACAAGATCGACTTCGTGAAGGAGCGCGTGTCCTTCGACCTGGAATGGAACAGCAAGGACCAGACCTTCGACCGCGACCTCTACGCCGCCCGCACCTTCTATGAATGCGGCATCATCAATGCCGGCGTGCTGCTGACCCGCAGCGCCGAGCTGATCCCACTGTTCACCGAGGTGGCGCGGCGGGTGGAGATGAAGAACTTCCAGAACAAATACGGCGCCAGCACCACCTGGATGAAGAAGCTGCTCTACCGTCTGGACGCCGGCCGCGGCGGCGGCTGCCCGGTGCTGGCGCTCGGCATCCGCCCGGCGGTGGTGTCGGATTTCGAGGACTGGAAGGACAGTCACCCGGTCGTCCGCCAGACGGCCACCTTCGACGTCGACACCGGGGCGGAGGACGAGGACGATCTGTGGTGAGGGCGCTGCGGCTGCCCTCACCCCTCAGGCGAACTTCCGGTCGGTCAGCAGCAGGCGCACCGCGAAGCCGAGGAACAGCACGCCGGCGATGCCGTCCATCACCGTCCGCACCCGCGGGCTGGACAGCACCCGCCGCGCGGCCCCGGCGCTGAGTGCGGCGATGCCGACCAGATAGGCGCCGCCCAGCACCGAGATGATGTTGCCGAGGATGAAGGTCTGCAGCGCCACATGGCCCAAGTGCGGGGCGATGAACTGCGGCACGAAGGCCAGTTGGAACAGGATGATCTTCGGGTTCAGCAGGTTGGTCAGCAACGCCTGGACGAAGACGCGGGCCGCAGGCGCCGGGGCCGGAGCCTCGACCACGACCGCGGGCTCGGCGCCGCGGCTGGTCCAGACGCTCCACAGCGACCGCAAGCCAATCCAGGCCAGATAGGCACCGCCGGCATAGCGCAACAGGTCGAACAGCGATGCCGACGCCGCGATGAGGGCGGAGATCCCGGCGGCGGCCAGCAGCGAATGGACGGTGTTGCCGACGCAGATGCCCACCGTCGCCACCACCCCGGCCTGCCGGCCGTCGGCGATGCTGCGGGTCAGCACCAGAAGCGAATCCGGTCCCGGCGCCAGAACCAGGACGCAGACGGCGACCATATAGAGTTGCAGCAGATGGAGGTCGAGCGGCAGGGCCATCGCGGGCGAACCTTGAAGGACGTGGAGCGGGCGTTCAATCCGGCCAGCGGCGGTGGATCCACAGCCATTGCGCCGGCTTGTCGCGGATCCAATCCTCCAACAGACGGTTCAGCCGTTCCATCAGAATTCGCGCATCCGCATTGCGATCGCCGCTGGTCGGGTATTCCTCCGGTGGCAGGACGGTGACGCGGAAATGCGCGCCCTCCAGCCGTTCCGTCCGTGCCGGGCACAGCGGCAACTGCATCTTCATGCCCAGCACGGCGGCGGCCGGCGCGGTCATGGCGTCGCGGCCGAAGAAGGGGACGGGAATGCCGTCATTCATCTTCTGGTCGATCAGCATGCCGACATGGCCGCCCTTGGTCAGGTGACGCAGCAGGATCCTGGCACCGTCCGGCCCCTTGGGGATCTGCATGCCGGTCGCCGCCCCGCGCAACTTCACCAGCAGGTCGCCGACGATCGGGTTGTTGGGCGCACGATAGACCACGCCCACCTCCAGCCCGAGCAGCCGGGCAACGACCGACTGCACCTCCCAGTTCGCCAGATGGCCGGAGACCAGGATGCCGGCCTTGCCGTCCTCGCGCAGCGCGACGACATGCTCGATCCCGACCAGTTCCACCCGCTCGCGGCCGATCTGTTCCAGATGCGGGTATTCGGCGATGGTGCGTCCCAGATTGTCCCACATGCCGCGCAGGATCGCGTCGATTTCCGCCCTGCCCTTGTCCGGGAAGGCCCGCGTCAGGTTGCGCCGCGCGCGGGCGCTGTTGGGCAGCCACGGGCCCACCGTCCGCCCGATCCAGCCGCCGAGCGCCGACGCGCGGTCCAGCGACAGCGCGCGGAACAGCCCGCAGACGCCGTAGACCAGCACCGCCTCCAGCGGATAGCCGATGCGGCGCGTCAGCCATCGCTGCAATGGGCTACGCGGCTTGGCCATCGGGGCTTCCTTTCTGCAACAGATGCGTCAGCAGCGTGGAGAGCGCCCGCTCGTCCGCCCAGCGCACCGAAACCGGCAGGACGGCGACCTTCGCCCGCAATTCCTGCGGCAGGCGCACGGCATCCTTGGCGGTGGTGACGGGCAAGGCGCCCAGCGCCGCGGCGCGGTCGATCAGGGCCGCCACCTCGGCCGGACGGTAGGGGTGGTGGTCGGCGAAGGACACCCGCCCGACCACGCGGGCGCCGAGCGCCTCCAGCGTGGCGAAGAACTTCTCCGGCCGGCCGATGCCGGCGAAGGCCAGGACGTCGCGTCCGGCCAGCCGGGCGGCGGCCTCGGGTTCGGGCTCCAGCCGCGCCGCCAGCACCGGCCGCCCGCCGGCCAGCGCCGCCAGACCGTGGCGGTCCTCGCCCAGGATCACCAGCGCGTCGGCGCGGGCGAGGCCATCGGCCACCCGCTCGCGCAGCGGACCGGCCGGCACCAGCCGGCCGTTGCCGAATCCGACCGCGCCGTCGGCGACGATCAGAGCCAGATCCTTGTGCAGGGCCGGGTTCTGGAACCCGTCATCCATGACGATGGCCCCTGCCCCGGCAGCGACCGCGCACTCCGCCCCCGCCAGCCGGTCGCGCGCCACCCAGCAGGGCGCTGCCCCCGCCAGCAGCAGAGCCTCGTCGCCGACATCGGCGGCACCGTGGCGGCCGGGGTCGACCGCCAGCGGACCGGCCTCCCGCCCGCCATGGCCGCGGGTCAGCGCATGGACGGCGATCCCCCGGGCCTGCAGCGCCGTGATCAGCGCCAGCCCGACCGGCGTCTTGCCGGCGCCGCCCGCCACCAGATTGCCGACACAGGCCACCGGTACGCCGACCCGGCGCGGAACCGTTCCGGCGATGCGCCGCCGGCCGGCCATCCCATAGAGCGCCCCCAGCGGCGCCAGCAGGGTGGAGGCAAGGCCGGGCGGCCGATACCAGAAGGCGGGGGTCTTCACGGCTCCGCGTCCCTTCAGGCCGCCGTCCGGATGCCGGCGGCGCCCAACACCGGGGACAGCGCCCCCAACGCCCGGTCGATGATCCGCCGGTTGTCCGCCGTCACCCGCGCTGCCCCCGCGACGATGCGTTCGCGCGCCCGGTCGTCGGTCAGCAGCCGCCGGGTCTCGCGGGTCAGCGCATCGCCGTCCGCGACCGGCAGGGCGCCGCCGGCGGCCTCCAGCATGTGGGTGATCTCGCCGAAATTGAACATGTGCGGGCCGTAGAGCACCGCGCAGCCCAGCTGCGCCGGCTCCACCGGGTTCTGCCCGCCATGGGGAATGAAGGAGCCGCCCATGCACACCACCGGCGCGGCACGGTAGAACAGCCCCAATTCGCCCATGGTGTCGGCGATGTAGACGGCATGCTCCGGTCCCGGCAGCCGATGCCCGGCCGTGCGCTGCAGAACCGCCAATCCGCGCGCCCGCATCAGCTCGGCGATGGCGTCGCCGCGATGGGCATGGCGCGGCGCGATGACGGTCAGCAGGCCAGGCAGAGCCGGCGCCAGCGCGGCATGGACCGCCGCGGCGATCTCGTCCTCCCCCGGGTGGGAGCTGGCGAGCAGCCAGACGGGGCGGCCGGCCAGGGATGCCCGCAGCGGCTCCATCGCGTCGGACGCGGCGGGAGGCGGCTCGGCGGAGAATTTCAGGTTGCCGACGCTGGCGACGCCGGAGGCCCCCAGCCGGCGCAGCCGCTCCGCATCGCCCTCCGTCTGTGCCAGCGTGACCTGGAAGGTGGACAGCAGGCCGCCGATCAGGCCGGGGGCGTTGCGCCAGCGCGAGAAGCTGCGTTCGGACATACGGGCGTTGACCAGCGCGGCCGGGATCGAGCGGGCACGGATGCCGGCCAGCAGGTTCGGCCAGATCTCCGATTCCGTCCACAGCACCGCGTCGGGCCGCCAATGGTCGAGGAAGCTGTCGACCGCGCCTGGCAGATCGACCGGCACATATTGGTGGATGGCGCGCTCCGGCAGCCGCCGCCCCATCAGCTCGGCCGAGGTGACGGTGCCGGTGGTCATCAGCACGGTCAGGTCGGGCGCGCTGTCCAGCAGCCGGCCGACCAGCACCAGGACCGAATTCGCCTCCCCCACGCTGGCCGCGTGGATCCAGACCAGCGGACCGGCCGGCCGGGCGCGCGAGGCCATGCCGAACCGCTCCGCCTGACGGGCGGGGTCCTCCTTGCCGGCAGCGCGGCGGCGGTCGAGATAGAGGCGCACCGCCGGCCCGGCGACGGTCGTCAGGCCACGGTAGAGGGATTGCAGCATCAAGGCCCGGAACAGGAGACGTACGACAACGGGCGCGTTGCCGGTCCCCCTGATACGGAACACCGGCGACGCGCCCGGCGGCACCTTAGCACGCGGCAACCGTTCCGTAACAGGGGCCGGTGCGGTGGAGAGACGCGTGGCCCACTGCCCTGTGCGGACAGTCAGCCCTCAAGGCAGGAAGGTCTCGATCCCCAACGCAAGTCCAGCTTCCGCCAAACGGCGATCCAGAGTGCAAAGGCACGCTCCGGCTTCCGCGGCGATGGCGAGATGCAGGGCATCCCCGGCGCGCAGGCCAAGCATGTGCTGGTCGGCAAACCGCGCCGCCGTTCGGAAATGCGCCGCATCGACGGCAAGCGTCGTGAAGGTTTCCGCGCAGAGGCGGGTGAAGAGCGCCAGCGCCGCCGCGCGATGGGAGGGGGCGAGTTGCCCCGTCCGCAACTTGATCGCCAGGGCCGACGAGACTTCCGTCACCACCCATGGGCTGATCAGAAGGTCGGCGGGTTCCTGACGATGCAGCCAGGATTGCACGCGCACGGTCGACGCCTCGTTCGTCAGTGCGGCAACCACCAGCGACGTGTCGAGATAGCGGCTCAATAACGCTCGCCATCGCGCATGTTGCGGATAAGCTCCTCGGCGCTCTCCGACTGCATCGGCATGGCGTTGGTCACCGCCTGAAGTTCAGCCAGGGATATCGGGCGGCGGCCGGACTGCACGGCGGTCAGTTGCGCGACCGGCTTGCCCCGTTTCGTGATGCAGACGGTCTCTCCCGCTTCCGCCTGCGCAACCAGTTCGCTGAGATGGGCCTTCGCATCGGCAAGGGGGATCATGTTCATGTCGGAGCATCCTGACCAGATGATTGGTCAGATATAATCCGCCCTGTCCTTTTCGCCAAACCCCGTCTCACCGCTCCGCCAGCGCCAGCTTGGCGCCCAGCGCCGCGAAGGCGGCGGCGAAGCTGCGGCGCATCCAGGCCATCACCCGCGGGCGGGAGACCACCTGATCGCGCACCGCGGCGGCGAACAGGCCGTAGACGACGAAGACCGCGAAGGTCAGCGCCATGAACACGCCGCTGAGTTCCAGCATGCGGGCGAGCGGCTGCGGGTCGGCGTCGCTGACGAACTGCGGCAGGAAGGCCAGGAAGAAGATCGACAGCTTCGGGTTCAGCACATTGACCAGCACCGCCCGCAGGATCATCCGCCCGGCCGAACGCTGCGTCCTGTCCGCCGTCCCGTCCGTCTCGACGCTCAGCGCCCCTTGCTCCTTCAGCGTCGCCCAGGCCATGTAGAGCAGATAGAGCACGCCCAGGATCTTCAGCCCCTGGAACGCCACCGCGCTGGTGTGCAGCAGGGCGGCCAACCCCAGCACCGCCGCCGCCATGTGCGGTACGATCCCCAACGTGCAGCCGAAGGCCGTCACCGCGCTGGCCCGCGCCCCCTGTGACAACCCCGCCGCCAGCGTGAGCAGCACGCCGGTTCCGGGCGAGGCGACGACGATCAGGGAGGTGATGAGGAATTCGGGAGTCATGGCCGGGAACCTCGCGTCGGAGTGGCGATCCGGCGAAATGGAACCATGGCACCCGTCCTTCGCCAAGCGGAATGAGTAAGTGAGTGCCGCCCCCCTTTACGTAAACGGCCGCAGGTTCGACAAAAACTGTTCGGCCGACCGGCGCCAGGAATAGCCCAGCGCATAGTCCCGGCAGGTCTGCGCCGGGATCGCCAGCGCCCCTTCCACCGCCCGCTTCAGATCTTCGTCCAGGCAGCCGGCGCCGGAGCCGTCGACCACGTCCAGCGGTCCCGGCACCGGATAGGCCGCCACCGGCACGCCGGAGGCCAGCGCCTCCAGCAGAACAAGACCGAAGGTGTCGGTGCGCGACGGGAAGACGAAGACGTCGGCCGCCGCGTAATGCTTGGCCAGATCCTCGCCATGCTTGGCGCCGACCCAGTGGACGCCGGGGTATTTGCGCTGCAACTCCTCCCGCGCCGGGCCGTCGCCGACCACCACCTTGGTGCCGGGCAGGTCAAGGCGCAGGAAATCCTCCAGGTTCTTTTCCACCGCGACGCGGCCGACATACATCGACACCGGGCGCGGCAGATCGAGGAAGCCCTTGTCGCGGGGCCGGAACAGCTCGGTATCGACTCCGCGGGTCCAGCGGCGGATGTTGGCGAAGCCGCGGTGCGTCAGCGCGTCCTCGATGGTCTGGGTTGCCACCATCACCGCCGAGGACGGCTTGTGGAAGCGGCGGACCACCGCATAGGACAAGGCCAGCGGGATCGGCGCGCGGTCGCGCACATATTCGGGAAAGCGCGTGTGGTAGGCGGTGGTGAAGGGCTTGCCATGCTTCAGGCAATAGGACCGCGCGGCGAAGCCCAGCGGCCCTTCGGTGGCGATGTGGATGCAGTCGGGCCGCATGCCCTCGATCATCGCCCACAGCCGCCGCTTCGCCCCCAACGCCAGCCGGATTTCCGGGTAGGTCGGCATCGGCAGGGTGCGGAAACGGTCGGGGCCGATCACCTCGACGCTGTGCCCCATCGCCTCCAGCTCATCGCGCACGGTGCCGATGGTGCGCACGACGCCGTTCACCTGCGGGTGCCAGGCGTCGCTGACGATCAGGATGTTCACGCCGCTTCCCGTTCCTTCGCCGTGACCTTGCCCGCACTGGGACCAGGGGCCGGCAGCCGCTGCGCCATGACCTCCGTCCAGTGGATGATCTCCAGCGCGCCGCTGTCGTGCTCGACCAAGGCGGTACAGGACTCGACCCAATCGCCGTCGTTGCAATAGAGGATTCCTTCGATATCGCGCATCTCGGCGGTGTGGATGTGGCCGCAGACGACCCCGTCGACCTTGCGGCGGCGGGCTTCCTCGCCCAGGGCCTCTTCGTATTTGCCGATGAACTCGACCGCGGTCTTGGCCTTGTGCTTCAGATAGGCCGACAGCGACCAGTAGCTGAAGCCCAGCTTGCGCCGGACCCAGTTGAACAGCGTGTTGACGTGCAGCAGCGTGACATAGGCGTGGTCGCCCAGCAGGGCCAGCCACTTGGCGTAGCGCACCACCGCGTCGAACTTGTCGCCGTGGGTGATCAGCAGTCGCCGGCCGTCGGCGGTGGTGTGGACCCATTCGTCCACTACATGCACCCCGCCGAACTGCAGCCCGACATAGTCGCGCGCCGCCTCGTCATGGTTGCCGGGGATGTAATAGACCTCCACACCCTTGCGGGCGCGGCGCATGATCTTCTGCACCACGTCATTGTGCGCCTGCGGCCAGTACCAGCTTTTCTTCAGCCGCCAACCGTCGACGATGTCGCCGACCAGGAACAGGTGATCCGATTCGGTGTGTTTCAGGAAATCGAGAAGCAGCTCCGCCTGACAGCCGCGCGTTCCAAGGTGAACGTCGGATATCCAAATGCTGCGGTAGCGCTTGACCGCTGGGACGGCGTCCATCTTCCGCTCCGTCGTCGCCATGGCCGGTGGCCATCAAGACAACTGCCGTATAAAGGAAAGCAGCATACCTTGACAATGATTTGGAACACCCGCACCTATTCGTCACAGATATTTTTCCTGCCGTCATCATTTTGCATTTTTACTGAAACGGAACCGCCGTGAGTTCTTCACGGTTCTGCAACAGAAGGCGCCTCACGCGCCGGTCAAGGAGAGCGAATCGGTGCGCGACACGGTGCTGATGGACGAGAGCCTGGCGGCTGGCGCCGGCGATGGCGAGGGCGCGGCGATCGAGATGCGGCGGCTGCTGGTGATCCACAACCCGACGGCCGGCGGGCGGCGGGCGCGGCGGCTGCGCGCGGTGGTCGCCCGGCTGGAGGCGCGCGGGGTGAGCGTCGCCGTCAGGCCGACGGGCAAGCGCGGCGATGCCGAGGCCTTCGCCCGCGAGGCCGATCCCGCCGACATCGATGCGGTGGTGGCGGCCGGCGGCGACGGCACCATCAACGAGGTCATCAACGGGCTGGCGGTCCATGCCGACGCGGGCCGGCCGCTCCCGCTCGGCATCGTGCCGATGGGCACCGCCAACGTGCTGGCCGCCGAGTTGGGCCTGACCATGGACCCGGAGCGCATCGCCGCGGCGATCGCCGGCGGGCGGCGGACGATGATCTGGCCGGCGCTGGCGAACGGGCGGGTGTTCTCGCTGATGGCCGGGGTCGGGCTGGACGCGCGGGTGGTGGAGCGGGTCGACCCACGGGTGAAGCGGCTGATCGGCAAAGGCGCCTATGTGGCGGAAACGCTGGTGCAGCTGGCGACGCGGCCGGACCACCGCTATCGCGTGACGCTGGACGAGGGCGACGGCTGGGGCGATCCGCAGGAGGTGGCGTCTGTGATCGTCGCCAAGGGGCATTTCTACGGCGGCCGGTTCATCTGCGCGCCGGATGCGCGGCTGACGGACCCGGAACTGCATGTCTGCCTGTTCCCGCGCGGCGGGCGGCTGAACGCGCTGCGCTATGTCTGGGGCGTCACCGCCGGACGGCTGGCCAGTTTTCCGGAGTATCGCGTGGTGACGGCGAAGCGGGTGCGGATCGAAGGACCGGCGGGCGACGGGCTGTTCGCCGACGCGGTGCAGGGCGACGGCGACGTGCTGGCGCGGCTGCCTGTCGAGATCACGCTGGCGGGGTGGCGGTTGCCGGTGCTGGCGGGGTGAGTGGTTGCTTCGGGCGCCCCTCCCCATCCCTCCCCGCTCTCAGCGGACCTAGGGTCCGCCTGCCGCGTCAGCACAAAGCGGAGCTTTGTGCGAGAGCTTCGCGGTGGAGGGGGCGGGAGCTTTGCGGGAGTGCCGCGGCAGTTCCCTCTCCCGCGTTAGCGGGGGAGGGTTAGGGAGGGGGCATTCTTCGACAACTTCGCCGCCCTCGCCTGCTCCTGCAACGCGACGTAATGGTGCCAGACCAGCCGCGCCGCCAGCGAGCGGTGGGGCCGCCACGGCTCCGCCACCTCGATCAGCTGCTTCGCCGTCGGCTTGTCGGCCCAGCCCTTCAGCCGCTGAACGCCAAGCTGGATCGCCAGATCGCCGATCGGCCAGATGTCCGGCCGGTCGAGCGTGGTCATCAGATAGACCTCGGCACTCCAGCGGCCGATGCCCTTCAGCGCGACGAGCTGGGCAATCGCCTCCTCGTCGGGCAGGTCATGGATGATGTCGAAATCGAGCCGGCCGCTCGCCACCGCCTCGGCGAGGCCGCGGGCATAGCCGATCTTCTGGCGGGAGAAGCCGCAGGCGCGCAAGCTTTCGTCGTCCAGCGCCAGGATGGTGTCGGGCGTAACCTCGCCGCCCAGCCGGTCCTGCAGCTTGGCCCACAAGGCCAGCGCCACCTTGGTGGAGAGCTGCTGCTCCATCACCATGCGCAGCAGGCCGACGAAGCCGATCGGCCGGGTGAAATCGCGGATCACCGGGCCGCCGACGCGCAGGCATTCGGCAAAGATGGGGTCGAGCGCAGCCAGATGTTCAACGCTCATCGGCCGCGCTCCACTCCAGAAAACGCTCAATCAAGGCTGCCGGTGGATCAGGCCACCAGCTCGATGGCGTAGTCCTCGATCACGGTGTTGGCGAGCAGCTTGCTGCACATCGCCTCGACCTCCTTGCGGGCGGTCGCCTCGTCGGTGCTCTTGAGCTGCAGCTCGATCACCTTGCCGGCGCGGACGTCCTCGACGCCGTCGAAGCCCAGCGTGTGCAGCGCGTGCGCGATGGCCTTGCCCTGGGGGTCGAGAACGCCGCGCTTGAGGGTGACGTGAACCTTGGCCTTCATCGGATGTCCGCTCGCTTTACGGTGTTGGGTGGAGGGGGTGGTTGCTGTAGGGGAGTCACTGGATGGTCTTGGGACCCTTGACGTCGCTCGGCCCGCCTTCCGGCAGGATGCCGAGGCGCCGCGCGACCTCCTGATAGGCTTCCTCGACACGGCCCAGGTCCTGACGGAACCGGTCCTTGTCCAGCTTCTCGTTGGTCTTGACGTCCCACAGGCGGCAATTGTCGGGGCTGATCTCGTCCGCCAGGACGATCCGCATCTCCTCGTTCTCCCACAGCCGGCCGAATTCCAGCTTGAAATCCACCAGCTTGAGCCCGATGCCGAGGAAGAGGCCGGACAGATAGTCGTTCACGCGGAGGGACAGCGCGACCATGTCGTCGAGATCCTGCGGAGCCGCCCAGCCGAAGGCGGTGATGTGCTCCTCCGAGACCATCGGGTCGTTCAGCTCGTCCGACTTGTAGTAATATTCGATGATCGACCGCGGCAGCGGCGTGCCTTCGGGAATGCCGAAGCGGCTCGACAGGCTGCCGGCGGCGACGTTGCGGACGACGACCTCGATCGGGATGATCTCGACCTCGCGCACCAGCTGCTCCCGCATGTTCAGGCGGCGCATGAAGTGCGTGGGCACGCCGATCTCGGACAGCCGGCTCATCAGATACTCGGAGATGCGGTTGTTCAGCACCCCCTTGCCGGTGATGACGCCCTTCTTCTGGTTGTTGAAGGCCGTGGCGTCGTCCTTGAAGTATTGCACCAGGGTGCCCGGCTCCGGCCCTTCGAAGAGTACCTTGGCCTTGCCTTCGTAGATGCGCCGGCGTCGTGTCATCGCGTGATCGTCCAAATACGTAAGGACCGGTCAAGCGAGCTTGCCGGCCCAGGAATGTGCCAGAGTGATATAGCAAGCCGGGTGCACGAACACAACGACGGGGGCGGGAGGGCAGGATTGTGCGCTCGCCTCCTCACAGCTCCACCGGCGCATAGTCCACCGCATGCGGGCGGCCGGGGGCGAAGTGCCAGATCGGGTTCAGGTCGGGCCTTTCCACCCGCGGCACCGCCAGCAGGGAACTGGACGAGGTGCCGAAGCCGCTTGGCAGCAGGAAGTCCATGGCGCCGCGCTCGTCCGGCGTGCCCTCCCAGATCCGGCTGCCCATCAACTCCGGCCAGCCGCCCCAGGCGAAGGACTCCGCGTCGGGGGTGTCGGTTGTCGGGGGCACCGCATGCTCGAACAGCGGGCGGTAGAAGGCGGTGCGCGGGTCCTGCGGGTCGTCCAGTTCGAAGGCGGTCAGCATGTGGACGCCGGCGGGGATCGACGACACCTCCGGCCGGTGGCGCGGGTTGGCGCCGCGATGGACGACCAGATAGGCGTCGCGGTTGTCGGCGATCACCAGATTGAAGGGGCGATAGGCACGGATGTCGAGATCGGCGAAGCTGCGCGCGGCATCGGCGGCGTCGGCATGGTCCAGCGCGTCCAGCACCAGTTCGCCGCGCGACCGCTTGCCGGCCTCCGGCCCCAGCGTGCCGAAGCGGTTGAGGATGACCGCCACCACCCCCTCGTCGTTCAGACCCATCCAGGATCCGCCGGCCAGCTCGTCCAGTCCGGCGACCACATTCGGCCGATCGGGCCAATGGCGGGCGGGCGGAAGCCAGGGGCGTCCCGTCATCTCGTCACGGTTTCCGGCGACGACCAGTGGCCAGGTTGCGTCGGGTCGCCGCAGGAGGATCACGCTGCACATGCGATGCCTTGTCTTTTGTGGTGCCCAAGGGTATCCCGCCGCCCGAGGAAACTCTGCAGAATATCCGCGGCTGCGATGCGGCGGGGCAGTGACGACAACCGCTTCCGGGCTATATAATCATTGTAAACGGGAGCGAAACCAATAAGGAGCCTGGGTCCCCATGACGACCTTCGACGACCGCGAAAAGGCCTTCGAGAACAAGTTTCAGCACGACGAGGACCTGCTCTTCCGCATCCGCGCCCGGCGCGATCGGCTGGCCGGCGAGTGGGCCGCCGACCTGATGGGGCTGTCCGGGGCGGAGGCCGAGGCCTATGCCCGCCAGATCGTGGACACCGACATCGCCACCCTCGGACCGCACGACATCCGGGACAAGCTGTGCTCCGACCTGCACGCCCGCGGAGTCGACATCTCCGATCACCGGGTGGAAAAGCAGATGGCGCATTTCCTGGACGTCGCGCGCGAGCAGATCCATCGGGCCTGAATAGCAAGGCCGCCCTTGTCGCGGTCCTCGCGGACCCGCCGCCACACGCCGTTGCGGCGGGCCGCCTACTCCGCCGCGCGGTGCAGGACACGCTGGCCGGCATAATCGGCGATGCGGCGGATCAGCGTGTCGATCTCGCCCTTCAGCCGGGCGAAGCCGTCGTGGCGTTCCAGCGTCTCCTCGTTCATGTAGAGGCGGCGGTTGATCTCCAATTGGATCGAATGACGGCCGCGCGCCGGATCGCCGTAGCGCGCCAGCAGTTCCACCCCCTTATAGGGATCGTTGATCGCCACCGGATGGCCGAAGCCGCGCAGGGTCTCCGCCACCAGCCGGACGAATCCCGGCTCGCTGGTGGTGCCGTCGCGGTCGCCGATGACGAAATCCACCGCCAGCGGGTCGCGCCCGTCCGGCCGCAGCGACGACGGCATGGAATGGCAGTTGACGTGCCACACCGCGCCAAACCGCTCCGCCAGACCATCCAGCGCGAGCCGCATCTGGGCGTGGTAGGGCCGATAATAGCGGTCGATGCGGTCGGCAACCACCGACGCCGGCAGCTTCCCGTCATAGAGCGGCACGCCCGGCCGCAGCATGCTGCGGATCAGCCCCATGCCCAGCGTGCTGCGCGGCGTCGGCCGTAGCGGCGCCGGCCAATCGCCGTCGATCAGCGCCGGGTCGATGTCGTCGACGGCGCGGTTCACGTCGATGCAGGTGCGGGGAAACAGCGCGCACAGCAGGGTGGCGCCATGATCGGGCGCCGTGGCGAACAGCTCCTCCACATGGGTGTCCTCACCCTGGCGCAGCAGGGGATGCGGACAGATCACCCGGAAATCGGCGGGATAGACGCTGCCGCTGTGCGGCGAATCGAACAGCACCGGAAGGCGCCGGCCGACCGGGTCGTTGCGGACAAGAACGTCATCGATCACGAAGCTCATCGGCCGGCCCCGGCCAGACGCCCCGATGGAGACATCGGCAAGTTCGATTCCCGCCAGTTAAATTGCCGCAAGTTCAACCGCCGACCTTATCAATCCAGACAATCCTATAACCCATGCGTCAAGCCTCAGTCGACGGCAATTCGTCATGATCCTGCCATGCCGCCGCAACATCGCACCACGCGCATCAGCCAAAAAAACCGCCCTACCCAACTGGCCCGCACTGGCGCGGACTCGCTTGGTTCGTCATACTGATTGGAGCGCCCACCGCTGGCGAGCTTGCCGCTTGACCGACCCGCTCTTCGCCCCCGTCGAACTCTCCGCGCCGGACATCGCGCCCCACCGGCGCGGCAACACCGGCATCGACCACGTCACCAGCCTGTCGGCGGAAGAGCCGGGGCCGCACGTGGTGCTGAACGCGCTCGTCCACGGCAACGAGCTGTGCGGCGCCATCGCCCTGGATGCGCTGCTGCGGATGGGTCTGCGGCCGACGCGCGGACGGCTGACCTTCGTCTTCGCCAACACCGCCGCCTACGCCACCTTCGACCGCCAGAACCCCTATGCCTCGCGCTATCTGGACGAGGATTTCAACCGGTTGTGGTCGCCGGAGCATCTGGACGGCCGGCGCGACAGCGTGGAACTGCGGCGCGCCCGTGTCCTGCGACCGGTCTACGAGTCGGCGGACCTGCTGCTCGACCTGCATTCGATGACGGCGGACACCGCGCCGCTGACCCTGTGCGGCCGGACCACGCGCGGGCGCGACCTTGCGCTCGGCCTCGGCTATCCGGCCTGGGTGGTGGCGGACGGCGGCCATGCCGGGGGCAAGCGGCTGATCGATTACGGCAATTTCGCCGAGCCGGAGGGGTCGCACACCGCCATCCTGGTCGAATGCGGCCAGCATTGGCGGACCGAGACCGCGACGGTCGCGCTGGAAAGCTGCCTGCGCCTGCTTCTCGGCCTGGAGATGATCGATCCGCCACTGAACGGCCCCCGCCTGCGCCCGCGCGCCGATCCGCAGCGGGTGGTCGAGGTCACCGACGCCGTCACCGCGTCCAGCGAGCGGTTCCGCTTCACCGCCCCCTTCGTCGGCATGGAGGTGATCGGCCGCGCCGGCACCGTCATCGGCTGGGACGACGGGCGCGCGATCCTGACGCCCCATGACGACTGCGTCCTCATCATGCCCGCCCGGCGGGTGAAAGCCGGCCAGACGGCGGTGCGGCTGGGGCGGATCGTCGGCTAAGCGGTGTGGCTAACGAATGGGAGTGCGGACGGGGTGAGCGCCCGCGCCCTCACTTCGTTGCCGGCTTGCCCTTCGTCCAGGTCGCATTCGCGCTGAACAGCGGCACGGTGGAGATCGAGGTCTTGGCCGAGGCGTCCTTCACCTGTCGGCTGTACACCACATAAACCAGCGTGTCGTTCGGCCGGTCGTAGATGCGGCGAATGGCGATCGACTTGAAAATCAGGCTCTTCCGTTCGGAGAAGACCTCCTCCCCCTTCTGCGACAACTCGATGTCGCCGACGGTCACCGGGCCGGTCTGACGGCAGGCGATGGAGGCGTTGGACGGGTCCTCGAACCAGTTGCCCTTGCTCAGCCGGTCGATCAGGCTGCGGTCGAAATCGACCAGATGGCAGGTGATACCCTTCACCTTGGGATCCTCGATCGCCTGGATCTCCAACCCGTTGCCGGTCCAGTCGTTGGAGAAGCGGCCGACCACCTCGTCGGCCGCAGCCGTGCGCAGCGGGAGCGCGGCGGTCACCAGGCCCAGAACCAAAAGGCCGGCGGAAGCGTTCATCAGGGGAAACGGGCTGCGCATCTCGATCGGGTCTCCGGCAAGGACGGGCGGGGACCGCAGGATGCGCGGCCCGAAAGACACTCCCCTAGATCGGAGGGTCGGGCGCCGCCGTCAAGCGCCTCCCTCCGGAGGTCCGGCCACCGCGATGACAGACCGCAGCCCGCTCGCCTCGCTTCCCCCCGCCCCCGAGGCCCCGCTTGCCGGCACGCCGGAACCGGCGACCGAACCGTTGCCCGGACCCGGCCACCGCCGCGATCCGCTGACCATCGCCGCCGTCGGCCTGTTCGTCATCGCCGTGCTGTTCACGCTCTATTTCGGGCGCGACGTCCTGCTGCCGATCATGCTGGCGCTGATCCTGAGCTTCCTGCTGCGCCCGCTGGTCCGCGCGCTCTATCGCGTCGGTATGCCCGAGGGGATCGGCGCCGCCGTCATGGTCGTCATGCTGTTCGGCGGCGTGCTGCTGGCGGTCTATACCCTGTCCGCCCCGGCGGCGGAGTGGGTGAACCGCATGCCGCGGGTCCTGCATGAGCTGGAGTTCAAGCTGGGCGACATCCGCGCCGGCATCGACCGCGCCCGCGAAGCCTCCCGACAGATCGAGCAGATCACCAAGGAGACCGGCAGCGACGGGCCGGTGCGCGAAGTGGTGGTGCGCGGTCCGACCCTGATGGAACAGGCGGTCAGCCAGGTCGAATCGGTTCTCGCCAACGTCGTGATCCTGCTGGTGCTGCTCTATTTCTTCCTCGCCCGTGGCCGCCATTCGCTGGAGGCGCTGATCGGCACCATGCGCAACGTCGATGACCGCGTGCATTACGCCATGGTCGCGGCGACGCTTCAGCAGAACATCGCCGCCTATCTGCTGACCATCACCGTCATCAACGCGGTGCTGGGGCTGGCGACCGGGCTGGTGATGTGGATGTGGGGGCTGCCGAACCCGGCGCTGTGGGGAGTGATGGTGGCGCTGGCCAACTACATCCCCTTCATCGGCCCGGCGGTGATGACCGGCGTGTTCTTCCTGGTGTCGGTCCTGACCTTCGACAGCCTCGGCACCATCATCCTGCCGCCCCTGTCCTTCGTGGCGCTGACGACGATCGAGGGCAATTTCCTCACCCCCATGATCGTCGGCCGCCGGCTGTCGCTGAACCCCATCGCGGTGTTCGTGTCGATCCTGTTCTGGGGCTGGCTGTGGGGCATTCCCGGCGCGCTGCTGGCCGTGCCGATCCTGGCGATCCTGAAGATCCTGTTCGACGCGCACGAGCCGCTGAAGCCGGTGGGGGCGCTGCTGGGGGATTGAGGGTGAGATTGCCCCCTCCCTCCCGCTTCGCGGGTCCCTCCCTCCCCCGCCTTCGGCGGGAGAGGGTGAGTTTGCAAAGCGGCGGCAGTCCCCTCTCCCTCGAAGAGGGGGAGGGTTAGGGAGGGGGCGCCCGCAGCAACACCCTCACGCCACCGAAGCCAGCGGCAGATTGACCAGCAGGTTCTGCGGCTTCAGCTTCAGCCGCCGCCCTTCCGTCATCGCCAGCCCCAGATAAACCGGCCGGCCGGCGAGGTCGGGACGCATGGCGGCGGAGTCGGCGAAGTCCAAGCGGAACAGGGCGAGGATGCGGGCCAGCCGGTCCTCCCCCACCTCCACGCCGTTATACAGGTCGTTGAGGATCGCGGATGCTGCGCTGTCGAGCCCGACATGCCAGACCCAACGGTCGTCGCGGATGTTCTGCACCGGCTGGATGTTGACCGTCACGCCCAGGAAATGCCCGACCCAGGCCTCCAGCACGCGCGCCAGCGCGTCCAGACCGGCGGCGGCGAAGGTGATGTCCAGCACGGTGTCGTGCCGGGCGTCACGGCCCCAATAGAGCGGATGGTTGGTCTCGTCGAGGATGTCCAGCTCGACGCTGCGGGGCGCGGTGCCGGCCTCCACCACCAGTCGTCCGAGCGAACCGAAGCCGCCCGACGCCGCCATCGTCTCCACCGTCTCGGCATCGGCGACGCGGACGCGGCCCTCCTCCACCGACACCGTCTGTTCACGGAAGAACAGCTCCCCCGCCCGCGCGCGCAGGCCGGACGGTGTCTCATCCAGGATGCCGCGCAGGATGGCGTGGACCAACTGGTCGATGAACAGGGCGGGCACCCCGCGGGCACCCTCGCGGAACAGGCGGATGTAGCAGCCTTCCAGTGTTCCGGCCGCGAGCAGACGGTCGCGGAAGGCCAGCCAGACCTGGAAATTCTCCCGCGCATCCGGGTCGGCGATGGCGTCGAGCAGCGGTGCGGGCACCGTCCGCGCCGGATCGTCCAGCAACGCCGCGTGCAGCATGCGCTCGGCATCGCAGGCCTCTTCCGGCGGGCGCATTTCGGGCCGGAGAAGGTAGGCGCGCAGGAAATCGGGCGTCACCGCCAGATGGTTGTCGGCATCGCGGGTCAACAGGTGGAAACCGGACGCCGTCCAGAAATCGGTCATGCTGCTGGGCACCTTTGGTCCTGAAGGCGCCTATCCGACGACAGAGCC
Organism: Azospirillum sp. Sh1; assembly: GCF_008365135.1. Taxonomy (NCBI): domain Bacteria; kingdom Pseudomonadati; phylum Pseudomonadota; class Alphaproteobacteria; order Rhodospirillales; family Azospirillaceae; genus Azospirillum; species Azospirillum sp. Sh1. The sequence continues at coordinate 32,603 of NZ_VTTK01000003.1, read as the reverse complement.
GCCGCCCGGCGCAAGAGTCTTGTCGAGAAAGGCGTCGATGTCCGCCCACACCCGGTCGCGGATGGCGTCGCATTCCATCAGCAGTTCGTGCCGTGCCCCGGAATAGTCGACAAGCCGGGCGTTGCCGAGGCGGGCAACCACCGCGCGATGCGCCGCCGCACGCACCACCCGGTCGTCCGGCGCGCTCAAGAGCAGCACCGGCGTCCGCACCCGCTCCAGCGGCAGGGTGTGGCGCAGCGCATCCTCCGCATCCAGGGCGGCGGCGACCCAGGCGAAGCTGACGCCGCCGACGCGCAATTCCGGCCGCTCGGCATAGGGGGTGTGGAAGGCGGCGTAGCGTTTGGGATCGGCGGTGATCTTGTTGTCCAGGCTGAAGCGCCCCTCCGCCGGGTCGTAGTCGCCCTGCCCCAGCGCATAGCGGGCATCCAATCCGCAGGCGAGCCCGAGACCGGCCAGCCCCCGCACCAGCCAGCGTGGCAGCGGCCCGCTGTGGATGGCGTACATCGGCGCCGACAGCAGGACGGCGGCATAGCGGTCGGGATCATCGTCGGCATGGCGTGCCAGCGCCAGCGTCGCCACCAGCCCGCCCATGGAGTGGGCCAGCAGGATCACCGGCCCGCCCGTCTCCGCGGCGACCGGCGCCACCACCTGCCGATGAATCTCGTCGAGATCGTCCACCAGCGTCGCGAAGTCGGCCAGATGATGGATCTGCCGGTTGGGCAAGGGCCGGTCGGACAGTCCCTGGTTGCGCCAGTCGAGCGCCACCACGCGGAAGCCGCGGGCGGCCAGCGCCTCCGCTGTTTCGGCATATTTCTCGATGAACTCCGCCCGGCCGGTCAGCACCAGCGCCGTGCCGCGAACCTGCTCCGGCACCGGCCAGACGGCGACGCGCAGCCTGGCCCCGTCGGGCATCGCGACGAAGCGCATCTCCACCGAACCGGTGGCCGGGCCGGCCGCGGTTTCACTGGCAGGATTCGCCGCGTACTCGGATGCAGTCCAAGCGGCATCGTCGGCCATGCTTTCTCCCCTGACCGTTGTGTTGCAGACTGGAAGCGCGCCCGGAGGTGCCACCCACTTCGAATTCGTCAAGATATTGGAAACCAGAAATAGTAACGACATCTTGCATCGGCCGCGAGAGGGAACTCTTTTCCTTGAATACCGTTGGTCCGCCGTTGGAGGTGAACCGATGAAGACAACACGCATGATCGTCCTGGCGCTTGCCGCCGCTACCCTGAGTGGGACTGCCGTCCCCGCGCTGGCGAATGGAAAGGCCAAGGTTCCGCCCGTGCATGTCGAGCATGAGGATGGCGAGGAGATCCTCGTCCACAAGGGGGAAGCGTCCTTCTACAGCCAGAAATTCCATGGCCGCACCACAGCGAGCGGCGAAACGATGAACCAGAACAAGGCGACCGCCGCCTCGCGCACCCTGCCGCTGGGCGCCAAGGCGACCGTCACGAATGAGGAGAACGGCAAGAGCGTCGACGTCATCGTCAACGACCGCGGTCCTTATGTCGATGGTCGCGTAATCGACCTGTCGCGGTCTGCCGCCAAGAAGCTGGACATGATCGACGACGGCACCGCGCCGGTGACGGTTGAGGTCAAGCCGTCGGAGCAGCCGTCCGAGGCCGCGCGCGAAAAGGTGGAGGACAAGGTGGACCAGCTTACCCCCGACAGCCAGGTCGCCCAGGGGGACACCCGGCGAAACGGCAGCAGCGGGGGAGGCAAAAGCGACACAATGTCGCACTCCGGGTCCGGCAAGTAATGCTGCGATGCGGCGAAGACGGCTTCCGATTCGCCGCATCCGCCGCCGGATTTCCGTTCAATCGCCCAACCAACAGTCACCGTATGGTCAGGCCTCTGAAAAGAAACGGACTTTGCCGGCAGGACACGACAGGGCGACGCCAAAGTCGCACCAACGCCGCCGCAGCCGGCCCAGGGCCGTGACTTTTACCGTTAAGCCACTGATCCGGCACCATTCCCATCGCTATACCTTCGGACCGAAGTAATCCACCGGCACCACAACGGCTTCCATTGCGCCGTAGCCTGCCGAAGGGGACAGCCGTCTTTCCTGCGGACTTGTTCGGAACGTTAGAGATTTTTTTGCATTTTTGGAGGAGACGTGGTGCCATTCCCATCGCTGCGGCGCACACGACGCATTGCAGCGAACGGCGCGGCGCCCAGGCGTCAGACGCCGGAACAGGCACCGAGAGAAAGAGGAATTGCTGCGATGGACGACGTGCGTCAGGTCCGCAAGGATATCGAAGGCTACTGCATCGAAGACCTGTCCGTCGGCATGACGGCCAGCTTCGCCAAGACGGTGACGGAAGCCGACATCGTCCTGTTCGCAGGCATTTCCGGCGACACCAACCCGGTCCACATCAACCAGGAATACGCCGCCACCACCATGTTCCAGGGCCGCATCGCCCACGGCATGCTGACGGTCGGCTTCATTTCCGCCGTGCTGGGCACCAAGCTGCCGGGGCCGGGCTGCATCTACATGAGCCAGACGCTGAAGTTCAAGGCGCCGGTCCGCGCCGGCGACACCGTCACCGCCCGCGCCACCATCACCGAACTGATCCCGGAAAAGCGCCGCTGCGTCATCAAGACGGTCTGCACCGTCGGCGAGACCGTGGTGGTCGAGGGCGAGGCGCTGCTGATGGTCCCCTCTCGCGGTTGAATGGCCGCGGTTGATTGGCCGCGGTCGATCGGCCTGCTTGCGAGCGTAAAACACGCCGGCGCGTTTACCCCGCGCCGGCGTCGGTCTATATAGACGCCCGAGCAAGCGGACCCGCCAGGGTCCGCCCACAGCACCGGGGCGCGCATGCGACTGTACAGACACACCGCCGACCTGCCGGCCGAAGAGCGGGGCGCCGTCGTTGCGCTCGGCAATTTCGACGGCGTGCACCGCGGACATCAGACTGTCATCGGCACCGCCCAGCGCCTTGCGGCGGAAATGGGCGTGCCGTCGGCCGTCGTCACCTTCGAACCGCATCCGCGCAGCGTCTTCCGCCCCGACGACCCGCCCTTCCGCCTGACGCCCTTTCGCGTCAAGACCCGCCATATCGAGGCGCTGGGCGTCGATCAGCTGATCGTCTGCCATTTCGACGACAGCTTCCGCCACAAGACGGCGCAGGCCTTCGTCGACGAAATTCTGGTCGCCGGGCTGGGCGTGCGGCACGTCGTCTGCGGCTATGACTTCCTGTTCGGACACAAGCGGTCGGGCGATCCCGCCTTTCTGCTGAAGGCCGGCCGGGCCCAGGGCTTCGGCGTGACGGAGGTCGGGCCGGTGTCCGACGAACAGGGCGGCGTCTACTCCTCCACCCGCGTGCGCGATGCGCTGACCGCCGGCCGGCCGCGCGAGGCCGCCTTCGTTCTGGGTCATCCGTGGGAGATCGAGGGGCGCGTCGTCCATGGCGACCAGCGCGGCCGCACCATCGGTTTCCCCACCGCCAACATCGAGCTGGGCGAGTATCTGCGCCCGGCCTTCGGCGTCTATGCGGTGCGCGCCGGCATCGACCGCGCCGGCGAGACCGTCTGGCTGCCCGGCGTGGCCAATCTGGGCGCCCGCCCCACCGTCGACGGCACGGTCGCCCGGCTTGAGGCCCACCTGTTCGACGTCGACCTTGATCTGTACGATCTGCATCTGCGGGTCCAGATGATCGACTTCCTGCGGCCGGAGATGAAGTTCCCCAGCTTCGACGTGCTGAAGGACCAGATCGTGAAGGACGCCGCCGCCGCCCGCGCCGTGCTGGCGGCCGGCTGACCGGAGGGGCTGGAATGGAACGGGTGTTGATGCTGCTGTTCATGCTGAACCAGGGCGGCCCGACCACGCTGGAGTTCGCCAGCCTGGAGCAATGCAAGGCGGCCGAGCCGATCATCATCCAGAATTACCGCGAGATGACCGGCAACACCGTGCTGGCGCGCTGCATCCGCATGGTGCTGCCGGCCAAGTGACAGGGTAGTAAGCGATCCGCGCTGGCGGTGGTGGTTTCATCTGATACAGTGCCGCCCCGTCTCCGCTTCGCGTCAAAGCCGTTCCATGCCCCGTCCCGATTCCCTGTCCATCCGCGTCCTGCTGACGGCATTGGTCGCCTTCGGCCCGCTGTCCACCGACCTGTACCTGCCGTCGCTGCCGACGCTGGTGCGGGTGTTCGACACCGATGTCGCCACGGTGCAGCTGACGCTGTCGATCTTCCTGGTCGGCTTCGCGGTGTCGCAGCTGGTCTATGGCCCGATGTCCGACCGCTTCGGCCGGCGCCCGACCCTGCTGGTGGGGGTGACGATCTATCTGGCGGCCAGCGCCGTCTGCGCCATGACCAGCAGCATCGACGCGCTGATCGCCGCCCGCTTCTTCCAGGCTCTGGGCGCCTGCTGCGGGCCGGTGGTGGCGCGCGCGGTGGTGCGCGACGTGTTCGGGCGCGACCGGGCGGCGACGGTGCTGGCCTATATGTCGATGGCGATGGCGCTGGCCCCGGCGGTGGGGCCGATGCTGGGCGGCGTCCTGACGGAGTGGTTCGGCTGGCGCGCCAACTTCATGCTGCTGACCCTGTTCGCCTGCGGCATCCTGGCCGCGGTGTGGTCGATGCTGGGCGAGACCAACGCCCATCGCGACGAGGAGGCGTTGCGGCCGGGCCGGCTCGCCGCCAACTACCTGCTGCTGATGCGCAACCGCGGCTTCGTCGGCTATGTGCTGGTGGTGGCCTTTTCCTACAGCGGCATCTTCTCCTTCATCTCCGGCTCGTCCTTCGTGCTGATCGGGCAATTGCACCTGACCCCGGCGCAATATGGCGCCAGCTTCGGCGCCGTGGTCCTGGGATATATGCTGGGCACCTTCCTGGCCGGGCGGCTGACGCCGCGGCTGGGCGGCGCGCGGATGATCCGCATCGGCACGCTGCTGTCGCTGGGCGGCGGGCTGGTGGGCGGGGTGCTGGCGCTGACCGGGGTGCTGCACCTGCTGGCCATCGTGGTGCCGGTCTTCCTGTTCATCCTGGGCGCCGGGCTGACCCTGCCGAACGCCAGCGCCAACGCGGTGGGGCCCTACCCCACCATGGCCGGGCTGGCGTCCTCGCTGCTGGGCTTCACGCAGATGGCCATCGCCGCGGTCGTCGGCATCGTCGTCGGCCATCTGAACGACGGCACCACCCTGCCGATGATGGGAGCCATCGGACTGGTCGGGCTGGGCGCGCTGCTGGCGCACCGGCTGCTGGTCATCCCCGCGGCGCGTGGCGGGCGATCCGCCTGATCCGGCCCTGACGGGAGGTGGAGCGACGCCGCTCCCGCGCCTTGCCGTCGCCATCCTCCGCGTCCGCCCCGGCCTCCGCCGCTTCCAACTGCGGGAAGCGGTCCATCAGGACGGTGAACAGGATGGTCACCATCAGGCACAGGGCCAGCGTCATGCCGGCAAGCGCGTAATAGCCGGCGCCGCAGGCGATGCCCAGCCCGCCCGCCACCCAGATGATCGCGGCGGTCGTCGCCCCACGCACGCTGTCGCCGGAGCGGAACATCACGCCGGCGCTGATGAAGCCGACCGCCTGCGCCACGCCCTGGATGACGCGCACCGGGTCGCTCGGCCGCTCGTCGCCGCTGGTCTGCAGGCCGGTGACCAGCTCCAGCGCGACCAAGGTGGTCAGGGCGCAGCTGATGGAGATCAGCGTATGCGTGCGCAGGCCCGCCGCCTTGCCCCGCATCTCACGGTCGAGTCCAAGCAACGCACCGCAAAAGGCTGCCGCCAGCAGCCGCAATCCCATCTCCTGCGTTGTCAGAGCCTCGGTCAAGCCCATGAAATCACTCCGGTTTTTCAGCCTGCCAAACGGTCTGCCACTTTTTTGGGACGCACCGCATTTTTCACTTTGCATTCGATCGCGTTGGATCTATGTAACGCGAACTCGCAAGCGCACGTGCCGCTGGCCCGCCCCTCGGCGTCTCCGAGATGTGGTTATGCAACGACGTAACGCGTGATCCCCGACCGTCCCTTAAACAAGGCGGCGACTTGGAGGTTACGATGGTTGATGTTGTTGTGGGTGGGCGCGTGCTCACCCGTCTCCGAAATTTGCCGCTCCTGGACCATACGGACAGAACAGGGTTCTGTACGGGGCAATCCAGTATTGGCGGCCTGAGCGCCTGATCAGCTTTTTCAGTTGCTGATCGGCCCGCCCGGCCGCTCCGTTCCCCCGACTTCGCCCTTTCCGTTCCATCATCTTGCGTCCCAGGAGACTGAGATGACCCAGAAGATTGCGCGCTTTTTCGAAGAGCAGCGCCCGCAGACCCCTTGCCTCGTCATCGATCTGGACGTGGTCGAGCAGAACTACAACGATCTGCACGACGCCCTGCCCGACGCCCGCATCTTCTATGCGGTGAAGGCGAACCCGGCTGCGGAAATCCTCAGCCTGCTGGCCCGTCTCGGCTCCGCCTTCGACTGCGCCTCCGTCCCGGAAATCCAGATGGCGCTGGCCGCCGGCGCCACCCCGGAGCGCATCTCCTTCGGCAACACCATCAAGAAAGAAAGCGACATCCGCCGCGCCTATGAGCTGGGCGTGCGCCTGTTCGCCTTCGACAGCGAGCCGGAACTGGAGAAGATCGAGCGCGCCGCCCCCGGCGCCCGCGTGTTCTGCCGCATCCTGACCTCGGGCGAGGGCGCCGAATGGCCGCTGTCGCGCAAGTTCGGCTGCGACCTGCCGATGGCCCGCGACCTGCTGCTGAAGGCCCGCGACATGGACGTGCAGCCCTATGGCGTGTCCTTCCATGTCGGCTCGCAGCAGAAGGACCTGATGCAGTGGGACCACGCCATCTTCCAGGTGGCGCAGCTGTTCCGCGAGCTTGAGGTGCTGGGCGTCGATCTGGGCATGATCAATCTGGGCGGCGGCTTCCCCACCCGCTACCGCACCGACGTGCCGGAATGCACCGCCTACGGCCAGGCGATCTTCGACTCGCTGCGCACCCACTTCGGCAACCACCTGCCGGAGACCATCGTGGAGCCGGGCCGCGGCATGGTCGGCAGCGCCGGCATCATCGAGAGCGAAGTGGTCCTGGTGTCGCGCAAGTCGGCCGAGGATCCCAAGCGCTGGGTCTATCTGGACATCGGCAAGTTCGGCGGTCTAGCCGAGACGATGGACGAGGCGATCCAGTACCCGATCGAGGTGCTGGGCGACGAGCAGGAAGACGACCGTGAGGCGGTGATCCTGGCCGGCCCGACCTGCGACAGCGCCGACGTGCTGTACGAGCGTGCCGACTACAAGATGCCGATGGGTCTGAAGGCCGGCGACCGCGTGCGCATCCATGCCACCGGCGCCTACACCACGACCTACTCGGCCGTCTGCTTCAACGGCTTCGCGCCGCTGCACCACTACTGCATCTGAGGAGGCGGTGGGGCGACGTCCTGCCCGTCTTCTCGGTCCGCCCAAGAAAAAGCCCGCCTGCCGGTTCTTCCGGCGGCGGGCTTTTCTTTTTCCGACTGCCGCATTTCTGTGCAGCCTAACTTTTGGGCACGCCAAGCATCGGACAAAGAAAAAGGCCGCCTCCGATCAACGGAAGCGGCCTTTTCCGGTGCGTTCGCCGGCCGGCGTGCAGGCGCTCATTCGCGCCAGAACGGCTTCGACATCTCGCGCTCGGCGTCCAGGCGGCTGAAGCCGATGTCCTGGAGCATACGGTCGTCCAGATAGCCCAGTTCGCGGCGGGTCACGATGCGCTGGCGCCACAGGCCCAGCAGGTTCGACGCGACTTCGACGACATGGGCGAAGGTGGAAGTGCTGTGGCCGGTCTCGGCCGAATGAAGAAGGGTTGCCATGATGGAGATTCCTGAGATGTCTTGTTATGGAGGGTCCGCCGGTCGGCGATCACGTCCTCCTTGTGTGGAAATATAATTATGCTTCTTCGAGCCATGTTGCCACCCCCGACGGCAACATGCCCGCTTTGCAGGCAGCGAAGAACTCGCCATGGAATGTCACCGGTCTGTGGCAAAAACGTCATTGCGGATACTTACGGTTCGCTATACTGACAATAATGGACCCCTGCAACGACAGCCCCTGGACAAGGCCGCCCCACTTGGGCGATGTATTGTTTTACTTACGGATCAATTCAGCGGACCAGTGGACAGGTTCATGAACAGCCCCCTCACCCCCGCCGGCCAGACCTTCGACAGCATCGGCTTCGATGGCGACGATACGCTCTGGCACAATGAATCGCTGTTTTCGATGACGCAGGACCGCTTCCGCGCCCTGCTGGCCCATGCCGCCGATCCCACCGACCTCGACCGCCGCCTGCTGGAGGCGGAACGGGCGAACCTCCGCGTCTATGGCTACGGCATCAAGGGCTTCGTGCTGTCGATGATCGAGACGGCGATCGCCGTCACCGACGGCCATGTCCCGGCCCGCGACCTGCAGAGCCTGATCGACTTCGGCAAGGCGATGCTGGAGCATCCGGTGGAACTGCTGCCCGGCGTGTCGGAGGTGGTGGAGACGCTGGCCGGCCGCCACCGGCTGGTTCTGATCACCAAGGGCGACCTGTTCGACCAGGAGAGCAAGATCGCGCGCTCCGGCCTGTCGGAGCTGTTCCATGCGGTGGAGATCGTCAGCGAGAAGGACCCCGCCACCTACCGGCGGGTGATGGACCGCCACGGCATCGATCCGGCCCGTTTCCTGATGGTCGGCAATTCGGTACGCTCGGACATCCTGCCGGTGCTGGCCACCGGTGCCCACGCCGTCCACATCCCCTATGCCATCACCTGGGCGCATGAGGAGGCGGAGGTGCCCGACGATCACTACCGCCGGCTGGACTCGATCCGCGACCTGCCGGCGCTGCTGGCCGACTGGTGAGAAGGACCATCGATGACCCTGTCCATGCTGCCCACTCCCGACGGCATCACGCCGGAAACCGGCGCGCCGGCCGCCGACCGCATCCTGGCCGGGTCACCGGTCTTCACCACCTGGAACGGCTACGAATCGGATGACGGCAAGCGGTTCGCCGGCACTTGGCGGTCGACGCCCGGATCCTGGCGCATCGTCTATGACGAGTGGGAATATTGCGAGATTCTGGAGGGCGAGAGCGTCGTCACCCATGACGACGGGCGCTCCTGGACCTTGAAGGCCGGGGACCGTTTCGTGATCGAACCGGGTTTCACGGGAAGCTGGACGGTGGTCGTGGCCACCACCAAACGCTATGTGGTGGTCCTGCCCTGAGCCCAAGCCCTCAGCCCAAGCCCTCAGCCGACGATCTCGATCGAATGCTGGGCGGCGCTGTGGCCGAGGATGGTGACCGCCTTGCGGCCGATCTCCACCGCCAGCACGCCCAGCACCAGGACGGAGGCGACCAGAATCAAGCGGGCGATGTCACGAGACCAGCCGCGCTTGCGGGCGTTGGCGCGGCGATGCTCGCTCAGCACCGCCCGCGCTGCCCGGCCGCTCAGGCGCGGTCCCATCCAGGAGGTGGCAGCCATGATGCGCTCCCTCGGCTTCCCGAACAAATCGATACGCTTTTATATAAAATTTTATCTTGTTCGGCAAGTCGAGATTTCCGCTGCGGCGTACCGGAAGCAGCCGTAAGGGATTACTTGTTCATTCCGCTGGCGTAACGGATCGGATCGGTCGTTCCGGCTTCGGAAAAGCCCTTCAGGCGCAACAGGCAGCTGTCGCAGGCGCCGCAGGACAGCCCCTCCGGCGTCGGGTCGTAGCAGGAGTGGGTGAGGCTGTAGTCGACCCCCAGCTCGAGCCCGCGGCGGACGATGGCGGCCTTGTCCATCCGCATCAGCGGCGCATGGATCTTGAACCGGCTGGTGCCCTCCACCCCCGCCTTGGTGGCGAGGTTCGCCAGCGTCTCGAAGGCGGCGATGTATTCGGGGCGGCAGTCGGGATAACCGGAATAATCCAGCGCGTTGACGCCGATGAACAGGTCGGACGCCCCCAGCGTCTCCGCCCAGGCCAGCGCGAAGGACAGGAAGACGGTGTTGCGCGCCGGCACATAGGTGACGGGGATGCCCTCCCCCAGCCCGGCCGCCAGATCGGCGGCGCTTTCGTGCTTCGGCACGTCGATGGAATCGGTCAGGGCGGAGCCGCCGAAGGCGCGCAGGTCGATATCGGCGATCACATGCCGCTCCACCCCCATCGCCGCGACCACCCGCCGTGCCGCCTCCAGTTCCACCGAATGGCGCTGGCCATAGCGGAAGCTCAGGGCGTTGACCCGGTAGCCCTCGGCCTTGGCGATGGCGAGCACCGTCGTCGAGTCGAGACCGCCGCTGACCAGAACCACCGCCTGCCTGGACTCGTCCCGAGCCGCCATCGCACACCTGCCTTTCAAAAGCCGACCGCCCGCCGGGCGGACCCTCTGCGACAGCTTCTGACACATCCGGCCGGCGCAGGCCAGATCAGGACATGGTCACCAACATCTCTTCGATGGTCATGATCCGCGAGGGCGGCAGTCGGATGGTGGCGGTACAGCCCTGCCCCGGTGCACTGTCCAGCGTCAGCGTGCCGCCATGGGCCTGCGCCAGACGCAGCGCCAGCGGCAGGCCAAGCCCGACGCCCTCGTGATGGCGGGTGGCGCTCTGGTCGATCTGGCCGAAGGGGGTCATCGCCTTGGCGATGTCCTCCGTCCGCATGCCGACGCCACGGTCCCGCACCGAAAGCGCGAGCCAGCCGTCGGCAGCCAATGCCGCCGTCAGGGTGACGACGTCCCCCGGATGGCTGAATTTGATGGCGTTGGACAGCAGGTTGCCCAGCGCCTGGACCAGGCGCCGTTCGTCGCCCCGCATCGGCGGCAGTTCGCCATCGGCCGTCACTTCGACCGTCACACTCCGGCGGGTGGCGTGAAAGTGCAGGTTCGCCACGGCCCGTTCGGCGACCGCCGACAAATCGACGGGTCCTTCGGTCAAGGACAGCCCGCCGGCATCGACGCGCGCCATGTCGATGATGTCGTCGATGATCGCCAACAGCTGCTCGCCGGCCTGACGGATCGCGCCGACGCAATCGCGCATCTGATCGGTCCGCTGCGCGTCGCCAACCGTTCGTCCGGCCTGCACCTCCAGAAGCTGGGAGAAGCCGATCACCGCGTTCAGCGGGGTGCGAAGTTCGTGGCTCATCGCCGCAATGAAGATGGATTTGGCGCGGTCGGCCGCCTCCGCCGCGGCCTTGGCCGCCAGCAACTCGGCCTCCGCCCGGCGGCGTTCGGTGACGTCGCGGAGAATGGCGGTGTAGAGCCTGCGCCCCTCCACCTCGCTGGCGCCGACCGACAGCTCCACGGGGAAGCGGGTACCGTCGGCGCGCTCAGCCTCAGCCCCCCGGTCGCGGGCGATCAACGCCGTGGTCTGGCCGGGCGCGAACTCCAGCCGGACGCCGCCCTCCTCCCGCAGGTCCGCCAGCGGGATCAGGCGGTCGAGCGGGCGCCACAGCAGGTCCCCGGCGGAAACGCCGAACATCGCCTCCGCCGCCCGGTTGAAGCTGTGCAGCACACCGGCCTCGTCGATGGTCAGGATCGCGTCGGCCGCGGTGTCGAGGATCGCCTTGTTGCGCGCCTCCGACAGGCGCAGGGCATTGGCGGTGTGCACATATTCGCTGACGTCGGTGATGGTGGCGATGGTGCCGCCATCCTCCAGGGGCATGCGTTGGCACAGCACCCGCCGGTCGGCGCCGGACCCGTCGGGGTCGTGGAAGCGGAAATCGGTCGGCGCCGGATCGCCGGCCGCGTCCAGCCGCCAGTCCGCCGCGACCCGCGCCCGGTCGTCGGGATGGACGGCATCGAGCCAGCCGCCGCCGAGCAGCCGGTCGGGCTCCAGCCCGGTGATGCCGGCAAGCCGGGCATTGGCGAACAGCACCTGGCCGTCGGCATCTGCCTGCAGGATACCGACCGGCACCGCCTCCGCCAATGTGCGGTAGCGCGCTTCGCTGGCCCGCAGGCGTTCCGACAGGGCGATGTGGTCGCTGATGTCGCGGAAGGTCAGCACCAGTCCGCCGATGGACGGATCGGCCAGCTCGTTGCGGGTTGTGACCTCCAGCCAACGCCAGCCGCCATCGGCATGGCGGAAGCGGAAAACGATACGGCCGCTGCTGCCGGCCGGGGCCGCCGCGCGCCGTTGGAACCGGCGCCGCGCCTCCTCCACATCATCGGGATGGATGTGGCCGTCGAACGACGCGCCGGTCAGCCTATCCGAAGTGTGGCCCAGCAGATCTGCGACGGCGTCGCTGATGCGGAGCACGCGCCCGTCGGCCGACAACAGCGCGACGACCTCCCGGCAATCGCGGAACAGGGCACCGACAGCCAGTGCGGTCGCGCGATGCTCGCCATCCTGCAAGATGATACCCCCCGAACCTGCTGCGAACGGCGGGATGGCTTCGATCCCGCCTTGCAGAGTAATGAGGGGTCATCAATGGTTCATGTCAGGACTAACCCGACTCCGGGCCATTGATTTCGGCACTGAAACACTTATCCCGCCGTCCTTATCCCCGGCGCAAGGACAGGAAGGAAGTCAGCGCCTCCAGCACTGCGTCGGGGGCTTCGGTCATCACCATGTGTCCGGTCTGCGGCAGGACGACGACCTGCGAAGTCTTGACGCGGGCCGCCAGCGATCGCCCGGCCTTCGCCGGTGTCATCTTGTCGAGCGTGCCCAGCAGGAAAAGCGCCGGACAGTCGACCGCCGCCGCGGCATCGGCCCCTTGTCCATAATCGTTGCATGCTGCCAGATCGACACCCAGCACGCCCGGACGGACCGACGCCATCAGCCGGCGCCCGCCGGGGATCAGCGCCAGCCCCGGCGTCGGGCAACCGCCGCCCTGGGCGCCGCCATGGCCGCGCGGGCCGTGGCCCCAGCCGACCACCATGTCGATGGCCGACTGCTCGCCGGCATGGGCGGCGGCCAGCAGGTCGGGGTGGACCGGCATCCGCTCCGCGATGCCCAGCAGCGCGATTGCCTCCACCCGCCCACCATGATGGGCGCCATGGCGGGCGGCGGCGTCCAGCGCCACCAACGCCCCCATGGAATGGCCGATCAGCGCCGCCCGTTCCAGCCCGGCGGCATCCAGCAGGGCGATCACCCAATCGGCGATGGCGGCGATGCTGCCCAGCGGCTCCCCGCCGGAGCGGCCATGCCCCGGCAGGTCGACCGCCAGCACCGAGCGGCCATGGTGGGCGAGAAAGCGGCTTTGCAGGCTCCACACGCTGTGGTCCATGCCGGCGCCGTGGATCAGCACGACGGCAGGACGGGCGGGATCGATGTCCCGGCCACCGGTGTGGACGAAGACGGGGGTTCCGTTGACGGTCAACTGCATGGCGCGGCCCTCAGCCCTTGGTGGCGGCGCGCAGCGCCTGCTTCAGGTCGTCGATCAGATCTTCGCAATCCTCCAGCCCGATGGACAGGCGGATCATGTCCTCCCCCACCCCGGCGGCGGCGAGCGCTTCGGCATCGAGCTGGGCGTGGGTGGTGCTGGCGGGATGGATGACCAGCGACTTGGCGTCGCCGACGTTGGCGAGGTGCGAGAACAGGGACAGCAACTCGATAAAACGGCGACCGGCCTCGCGGCCGCCATGCGCACCGGCCCGGATGCCGAAGGAAATGATGGAGCCGGCGCCGTGCGGCAGCAGCCGGGCGGCCAGGGCGTGGTCGGGATGGTCCACCAGCTCCGGATAGGAGACCCAGGCGACGGCGCCCTTCTCCGCATTCAGCTCCCCTTCCAGGAAGCAGATGACTTTGCGGGTGTTGTGGATGTGCGCCTTCATCCGCAGCGGCAGCGTTTCCACCCCCTGCAGGATCTGGAAGGCGTTCATCGGGCTCATGCAGGCGCCGAAATCGCGCAGCCCCTCGGCGCGGGCGCGGGCGATGAAGGCGGCCGGGCCGTATTCCTCGGCGAAATCGATGCCGTGATAGCCGGCATAGGGCTCGGTCAGGGTCGGGAACTTGCCGGACGCCTCCCAGTCGAAGCGGCCGCCGTCGATCACCACGCCGCCGATGGCGGTGCCGTGCCCGCCCAGCCACTTGGTGCAGGAATGCATGACCAGATCGGCGCCATGCTCGAACGGGCGGCAGAGATAGGGCGTGGTGAAGGTCGAGTCGATCAGCAGCGGGATGCCGGCCTCATGGGCGATGGCCGCGACCTTCGGCACGTCCAGCACCTCCAGCCCCGGATTGCCCAGCACCTCGCCGAAGACCAGCCGGGTTTCCGGCCGGATCGCCGCGCGGATGCCGTCAAGGTCGCGCGGATGGACGAAGGTCGTGGTGATGCCGAAACGCGGCAGCGTATAGGCCAGCAGGTTGCGGCTGCCGCCATAGATGGAGGAGGACGCGACGATGTGCCCGCCCGCCCCCATCAGCGTCATGATGGCGAGCGTCAGCGCCGCCTGTCCGCTGGCGGTGCAGACCGCACCCACCCCGCCTTCCAACGTCGCCAGCCGCTCCTCCAGCACCGCGACGGTGGGGTTGGAGATGCGCGAATAGATGTGGCCGGGCCGTTCCAGATTGAACAGGGCCGCCGCCTGATCGACGTCGCTGAAGACGTAGGAGGAGGTCAGGTGGATCGGAACCGCCCGCGATCCGGTCGCCGGATCGGGCCTTTGGCCTGCATGCAGGCTCTGCGTATCGAACTTCAGGAACTTGGCGCCGGCCATGCTCCTCCCTCCCCTTGATGTTGGAAGAGGGCCGCCAACGACGAGCGGCCCTCTCTGCTTGTCAGCTTTTTATTTGCCAGCCCTGTTCAACCCGCATTCCAGCGGCATCGACGGTGCGGAAGCGTATGGAGACCTGACGCGCGCGTCAAGGCGGTTGGGAGGGGGCGGTTGGGAGGGGGCGGTTGGGAGGCGCTGCGCCGAAGCGTATCCCTCAGGGCGCCACCCCCACCATCGTCTCCTCCGCCAGCCAGTCCACCACCCGGCGCAGCGCCTCGTCCTCGTCGGCGCCGTCGGCGAGCGCCGCCTGGAAGATCGCGATCTGCCGATGGGCGCTGGTGCCGCGGGCGACGATCTCACGCGCCCGTTCGACCTCGGCGGTGCAGCCGAAATGCTCGGCATCCTCGCGGGTCAGGTCGATGATCTCGTCCAGCAGGTCGGCATAGGGCACGATGCGCCCCTGCCCGAAATCGACCAGCCCGCTGTCCAGCCCATAGCGCTGGGCGCGCCAGCGGTTTTCCTCGATCAGCAGGTTCTTGTAGGGCCGCCAGGTGACGTTGCGCGCCTTCAGCCGCCACAGCATGCGCAGCAGGCAGCGATACAGCGCCGCCACCGTCACCGCGTCGTCCAGCCGGGTGCAGATGTCGGTGATGCGCATCTCCAGCGTCGGGAAGCGCGAGGACGGGCGGATATCCCACCACAGCTTGCTGGCGTCCTCGATAACCCCGGCATTCACCAGCACGGCGACGTGGCTCTGATACTCGCCGAAGCTCTGGAAGCCGGCGGGCATGCCGGTGCGCGGCAGCTCGTGCCAGACGCTGAGCCGGTAGGACCGGCGCTCCATGTCGCGCCCGCGCCAGAAGGGCGAGGAGGTCGACAGCGCCAGCAGATGCGGCAGGAAATAGCGGACCTGGTTCATCAGGTCGATGCGCAGGTCGTCGTCCTCGATCCCGACATGGACATGCATGCCGCAGATCATCAGCCGGCGGGCCGGCGCGCCCAGATCGCGGGCCAGCATGTTGTAGCGGTCGCGGTTGGTGTGCTTCTGCGGCTCCCACGCGGCAAAGGGATGGGTGGAGGCCGCGATCGGCGCCAGCCCATAGCGGTCGGCCACCCCGGCCACTGTGGCGCGCAACGCCGCCAACTCGGTCCGCGCCTCGTCCAGCGTTCTGCAGACCGGCGTCCCCACCTCGATCTGGCAGCGCAGGAATTCCGGGTGGATGCGGCCCGGCGCCTGTTCCTGACAGGCTTCCAGCATCTCGTCGGGCGGGCTGGGCACGATGTCGCGCGTGCCGCGGTCGACCAGCAGATATTCCTCTTCCAGGCCGAGGGTGAAGGACGGTTCGCTTACGGCGCTTTCCATTGGCACGGCGCTTTCCATTCGATGTTCAGGCCCGCGGATAATGGTGGATGGTCGCCAGCGACGGCAGGGACAGCAGCGGTTCCAGCGCATCGCCGATCACCTGCGCCCACAGTTCGGCACCCTCGGGCGTTGCGATCAGGTCCTGCCGAACCTCCAGCAGGACGTTGGGATATCCGGCGGGCGTCGCGTGGGTCTCCACCGTACCGCCCAGCGTGCCGCGGCCGGAATAGGGCTGGTTGTCGCCGACGCACCAGCGGCCATCGGCCTTCAGCGCCTCGATCAGCGGCACCGGCAGGCGCGGATCGTTGTCCCACAGCACGCCGATGTGCCAGGGCCGCGCCACACCGCGCATCGCCGGGGTGAAGCTGTGGACCGACACCATCACCGGCACCTGTCCGCGGGCGCGGATCGTCGAGACGGCCGCCGCCACCGCGGCGTGATAGGGCTTGAACAGCGCCTCCACCCGCTGGGCCTGGGCCTCGGCATCCAGCGCGCGATTGCCGGGGATCACCACGTCATCGCTGACCACCGGAATCGCCGTGGGATCCTCGATCGCGCGATTCGGGTCGATCACCAGACGGGAGAAACCGGACAGCACCGCGGTGGCGCCAAAGCGGTCGGCCAGCCGCCGCGTCACCTCCGCCGCCCCGATGTCGTAGGCGATGTGGCGGCAGAGCTGCTCCTCCGGCAAACCCAGGTCGCCGAGAAGGGCGGGAATCGCACGCGACGCATGGTCGCACACCAGCAGCAGCGGCCCGCCGGCATCCGGGTTCAGCGTGGTCGTCGGCGGCGGATCGTTCGGACCCAACAGCGGCGTTGCCGCACGGGGCGCCGGTGCGGGAGCGGTGACGGGCTGGCGATGTTCGGAAGGTGATGAGGCCATATGCCACACTAGCGCAACCGCAGCGCCGGGCGGAAGCGCGGCCGATGGTGGTAGCCCGAACGGCAAGCTGATACGCTCCGACTCCCTCTCCGCGCGAACCCACCCGGAAGACACCCCGCATGCTCCGCCTGCTCACCCTCTGCTTTGCCGTGATGGCGCTGCTCAGCGCTTGCGGACCCGTTTACGAGACGCAATACAGCCTCGTCCCGCCAAGCTCGGCCGAAGGCCGGCTCTGCGTCAACCAGTGCCAGCAGAACCGCAATTACTGCCGTCAGAATTGCGGCATGTCGCAGCAGGCCTGCGTGAACGAGGCGCGGTCGCGGGCCCTCTACGAGTATCAGTCCTATGTCAACCGCCAGCAGGCGGAGAAGAAGCCGATCAAGAAGTCGGTGAGCGATTTCGACCGCTCCTATTCCTGCGGCAACAGCAGCTGCGAAGCGCGGTGCGAGGCCGATTATCGCGACTGTTTCGGTGGAAGCTGCGGCGGGCAGGTGATCGCCAAGCGCGTCTGCACCGCCTTCTGCGACCAGGAGAAGCCGGCCCCCGCACCCGCGGCGGCGCCGATGCTGAGCCCCATCCCGCCGGGCGCTTCCCCAAGCCCGATGGCGACCGCCCCCGCTGCCGGCTATCAGGCCGGAGCGTCGCTGTGCCAGCCCGGCATGCGGGTGGAGGTCCAGTGGAAAGGCGACTGGTATCCGGCGACGGTGAAGGACAAGCCGCGCAAGGACGGCCGCTGCCCGGTGCATTACGATGAGTACAGCACCGAAGACGACGAGGCGGTGTCGCTTCGCCGCATCCGGCCGCGCTGATCCGCATCCCGGCCGAAAAGGCCGGCTTGGCCGCCCATCCGGCAGCTTCCGGGGGAACCGCGGAGGCGCACGGCAGCCATGACTTGCATCCCGCTGGCCCGGTGGCTGGACCGCGGATATAAGCGGTCCATGCCAGACGCCAGTGCCTTCACCGCCGACCATCTGTACCGGACGCAGCGCATCGCCCTGATCGCGCTGCTGATCGGCGCCTTGGGCATCGCCTTCGCGCCCATCTTCGTCCGCCTGTCGGAGGTCGGTCCGGTCGCCACCGGCTTCTGGCGCACGGCGTTGGCGACCCCGGTCCTGGCGCTGTGGATGGGCAGCGAATCGTGGCAGCGGGGCGGACGGGCCAGCCGCCGCCCGTCCTCACTCTCCGACTATGGCAGGCTGTCGCTGGCAGGGCTGTTCTTCGCCGGCGATCTTGCGATCTGGCACACGTCGATCCGCTACACCTCGGTCGCAAACTCCACATTGCTCGCGAACTTCGCCCCGCTGTTCGTGGCGCCGGCCGCATGGTTCCTGTTCAAGGAGCGGATCACCGGCCGGTTCGTCCTGGGCATGCTGCTGGCGCTGGCCGGCGCCGTCGTGCTGATGGGCCAGAGTTTCCAACTCGGCGCCGATCACCTGTTCGGCGACGCGCTGGGCCTGCTGACCGCCGCCTTCTATGCCGGCTATATCCTGTCGGTCGGGCGCCTGCGCGCCGAATTCTCCACCGCGACCATCATGACCTGGAGCGGGGCCATCACCGCTGTCGTGCTGCTGCCGCTGGGACTGTCCGACGGCGAGGCGATGCTGCCGGGGAGCGCCGCCGGTTGGGCCGTTCTGGCCGGCCTCGCCCTGTTCAGCCATGCCGGCGGCCAGAGCCTGATCGCCTATGCCCTCGCACACCTGCCGGCGTCCTTCTCGTCGGTGAGCCTGCTGCTGCAGCCGGCGGCGGCCGCGATCCTCGCCTGGATCCTGCTGAACGAACCTTTGGGACCCTTGCAGGCGGTCGGCGCCGCGGTGATCCTGTTGGGCATCCTGATGGCTCGCCGCGGCAGCCGCTGAGACACCGTCTTCGCGTGATCGCCGCTCTGTTTTTCCGTCCCGCGGGCAAGGCGCCGCAGCGTGGCTGTGCCCCATTGACCGCGCCCGCAGGGACCGTTACCGGTATGACCAACCATCGATGAACCGCCTTCCGATCAAAGGGGAACAAACCGTGCCCGGCACCGACGACAGCGCTCACGTCCCCTCCTCCTCGCAACGCATATCGGAGTGGGTGGCCCAACAGCTTCTCGACCGCATCGCGCGTGGCGAGCTGGTGCCGGGGGAGCGCCTGCCGGGCGAACGCCAGTTGGCCGAACAGCTGCACGTCAGCCGGGTATCCGTCCGCGCCGCCTTGCAAAAGTTGAAGACCCAGGGATTCCTCACCGCGGTCCAGGGCGGCGGCACGCGCGTGGTGTCCTCGGCCGGTGTGATGGACGGCGCCCTGACCACCATGGTGCGCAGCACCCATCAGAACCTTTGCGATCTCGTCGAGATCCGCATGGCGCTGGAAAGTTGGGCGGCCCGCCGCGCAGCCGAACGCGCGACGCAGGAGCAGATCGACACCATCGGCCGCATCCTGGCGGCGATGAGCGAGACCAACCGCGATGGCGGACGCGCGGCGGACGACATGGATTTCCACGTTGCCGTCGCCCAGGCGTCCGGCAGTCCGGTCTATCTCCACCTGCTGTCGACCATCCGCGACATCCTCGGCAACATGGTCGAAATGAAACACACCGAACCCTTCATGGAGAACCATGAAGCGCTGATGATCGACCACCATCGTGCCATCCATCAGGCCATCGCCCGGCGCGATCCGGATGGCGCTGCCAACGCCGTCACCGCCCATCTCGGCTGGATTCTGGCGCGCTACCGCACCATGACCGATGAACCGGCCGTCCGGTCGAACGCCACGCCCTCCCCCGACGCCACCGGCGCCTGATCTCCGAAATCCGCCCCTGATAACGAAAAAGGCCGCAGCCTCCCGAAGGAGACTGCGGCCTTTTTACAACCGACCGGCGACGATCCTCAACTGGCGAGGATCGTCCCGATCTCCTTGGTCACCTCATCGATGTCGGCCATGCCGTCCACCACCTTGAGCACGCCGCGGCCCTGGTAATAGGGCAGGATCGGCGCCGTCTGCTGATGGTACTGGGCCAGACGGGTGGTCACCGTCTCCGCATTGTCGTCGGCGCGCCGCTTGAACTCGGTGCTGCCGCAGACATCGCAGACGCCCTCGACCTTCGGCTTCTCGAAGCTGTCGTGATAGCCCTTGCCACACTTGGCGCAGGTGTAACGGCCGGTGATGCGTTCCACCAGCACGTCGTCGACCACCCGCATCTCGATCACATGGTCGAGCTTAAGGCCCTTCTCGTCGAGCATCTTGTCGAGCGCCTCGGCCTGGGCCACGGTGCGCGGGAAGCCGTCGAGGATGAAGCCGTTCTTCACGTCCGGCTTCGAAATGCGCTCGGCGATCATGCTGACCATCAGCTCGTCCGGCATCAGCTTGCCGGCGGCCATGATCTCCTTCGCCTGCTGCCCGAGCGGCCCACCTTCCGCCACCATGGCGCGGAGCATGTCGCCGGTCGACAACTGCACCAGACCACGAGTGTCTTCCAGACGGCGCGCCTGGGTCCCCTTCCCGGCGCCCGGCGGACCGAGCAGTATGAGGTTCATTACTTTCTCCCCCGAAGCTTAGATTTCTTGATCAATCCCTCATACTGGTGAGCCAGCAGGTGGGAATGAATCTGCGCGACCGTGTCCATCGTGACGGTGACCACGATCAGCAGGCTGGTGCCGCCAAAATAAAACGGAACCGAGTGCTGGGATATCAGGATTTCGGGGAGGAGACAAACCGCCACAAGGTAGGCGGAGCCGATGACCGTCAGCCGCGTCAGCACATAGTCGATGTGGTCGGCGGTGTTCTTGCCCGGACGGATGCCCGGGATGAAGCCGCCATACTTGCGCAGGTTGTCGGCCGTCTCCGTCGGATTGAAGACGATGGCGGTGTAGAAGAAGCAGAAGAACACGATCAGAGAGGCATACAGCAGCATATAGAGCGGCGTACCGTGCGCGACGTAGCGCGACACCGCCTGCAGCCACTCCGGCCCCTCGCCGCCGGCGAAGCCCACCGCAGTCAGCGGAAGCAGCAGCAGCGACGACGCGAAGATCGGCGGAATGACGCCGGCCGTGTTCATCTTCAGCGGCAGGTGCGACGCTTCGCCGCCGAACACCCGGTTGCCGACCTGTCGCTTCGGGTACTGCACCAGCAGACGACGCTGGGCGCGCTCCATGAAGACGATGAAGAACACCACGCCCACGGCCATCAGCAGCATCAGGATGATGAAGACGGTGGACAGAGCGCCCTGACGGCCGAGTTCCAGCGTGTTGACCAGCGCGCGCGGCAGTTCCGCGACGATGCCGGCGAAGATGATCAGCGAGGTGCCGTTGCCGATGCCGCGGGCGGTGATCTGCTCACCCAGCCACATCAGGAACATGGTGCCGCCGACCAGCGTGATGACCGTGGCGACGCGGAAGAACAGGCCCGGATCGAGCACCGCCGCTCCCGTGGAGCCGCGCATCGACTCGAGACCGACCGCAAGGCCGTAGGCCTGCACCGTGGCGAGCGCCACCGTGCCGAATCGGGTGTACTGGTTCAGCTTCTTGCGCCCGGCCTCGCCTTCCTTCTTCATCGCCTCCATCTGCGGCGACACGGCGGTCAGCAGCTGCACGATGATGGACGCCGAGATGTACGGCATGATGTTGAGCGCGAAGATGGTCATGCGGTGCAGCGCGCCGCCGGCCAGCATGTCGAACATGCCCAGGATGCCGCTGCCCTGCTGCTTGAACACGTCCTGCAGAATGTGCGGATCAATGCCCGGAATCGGGATGTATGTGCCCAACCGATAGACGATCAGGGCCGCCAAGGTGAACCAAATCCGCTTTTTCAGCTCGGTCGCCTTGGAGAAAGCCCCGAAATTGATGTTGGCGGCAAGCTGCTCGGCCGCTGATGCCATGGTCCAATCCCTGTCCCGTAAGCGCGAACGGGGCGGCACTGCATGACGCAGGCCGCCCCTCGCGACTTCGCTTTTTGTAGTGCCACGAAAGCCCGCACGCAAGCACGGGCTTGTCGCGGAACTTTACTCGGCGGCTTCGGCGGCGGGAGCGGTCAGCGTGACGCTGCCGCCAGCCTTCTCGACCGCCTCGATGGCCGACTTGGACGCACCGGCGACCGTGAAGGAAACCTTCGCGGTCAGCTCGCCCTTGGCCAGGAGACGGACGCCGTCCTTCTTCAGCTTGCCGGTGACACCGGCGGCGTTGAGCGCCGCGGCATCGATGGTCTCGGCGGCGTTCAGCTTGCCCAGGTCGATGGCCTTCTGGATCATGCCCAGGTTAACCACCGAGTATTCCTTGGCGAAGATGTTCCGGAAACCACGCTTCGGCAGGCGGCGGTGCAGAGGCATCTGCCCGCCTTCGAAGCCGTTGATCGCCACGCCGGTGCGCGAGGTCTGACCCTTCACGCCGCGGCCAGCGGTCTTGCCCTTGCCCGAACCGATACCACGACCGACGCGCATGCGCGCCTTGCGGGCACCGGCGTTGTCACGCAGGTCATTAAGCTTGGTCATGATCTCAGCCCTCGTTCTCGACGCGGACCAGGTGCGCGACCTTGGCGATCATGCCCCGCACGGCCGGAGTGTCCTCCAGCTCGCGGGTCCGGTGCAGCTTGTTGAGACCCAGACCGACCAGCGTCTCGCGCTGGTCGTGCTTGCGGCCGATCGGGCTGCCGATCTGGGTCACGACGACGGTCTTCTTCTCCGCCATGATCAGGCCTCCTGTCCGGCGCCGGCCTCACGACGGCCGAGGATGTCGCTCACGCGACGACCGCGACGCGCCGCGACGGACCGCGGGCTGGTGACCTGGGTCAGGGCGTCGAAGGTCGCCTTGATCATGTTGTGCGGGTTCGACGTGCCGATCGACTTGGTCACGACGTCAGCGACGCCGAGAGCCTCGAAGATCGCGCGCATCGGACCACCGGCGATGATGCCGGTACCGGCCGGAGCGGCCCGCAGCACGACCTTGCCGGCACCGAAGTGGCCGTTGGTGTCATGATGCAGCGTGCGGCCTTCGCGCAGCGGAACACGGATCATGCCGCGCTTGGCCTGATCGGTCGCCTTGCGAATGGCTTCCGGGACCTCACGGGCCTTGCCCGAGCCGACGCCGACGCGACCCTTGCCGTCACCAACGACGACCAGAGCGGCGAAGCCGAAGCGACGACCACCCTTGACGACCTTGGCGACGCGGTTGATGCCGACGAGCTTTTCGATCAGCTCGCTTTCTTCCCGCTCGCGCGGCTGCCGGTCGCGGTTGTCCCGCTCCCCACGTTCACGTGCCATATCCGGGCCTCCTTAGAACGACAGCCCGCCCTCACGGGCGGCGTCGGCCAGGGCCTTGACCCGGCCATGGTAAATGTAACCACCGCGGTCGAACACGACCTCGGTAATCCCAGCGGCCTTGGCGCGCTCGGCAATCAGCTCGCCGATGCGCTTGGCAGCATCGACGTTGCCGCCGTGCTTGAGCTGCTCGCGCAGCTCCTTCTCGAGCGACGAGGCGGACGCGAGCGTCTTGCCGTTTTCGTCGTCGATGATCTGGGCGTAGATGTGCAGATTGGACCGGAAGACCGAGAGGCGAACGCGCCCGCCGGCCTTCTTGGCAATCTGCGCGCGCACGCGCTGCTTGCGGCGCTCGTGGAGTTGCTTTGGCTTCAGCATGGCGGTTACTTCTTCTTACCTTCCTTGCGCAGGACGGTTTCGGTCTCGTACTTGATGCCCTTGCCCTTATAGGGCTCCGGCTTCTTCCAACCGCGGATCTCGGCGGCAACCTGGCCGACCATGTGCTTGTCGTAGCCGCTGACCGAGATGGCCGTCGGCTTGTCGCACTTGATCGTGATGCCTTCCGGGATCGGGTACTTCACGTCGTGCGAGAAGCCGAGCTGCATGACCAGCTCCTTGCCCTGCACGGCCGCGCGGTAACCGACGCCGTTGATTTCCAGGTTGATCGTGAAGCCCTGGCTGACACCGGTGACCATGTTGTTGATCAGGGTGCGCGAGGTCGCCCACATGACGCGGGCGCGCTTGCTGTCGTTTGCCGGCTTCACCACCACCTTGCCGTCTTCCAGCGAGGCGGTGATGTCGTCGATCAGGGTCATGCTGAGTTGCCCCAGCTTGCCCTTGGCCGTGACCTGCTGACCGTCGACCTTCACGTCGACGCCAGCCGGAACCGGCACGGGATGCTTGCCAATGCGCGACATCTGCCAATCCCCCTTAGAACACGCGGCAGAGGACTTCGCCGCCGACGTTGGCGGAGCGGGCCTCGTTGTCCGACATCACGCCGCGCGGGGTCGACAGGATCGACAGACCCAGCCCGTTGTAGACACGGGGCAGGTCGGCGATCTTCGAGTAGACGCGACGGCCGGGCTTCGACACACGGGCGATCTGCTTAATGACAGGCTCGCCTTCGTGGTACTTCAGCTCGATCTTCAGGTTCTTGACGCCCGGACGCAGTTCTTCCTCGGACCAGCCGCGGATGAAGCCTTCACGCTTCAGAACTTCCAGGACGTTGACGCGCAGCTTAGACGCCGGGGAAACCACAACGGACATGCGGGCGTGCTGACCGTTGCGGATGCGGGTCAGCATATCGCCGAGCGGATCGCTCAAAGACATTCTCGGACCCTCCTTACCAGCTCGACTTCGTCATGCCCGGAATCTGGCCGGTCGAGGCCAGTTCGCGGAGCGTGACGCGGGACAGCTTGAACTTGCGATAGAACGCGCGCGGACGCCCGGTCATTTCGCAGCGGTTCCGGACGCGCACCTTCGAGGAGTTGCGCGGCAGTTCGGCCAGCTTGAGGCGGGCAGCGAATTGCTCTTCCGGCGGGAGGGTCTTGTCGTTCGCGATTGCCTTCAGGCGCGCACGCTTGTTCGCGTACTGCTTGGCCAGCTTGGCGCGACGCTTGTTCTTTTCGATGGCACTGGTCTTAGCCATGGTCGTGCTCCAGCCTCAGCTCACGAACGGCATGTCGAAGCCCTTCAGGAGAGCCTTGGCTTCCTGGTCGGTCTTCGCCGAAGTGACGATGATGATGTCCATGCCGCGGATCTGATCGATCTTGTCGTAATCGATCTCCGGGAAAATGATCTGCTCCTTGACGCCCATGGCGTAGTTGCCACGGCCGTCAAAGCTGTCACCCGGGATACCGCGGAAGTCACGGACGCGCGGCAACGCAATCGTCACCAGGCGATCCAGGAACTCGTACATGCGGTCGCGACGGAGCGTGACCTTGCAGCCGATCGCCATGCCTTCGCGCAGCTTAAACTGGGCGATCGACTTGCGCGACTTGGTCACCACCGGCTTCTGACCGGTGATGGCGGCCATCTCGGCCACGGCGAGCTGGATCTTCTTGGAGTCGGCGACAGCCTCGCCGACACCCATGTTGACCACGATCTTCTCGATCCGCGGAACTTCCAGGTCGTTCTTATAGCCGAATTCCGACTTCAGAGCGGCGCGGATCTTGGAATCGTAAACTTCTTTCAGACGTGCGGTCATGCCCGGGTCCTCACAGGTCAATGACTTCGCCGGACCGCTTGGCGACACGCACCTTGCGGCCATCCTCAAGGATCTTGAAACCGACGCGGGTCGGCTTGCCATCCTTGGGATCGACGTGAGCGAGGTTGGAGACGTTGATCGGCGCCTCCATCTCGATGATGCCACCCTGCGAGCGGGCGCTGGCACGCTGGTGCTTCTTCACCACGTTCACGCCCTGCACAACGGCACGGTTCTCCTTGGGGAAAACCTTCAACACCTCGCCGGTCTTGCCCTTGTCACGGCCGGTCAGGACAACGACCTTGTCCTTGGTCTTGATCTTGGCGGCCATTACAGCACCTCCGGCGCCAGCGAGATGATCTTCATGAACTTCTTGCCGCGCAGCTCGCGAGTGACCGGCCCGAAGATACGGGTGCCGATCGGCTCGCCCTGCTTGTTGATGAGCACGGCGGCGTTCCGGTCGAAACGGATCGCCGACCCGTCCTCCCGACGCAGTTCCTTCGCGGTGCGGACGATGACGGCGCGATGCACGTCGCCCTTCTTGACGCGGCCCTTCGGAATGGCCTCCTTGACCGAGACGACGATGACGTCGCCCACGGTCGCGACCTTCCGCTTGGACCCGCCAAGCACCTTGATGCACTGCACCCGGCGCGCCCCGCTGTTATCGGCGACTTCCAGGTTGGTTTGCATCTGGATCATTGTTTACGACCTTTCGTTATCACGCGGCGCCGCTGTCGGCGGCGGACTCCGTCACGACCGTCCAACGCTTGGACTTCGAGATCGGGCGGCATTCGATGATCGAAACGGTATCGCCGACCTTGAACAGGTTGCCCTCGTCGTGGGCGGCGTACTTCTTCGACTGACGAATGAACTTCTTGTACACGGGGTGCATGACACGGCGCTCGACAAGAACCGTAACGGTCTTGTCGCACTTGTCGCTGACCACCGTGCCCTGCAGAACGCGGCGAGGCATGGATGATCCCCCTTACTTGCCGGCGTCGGCGGAGCGGGCACGCTCGCCGAGGATGGTCTTGATGCGGGCGATGTCGCGGCGCACCGTGTTCACCCGCGCGGTGTTCTCCAGCTGGCCGGAGGCCTTCTGGAAACGCAGGTTGAACTGTTCCTTCTTGAGCTGGAGGAGCTGATCGTTCAGCTCATCCGCGCTCTTCGTACGAATGTCTACGGCCTTCATGCCGCGGTCTCCTCGACACCGCCCAGGCGGGTCACCAGCTTCACCTTGATCGGCAGCTTCGCGGCCGCCAGAGCGAAGGCGGTTTTTGCCACATCTGCCGGCACGCCGTCCAGTTCAAACAGGATGCGGCCGGGCTTCACGCGGGCCGCCCAGTACTCCGGCGAACCCTTACCGGAACCCATGCGGACTTCGGCGGGCTTGGTGGAGACGGGGAGATCCGGGAAAATGCGGATCCAGACGCGGCCCTGTCGCTTCATCGCACGGGTGATCGCGCGGCGGGCCGCTTCGATCTGCCGGGCGGTGATGCGCTCCGGCTCCAGGGCCTTGAGGCCGAAGGAGCCGAAGTTCAGGGCGGTGCCGCCCTTGGCGTTGCCGTGGATGCGGCCCTTGTGGGCCTTACGGAATTTCGTGCGCTTGGGAGAAAGCATCGCTCGGCCCCTTTACTCGCGTTCGGAGCGCTCGGAGCGCTCGCGACGGTCGCGACGATCATGCCGATCGCGGCGCGGTTCGCCGTCGGTCGACACCGGCTCGGAACCCATGCGCTTGTCCTGCGCCATCGGGTCGTGAGCCATGACCTCGCCCTTGAACACCCACACCTTGACACCGCAGGTGCCGTAGGTGGTCTTGGCGGTGCCCACACCGTAGTCGATGTCGGCGCGCAGGGTGTGCAGCGGAACGCGGCCCTCGCGGTACCACTCCATGCGGGCGATTTCCGCACCGCCGAGACGGCCGGAGCAGTTGATCCGGATGCCCTGGGCGCCCAGACGCATGGCGGACTGCACGGCGCGCTTCATGGCGCGACGAAATGCCACACGGCGCTCGAGCTGGCTGGCGATGTTCTCGGCGATGAGGCGGGCGTCGATTTCCGGCTTGCGGATTTCGACGATGTTCAGGCTCACCTCGCTGCCGGTCATCTTCGACAGCTCAAGACGCAGCTTCTCGATGTCCGCGCCCTTCTTGCCGATCACCACGCCCGGACGGGCCGAGTGGATGGTGATGCGGGCCTTCTTGGCCGGACGTTCGATGACGACGCGCGAGCAACCGGCCTGCTGCAGGCGACCCTGCAGATAGCCGCGCAGCTTCAGGTCCTGGTGCAGCAGATTGGCGTAGTCGCGCTTGGCGAACCAACGGCTGTCCCAGGTCCGGTTGATGCCGAGGCGCAGCCCGATCGGATTGATTTTCTGACCCATTACTCGGCCCCCTCGGCAACGGCGGCGTCACGCTCGCGAACGATGATCGTCAGGTTGCTGAACAGCTTCTCGACCCGGGCGCCGCGACCGCGGGCACGGGCGTGGAAGCGCTTCATCACCAGAGCGCGACCGACCGTCGCCGACGACACGTACAGACGGTCGACGTCGAGCTGGTGGTTGTTCTCGGCGTTCGCGATCGCGGCCTGCAGGACCTTCTTCACCTCGCCGGCGATGCGGCGCTTGGAGAAGGTCAGCTCGGCCACGGCGCGGCTGGCATCCATGTTCCGGATCAGCTGGGCGACGAGGTTGAGCTTCCGCGGGCTGGTGCGGATCATCGGATTGCGGGCCAGAGCCTCGTTCTCCGCGATCCGGCTGGGATTGGCAGACTTGCCCATGGCTTACTTCCTCTTCGCCTTCTTGTCCGCCGCGTGGCCATAGAAGGTCCGCGTCGGAGCGAACTCGCCGAACTTGTGACCGATCATGTGCTCGGTAACCAGAACCGGCAGGAACTTGTGGCCGTTGTAGACGCCGAACGTCAGACCGACGAACTGCGGCAGGATGGTCGAACGACGCGACCAGATCTTGATGATCTCGTTGCGGCCCGAAGCCCGGCTCTTGTCCGCCTTCTTCAGCAGATAGCCGTCGACGAACGGGCCCTTCCAAACGGAGCGTGCCATCGTTCGACCTCCTTACTTCGAATGACGGCGGCGCAGGATCAGGCCATCCGTCTTCTTGTTGTGACGAGTCTTCTTGCCCTTGGTCGGCTTGCCCCACGGCGTGACCGGATGACGGCCGCCCGAGGTGCGACCCTCACCACCACCGTGCGGGTGGTCGATCGGGTTCATGGCGACGCCACGGACCGACGGACGCTTGCCCAGCCAGCGGTTGCGACCGGCCTTGCCCAGGTTGGTGTTCATCTGGTCCGGGTTGGACACGGCACCCAGGGTGGCCATGCACTCGCCACGAACCATGCGCAGCTCGCCGGACGGCAGCTTCAGCTGGGCGTAGCCGCCGTCGCGGCCGACCAGCTGCAGGTAGGTGCCGGCGGAACGAGCCACCTGACCACCCTTGCCGGCCTTCAGCTCGACGTTGTGCACGATCGAACCGACGGGGATGTTCTTCAGCGGCATGGCGTTGCCGGGCTTCACGTCGACGCGTTCGCCCGAGATGACCGTGTCGCCGACCTTCAGGCGCTGCGGCGCCAGGATGTAGGACAGGGTCCCATCCTGGTACTTGATCAGCGCGATGAACGCCGTGCGGTTCGGATCATATTCCAGCCGCTCGACGGTGGCCGGAACGTCGAACTTGCGACGCTTGAAGTCCACCAGACGGTAGGTGCGCTTGTGACCGCCACCCATCCGGCGCGCGGTGATGCGGCCGGTGTTGTTGCGTCCACCAGACTTGGTCAGACCCTCGGTGAGGGTCTTGACCGGCTTGCCCTTCCACAGCTCCGAGCGGTCAACGATGACCAGCTGGCGGAGCGACGGCGTAATCGGGCGGTATTGCTTCAGAGCCATCGGATCACACTCCCGCTCAGATGCCCGTGGTCACGTCGATCTTGTTACCCTCGGCGAGGGTGACGACGGCCTTCTTGAAGTCCGAGCGACGGCCGATGGTGCCGCGGAACCGCTTGGTCTTGCCCTTGGAAACCAGGGTGTTGACCGCGGTCACCTTGACGTTGAAGAGACCTTCAACGGCGGCCTTGATCTCCGGCTTGGAGGCCGTGAGCGGCACGCGGAACGTGACCTGGTTATGCTCCGACACCAACGTCGACTTCTCGGTGATGACGGGAGCGAGGATCAGGTCGTACATCCGCTCCTGGCTCACCGCAGGTTTCGACTGCTTGCTCATTTCAGGCGAGCCTCCAGTTGCTCGACCGCGTTGCGGGTCAGGACCAGCGTATCGCGGCGGAGAATGTCGTAGACGTTCGCACCCTGCTCCGGCAGCACGTCGATCAGCGGGATGTTGCGCGAAGCCTTGGCGAAGTTCTCGTCCAGGTTCGAGCCATCGATGATCAGCGCCGAAGTCAGGCCGAGGGTGGCGAGACGAGCCGCCAGTTCCTTGGTCTTGTGCGTCTCGGCGGCCGCAGCCTCCAGGACGATCAGCTTGCCCTCGGCGGCCTTGGCCGACAGGGCGGTCTTGAGCGCCAGCTTGCGGACCTTCTTCGTCAGGTCGTGGGCGTGCGAACGCACCACCGGCCCGAAGATGGTCGCACCGCCGCGGAACTGCGGCGAACGGATGGAGCCCTGACGAGCGCGACCGGTGCCCTTCTGCGAGTAGGGCTTCTTGGTCGTGCCGCTGATCTCGCTGATGCCCTTGGTCTTGTGGTTACCGGAGCGGCGCTTGGCCAGCTGCCAGTTCACCATGCGGGCCAGCAGGTCGGTGCGGGTCGGCAGGCCGAACACGGCGTCCGACAGCTCGATCTCGCCGACGGCTTCGTTGTTCAGGTTCTTGATCGTGGCCTTCATGGCGCTCACTCCTGCGTCTCGGCCGGGGCTTCCGCCGCCGGAGCAGACTTGATGCCGGCCGGGAAGGGCAGGCCTTCCGGAGCCTTCTTCTTGACGGCGTCACGGATGCGCAGCCAACCGCCCTCGGCGCCGGGGACGGCACCCTTGAGCATGATCAGACCACGGGCTTCGTCGACGGCGACGACCTGCAGGTTCAGAACCGTGACCCGCTCGTCACCGAGATGACCGGCCATCTTCTTGTTCTTGAAGACCTTGCCGGGGTCCTGACGGTTACCCGTCGAACCGTGCGAACGGTGCGACACCGACACGCCGTGCGTGGCGCGCAGACCACCGAAGTTCCAGCGCTTCATCGCACCGGCAAAGCCCTTGCCGATGGAGGTGCCGGTGACGTCGACGTACTGGCCGGCGACGAAGTGGGCGGCCGAAAGCTCGGCACCAACCTCGATCAGGGCATCGGCATCGACGCGGAACTCGACCAGCTTGCGCTTCGGCTCCACGCGCGCCTTGGCGAAATGCCCGCGCTCAGGCTTGTTGACGTTCTTGACCTTGATGGCGCCCGCGCCGAGCTGGACGGCGGTGTAGCCATCCTTGTCCTCGGTGCGAACGGCGACGACCTGGCAGCTGTCGACTTTCAGCACAGTGACCGGAACATGCTGGCCGTCGTCCGTGAAGACGCGGGTCATGCCGACCTTCTGCGCGATCAAACCGGATCGCATTGTTCTTTATCTCCTGACCAGGGACATCCGCTTACCGGAGAGGTCCCTTACCAACCAAAATCAGAGCTTGATCTCGACGTCGACGCCGGCGGCGAGGTCGAGCTTCATCAGAGCATCCACGGTCTGCGGCGTCGGATCGACGATGTCGAGCAGGCGCTTGTGGGTGCGGATCTCGAACTGCTCGCGCGACTTCTTGTCGATGTGCGGCGAGCGGTTCACGGTGAACTTTTCGATGTGCGTCGGCAGGGGGATCGGGCCCCGCACGCGCGCGCCGGTCCGCTTGGCGGTGTTGACGATCTCGCTGGTCGACTGGTCGAGCACGCGATGATCGAACGCCTTCAGACGGATGCGGATGTTCTGGCTGTCCATGTCCAAACGTCCCTTGCACCTTCTAGCGATGACGCGGACGCGTCACCGGAACTCCACGAGCTGCTTTGGGGCTTCGCCGACAGCGCAAGGCCGCGCGCCGAACCACCGAAGCGGGGTCGACGGGCGACACTGTGACCGATGCGACGGGCCGATACGAAAAAAGAACATCCCCCGCGGCGGATGCGCGAAGGGGATGTTCCGTTCAGCAGACGGCGCGCCTCCGTGGAGGCGCGCCGTGCCGTTCGTCTCGGGCTGCGTCTAGGCCGAAGCTGCCTACCACCAACCCAAAATCCAGAGGGCGTAATCTCTAGGCGTTCAGCGCCCGCGTGTCAATCCTGAATCTCCCCCCAGTCGGAGGAAGCTGGATCGACAGGCGGACGGACCCGAATGCCGACGCCCGATGGCTAGAACCGGGCGGACCGCCCACCCTGCTTGCGCGGAGAAGACGGCCCGTCTCTTACAACCGGCGGCGGGATTGTCTCCCGTCGCCCTACCCTTCCCTCCGGCGACCACGTTGCGGTGGACGCCGGACGGTCATCACTCGACGATCTTGGCAACGACGCCGGCGCCGACGGTGCGGCCGCCCTCGCGGATGGCGAAGCGCAGGCCTTCGTCCATGGCGATCGGGGCGATCAGAGCCACGTCCATGGCGACGTTGTCGCCCGGCATCACCATCTCGACGCCTTCCGGCAGCGAGACCATGCCCGTCACGTCCGTCGTACGGAAGTAGAACTGCGGACGGTAGTTGGTGAAGAACGGGGTGTGACGGCCGCCCTCTTCCTTCGTCAGGATGTAGGCTTCGGCCTTGAACTTGGTGTGCGGGGTGATCGAACCCGGCTTGGCCAGAACCTGGCCGCGCTCGACGTCCTCGCGCTTGGTGCCGCGCAGCAGCGCGCCGATGTTGTCGCCGGCCTCACCCGAATCGAGCAGCTTGCGGAACATCTCGACGCCGGTCACCGTGGTCTTCACCGTCGCCTTCAGGCCGACGATCTCGACTTCGTCACCGACCTTCACGATGCCGCGCTCGACACGGCCGGTCACAACGGTGCCGCGACCCGAGATCGAGAACACGTCTTCGATCGGCATCAGGAACGGACGGTCCTTCGGACGCTCCGGCTGCGGGATGTACTCGTCCACCGTCTTCATCAGAGCCAGAACGGCGTCACGGCCGATCTCCGGCTGACGGTCTTCCAGGGCGCACAGAGCCGAGCCCTTGGTGATCGGAATGTCGTCGCCCGGGAACTGGTAGGAGGACAGCAGCTCGCGAACTTCCAACTCGACCAGCTCCAGCAGTTCCGGATCGTCGACCATGTCGACCTTGTTCAGGAACACGACCAGCGCCGGAACGCCAACCTGGCGGGCCAGCAGGATGTGCTCGCGGGTCTGCGGCATCGGGCCGTCGGCGGCCGACACGAC